>NZ_AMXD01000062.1 GCF_000310185.1 Thauera aminoaromatica S2 | reverse complement strand
CGTCGCTCCTACGGTGCGGCTGCGGGTGCGCGCTGGTTTCTGTGGGAGCGACGCGAGTCGCGATCGGGCGGTTCGGCGGCGGTGGGCGGTGGTGGCTCGAAGGCCGCGATCGCGACTTGCGTCGCTCCTACGGTGCGGCTGCGGGTACGCTGGTTTCTGTGGGAGCGACGCGAGTCGCGGTCGTGTGGTTCGGTGGCGGTGCTGGCGGGGGGGCGGGGGGCGTGCTTGAATGCAGGATCTCTCCGCGCTTTGCCGCCCCATGTCCAAGGTCTTCATCTCCTACCGCCGCGACGACAGCGCCGGCTTCGCCGGGCGGCTCGCCGACGCGCTCGAACGCCGCTTCGGCGCCGACAGCGTGTTCCGCGATGTCGACGACATCGCCGCAGGGGCCGATTTCGGTGTGGTCATCGAGCAGGCCCTGCAGCAGGTGCAGGCGGTGCTGGTGGTGATCGGTACGCGCTGGCTCGACGCGCGCGACGGGCGCGGGCGTCGGCTCGACGATCCCGGCGACTACGTGCGCCGCGAGGTCGAGCTCGCGCTCGCCTCGGGGAAACCCTTGATTCCGGTGCTGGTCGGCGGGGCGACGATGCCCGCGGCCGAGGCGCTGCCGGCGACCCTGCGCGGGCTGGCCAACCGCAACGCGCTCGCGCTCGGCGATGCCGGCTGGGTTGCGGATCTCGCCCGCCTGGAGGCGGCGCTTGTGCAGTGGGTGGCGCCGCCCGTGTCGCCCGCACCGGTGCGTGGACGGCGGGCGCTCGCGGCCGCGATCGCGGCGCTGGTCCTCGCACTCGGCGGCGGCTGGTGGTGGCTGCGGGATGGCGACGGCGGGCTGCAGGCGATCGTCGGCGCATGGAGCGCCGAGGTCGCCTATCCGTGGAACCTGACGCTGCGCGAGCATTACGTGTTCACGCTGGAGGACGGCCGCATCGGCGGCAGCGCGAGCTTCCTCGGCGTGCCGCGCGCGCTGGAGGCGGTGGCGTGGGGGGACGGGCGGCTGCGCTTCCTCACCCGCAGCGAGACCGTGTCCGGCAACGAGCCGCCGCGCGAGATGGGCCAGCTCTACGAGGTCTGGCGCGAGGGCGAGACGCTGCGCGTGCGCCTGCAGATCCGCCGCAGCCATTCGGTCGATGCAGCACTGGAGTTCACCGCGCAGCGCCAATGAGGCCGGCTCAGCACTGGGCTGCACGGCCCGATCGCGACTCGCGTCGCTCCCACGGCAAGCACCGCGCGTCCGGAGCCGCATCCGATCGCGACTCGCGTCGCTCCCACGGCAAGCACCGCGCGTCCGGAGCCGCACGCGATCGCGACTCGCGTCGCTCCCACGCCAAGCACCGCGCGTTCGGGGCTGCAGCCGATCGCGACTTGCATCGCTCCCACGCCAAGCACCGCGCGTTCGGGGCCGCATCCGATCGCGACTTGCGTCGCTCCCACGGCAAGCACCGCGCCTGCGGGGCCGCAGCCGATCGCGACTCGCGTCGCTCCTACGCCAGGCGCCGCGCTTCCGGAGGCGTGCTGTAGGAGCGACGCGAGTCGCGATCGAGCGGCGCGGCTGGACGTCGGTCGGTGCGAATGCGCTGCTTGCTGGCCGTGACCGGCCGGGCGTGGCAAAGTAAGGGCCGGCTCCGACTCCCAACCCGACCCCGCGCGCGCCAACATGTACGGCATCACCGACCTCTTCACCTTCGTCCTCGGCACCATCTTCATCGTCCTGCTGCCCGGCCCCAACTCGCTCTACGTGATGGCGGCGGCCTCGCGCTGGGGGGTGCGCGCCGGCTACCAGGGCGCGGCGGGGATCTTCGTCGGCGACACCGTCCTGATGCTGCTCGCGGTGACCGGCATGGCCTCGGTGCTGCGGGCCACGCCCGAGCTGTTCATGGTGATCAAGTACGCGGGCGCGGCCTACCTGGCCTGGGTGGGGCTCGCGCTGCTGCGCGGCGCGCTGGCGACCTGGCGGCGCGGGGACGAGACGGCGGACGCGGTCGGCGACGGCAAGCCCGACTATCCGCCGCTGCGCAGCACGCCGCACCCCTTCCGCACCGCGCTGCTGATCAGCCTGATGAACCCGAAGGCGATCCTGTTCTTCGTGTCCTTCTTCATCCAGTTCGTCGATCCGGCCTACGAACACCCGGCGCTGTCCTTCGTGATCCTGGGTGTGATCGTGCAGGTGTGCAGCGTGCTCTACCTGTCCACGCTGATCTTCGCCGGCGCGCGCCTGGCTGCGCAGTTCCGCCGCCACCGCCGCATGGCTGCGGGGGCGACCGCGGGGGTGGGCGGGGTCTTCATCGGCTTCGGCGCCAAGCTCGCGACCGCGACGCTGGGCTAGGCCGGCGGGGTCTCCACCCCGGCTGCAGCTTCCGGCGCGAACATCACCCAGCGGTTGCGCCCGGCGCGCTTGGCGCGGTAGAGCGCCTGGTCGGCCTCGCGCAGCAGCTGTGCGCCATCCTCGACGCCGTGCCGGTACGCGCTCGCGCCGATGCTCGCGGTGACGCGGGCGAAGCGCCCGCCGGAGAGCGCCACCGGCGCGCGCGTCACCTCGAGCACGCGCTCGAGTGCCGGGCGGAAGTCGCCGTCCACCAGCAGCAGGACGAACTCGTCGCCGCCGAGGCGGGCCAAGGTCTCGCCCGCGCGCAGGATGTGCTGCATGCGCTGCGCGAGCTCGACCAGCAGGCGGTCGCCCTCGGCGTGGCCGACGCTGTCGTTGACCGGCTTGAAGCCGTCGAGGTCGAGCATGCACACGACCAGCGGCTTGCCACGGCGCGCATTGCCCACCGCTTGCTGCAGGCGGTCGTCGAGCAGGCGGCGGTTGGGCAGGCCGGTGAGGGCGTCGAAGTTGGCGAGCGAGCTGAAGTGGTCGCGCTGCGCCATCAGCGTGCTGATGTCGGTGAACACGCCGACGTAATGCTCGATGCGGCCGGACTCGTCGAGCACGGTGGACATCGACGCCTTCACCACGTAGATCTCGCCCGATGAATGGCGGTTCCAGATCTCGCCCTGCCAGCGCCCGTCGCGCGCCAGGCTGGCGTACATCTCGGCGAAGAAGGCCGCGTCGTGTCGGCCCGAGCCGAGCTCGCGCGGGTTGCGCCCGAGCAGGGACGCCTTGGCATGCCCGCTGAGCGCCTCCATCGCCGGATTCATATCCACGATGCGCACCGCGGCGTCGGTGACCAGGATGCCCTCCTGGCTGGCGTCGAAGACGCGTGCGCCCAGGCGCAGGCGCTCCTGGTCGCGGTGCGTCCCGGTCTCGTCCTGGAGATAGCCGAACCACTCGCCGACGCCGTCGGTCCGCGGCTGGCAGCGCGCCTCGCCGCGGATCCGGCGTTCGCCGTACAGCGGGTGCACCACGCGGAAGGAGGCGTTCCAGTCGTGCATGCCGTGGCGCGCATGGCGGATCTCGTCCCGCACCCGTGCGCCGTCGTCGGGATGCAGGCGGGCGTAGAAGGCTGCGGCGTCATGCTCCGCTTCTTCTGCGCGGCAGCCGATCAGCGCCTCGATCTGGCGGCCGACGTAGGGGAAGCTCACCTTGCCGTCGTCTTCCACGCGACACTCGAAGAGCACGCCGGGCACGCTCTCCGAGAGCTGACGCAGGCGCTTCAGCGCCCCGGCGCGCTCCTGCTCGGCACGGTAGCGGTCGGTGATGTCGATATGCGTGCCGAACATCCATTCCGGCGCGCCGTCGGAGGTGTGGGTGCGCAGCACGCCGCGATCCTGCACGTGGATCCAGTGCCCGGCGCGGTGGCGCATGCGGGTCTCATGCTCGTAATACGGCGTCTCGCCGCGCAGGTGACGGCGCACCGCGGCATCCGAGTCGGCGAGGTCGTCCGGGTGGGCGAAGCGCCGCCAGGTGTCGATCGACAGCGGTTCGAGCTCGTCGAGGCGATAGCCGAGCATCTCCGCCCAGCGCGCGTTGAAGATCGTCGCCCCGGTCTGCACGTTCCATTCCCAGGTGCCGGCGCGCGTGCCCGCGAGGATGGACTCCAGGCGCTGGCGTTCGTCGGCGAGGCGCGCGGAGTTGTCCGCGAGTTCGTGCCGCGAGCGTTCGAGCGCGGCATAGGGGCGGCGGATGCCGTCCACCACCAGTGCGCGGAAGAGAAGGGCGTGCGCGGCGATCTTGTAGAGATGGCCGGCGAGGTTGTACAGGTCGGTGACCTGCGCGTACATCGTGAAGAAGAGCTCGCTCAGCGCCATCAGCCCGGCCGCACCGAACAGGGCGGGGGCGTCGAAGCCGCAGGGCGCGCGCATGCGGCGCAGCAGCAAGGCGGCGGATGCGGCGAACAGCAGCACCAGGCCGATCTCGATGCCGATCTTCAGCCCCGTCAGCCCCTGGCCCGGGATGAAGGTGCGCGGCGCCCACTCGGGCCGCGGCAGGAAGAGCGCGTGCGCCAGGCCCACGTAGGCGCCCACCGCGAGCAGCAGCAGGCCGGGAGACAGGCCGGGGCGCACCCGCCACGGCAGCAGCACCGCCGTCAGCATGCCGAGCGCGGCCAGCAGGCGCGCGGCGATCCAGAAATCGATCGCCTTCTCGGGGCTGCTCGGCGTGATGAAGTCCGGCATGCCGAGGTAGGACAGCATGTGGGTGAAATCCAGCACCGCCACGCCGAGGAAGCAGCACCCCAGGATGCGCGTGTTGGCCGCCGCGCTGCGCTCGGGCGTCAGCCATGCGACCGCGAACACCAGCACGGCGGCGACGATCGAGGCGGTCTCCAGCGCCAGGTGCAGCGGCAGGTAGTGCGCCAGCCCGGCGGCCCAGCGCGTGGGCAGCCACCACAGCGCGAGCACGCCGGCGAGGCCGACGCCGAGCACGCCGAGGCTGCGCTGCACGGCGCGGGCGTGGGTCGGGTGGACGTACGCCATCTCAGCCTGCCTTCCAGTCCTCGATCGGAACCGGCCGGCCGAACAGATAGCCCTGGAACAGCTCGCAGCCGCGCGTCAGCAGCAGCTCGTGCTGGGCGGCGGTCTCGACACCCTCGGCCACCACCTTCAGGTCGAGCGAGCGGCTGAGCGCGAGGATCGCGCGCACGATCGCCTCGCTGCTGGTGTCCTTCTCCATGTCGCGCACGAACATCTGGTCGATCTTGAGCTGGTCGAAGGGCAGGCGCTTGAGATAGGACAGCGAGGAATAGCCGGTGCCGAAGTCGTCGAGTGCGAACCTCACCCCCAGGGCCTTGATCTGGCGCATGCGCAGCACCGTGGTCTCGATGTCGCCGATCACCACGCTCTCGGTGAGCTCGATCTCGAGGCCGCCGGGGCGGATGCGGTGGCGCTCGATCGCCGCCGCCACCTTGCCGACGAAGTCGGGCTGGTGGAACTGGCGCGCGCTGACGTTGATCGACAGGCTCAGCCCGGCCGTGGAGGGCGTGCGCTGCCATGCACGCAGTTGCGCACAGGCGGTCTCCAGCACCCACTCGCCGATCGGCACGATGAGGCCGGTCTCCTCGGCGAGCGGGATGAAGGCGGCGGGCGAGATCATCTCGCCCTCGGCGTCGAAGCAGCGGATCAGCGCCTCGGCACCGATCACGCGGCCGTTGCGGTCGAGTTGCGGCTGGTAGTACAGGCGGAAGCCGTTGCCGGCCAGCGCCGCGCGCAGCTTCAGCTCCAGGTCGGCGCGCGCGGCCACCACCGCCTGCATCGCCTCGCTGAAGAAGCGGATCAGGTTGCGGCCGTCGTCCTTGGCGCGCGCCACCGCCACCTCGGCCTGCTTGAGCACCGCGTCGGCCGCCGCGTTGCGGCCGCGGAACAGGGTCAGGCCCAGGCTCGCGCCGACGTGGTAGGGGCCGCTCGCGAGGCCGAGCTCGCAGGGCGCGGTCACGCAGCGGTGCAGGTGCTCGGCGATCTTCTCGGCGCGGCCGATCGCTTCGTCGCGGTCCGCGCCCAGGTTCTCGACCACGATCGCGAAGTCGTCGTCGCCCACCCGCGCCACCGTGTCCTCCTCGCGCAGCGCGCCGCGCAGGCGCTGCGCCACCTCGCGCAGCAGGGCATCGCCCACCTCGTGGCCCTGGGTGTCGTTGAGCAGCTTGAAGTGGTCGATGTCGAGCAGCATCAGCATGCCGCTCGCGCCGCTGCGCGCGCTCGCCGCGATGGCGTGGCGCAGGCGGTCCCACATCAGGCTGCGGTTGGGCAGGCCGGTGAGGGTGTCGTAGTAGGCGAGCTGGCGGATGCGCGCCTCGGCCTCGCGGCGCCCGGTGATGTCCTCCTTGATCGCCACATAGTGGCTGACGCTGCCGTCGGCCTGCTTGATCGGCGCGATCGTGGCGAGCTCGGTGTAGGTGCCGCCGTCCTTGCGGGTGTTGATGAACTCGCCGCGCCACACCTCGCCGCGGCCGAGCGTGGCCCACAGGTCGGCATAGGTGGCGGCGGAGGTCTTGCCGGCGTTGAGCAGGCGCGGGTTCTGGCCGATCGCCTCTGCGGCGGTGTAGCCGGTGGTGCGCACGAAGGCCTCGTTGACATACTCGATGCGACCATCGGTGTCGGTGATCACGATCGTGTTCGGGCTCTGCTCCACGGCCAGTGCGAGCTGGCGCAGGCGCAGCTCGACCTCCTTCTGCGCGGTGATGTCCTGGCCGATCGAGTGCACTTCGACGCAGCGCCCCTCCTCGTCGAGCACCGGCAGGTCGAGCCAGCGCAGCCAGCGCGTGCGGCCGTCGGCCTGGCGGAGGCGGCGATCGGTGGTGAGCGTGCCGGCGCCCTGCAGCATCCGCGCGATGGCGGCGTGGACCTCCGCGCGCTTCGCCTCCGGCACGTTGTCGATCCAGCGCGTGCCCGGCAGGGACGCGGCCTCGGTGCCGAGCAGTTCGGCGTAGCGCTCGTTGCAGGTCAGCAGCGTGGTATCGGGCCGCCAGGCGCAGGTCGCCTCCCGGCGGCTGTCGATGAGGGCGTCGAAGCTGCGCTTGCTGCGCGCGAGCTGGCGGCGGCTGCGGTGCAGGGCAGCCTGCAGCGCCAGCAGCAGGCCCAGGGTGGCCAAGGCGATGATCGTGGCGACGGTCGCGGTCTGCCGCCAGGGCGCGAATTGCTCGGAGATCGCGCGGCCGATCACCACGTAGAAGGGGTAGTCGCGCAGCGCCTGGAAGGCGAAGCTGCGCTCGACTTCGTCCGCGATGCCGACGTAGCGCGCGCTGCCGGACGTCTCGCCGCGGCGGATGGCCAGGAAAGGCTCGGTGCTGGTGATGTCGGCGACCCGGCTGGCGCCGTGGTCCGGCAAGCGCAGCACCAGGCGGCCGTCGTCGCTGCGCCGGATGCTGACCATGCCCTGGCGACCGGCGTCCACCCCGAGCAGCAGGTCCTGCAGGCGCTGCAGGTCGAGCGCGACCGCGACCACGCCGACGAAATCGCCCGCCGGGTTGCGGATCGCTTCGTAGGCCACCACGACCTCGCGCGGGCCGGCCTTGTAGATCACGGGCTCGGAGAAGGCGAGCGCGTCCTGGCGGTGTTCGCGGGCGTGGCGGAAATATTCGCGGTCGCCGATGTCCCATTGCGGCGGCGTGTCGAGGGTGCTGGCCAGGATCTTGCCCTGCGCGTCGGTCACCAGGATGGCGACGGCTTCCGGAAAGCCGCGCGCCAGATGCTGCAGCTCCAGCTGCAGCTGCACCAGCGAGGCCTCCCACGCGGGGGTGCCCGCGTTCTCGTGCAGGCCGATGCGGATGTACTTGTCGCGCATGAACCCGATGCTCATCTCGATGCGGCGCAGCGCGCCCTCGATCTGCGTGGCCAGCACGCGCACCTCGTTGCGCAAGGCGGTGGTGGTGATCGTCTCGGCCGAGCGGTGGGAGAACAGCAGGAAGGCGGCGAGCAGCCCGAACACCAGCAGCACCGCCACCGCCGCCTGGACCAGCGGACGCTCGAAGACGCCGCCGCGCGGGGCGCTCATCGGACCCCCTGCGCACGCGTGCTGCGCGTCGGCGCCCGGTGCGGGACGAGGAAGCGGCGCGCGGAATCGGACATGGGGAGCAATCGGACAGGGAACAAGCCGCAATTATCCGGACAGCAGCAGACAGGTCACTGCACTATGTCACGACGGGCGACGCAAATCCGCCCGGCATGCGAGCGGGACACGCACGGCGCGGTCCGCGATTCATGGAAAATGGCGGCCTCTTCGATCCTCCGCGGAAGCCACCATGACCCCCACCTTCGCCCCCGTCGCCCTCGAACACGCCAGCCGGCTCCTCAACCACGGACCCACGGTGCTCGTCACCAGCGCCCAGGGTGGTCGGCGCAACGTGATGGCGGCGGCGTGGTCGATGCCGGTCGAGTTCTCTCCGCCGCGCATCGCCATCGTGATCGACAAGCGCACCTTCACCCGCGAACTGATCGCCGCCAGTGGCTGTTTCGGAGTGTGCATCCCGGGCGCGGCGCTCGCCGACCTGACGTTTGCGGTGGGCAGTTGCAGTGGCCGCGAGGGCGACAAGTTCGCGCGCTTCGGCATCGCGGCGCTCGCGGGGCCCGTGCTGGGCGTGCCGCTGATCGAGGCCGGCTGCGCGGCGTGGATGGAGTGCCGCCTGATCCCCGAGCGCCACACCGAGGACGCCTACGACACCTGCTTCGCCGAGGTCGTGGCCGCGGCCGCCGACGCGCGGGTGTTCTCGTCCGGGCGTTGGGACCTGCGCGCCGACAACGCCGAACTGCATACGCTCCACCACCTCGGCGCCGGCAACTTCGCCCGCGCCGCCGACGTCGTCCGCGCACGCCCTCTGTAGGCGCGCCGGCAGGCGCGATCGGCCGGACGAAACCGGTCTTTACCCGCCGGAAGGGGGCGGTCCCTTGGGCGGTGCGGCGATCGCCATGCGCAGTCCCCACAGGCCCAGCAAGGCGAGGCCGAGGAGCGCGAGCACGCCGGGCTCCGGCACGGGCCTGCCGACGGTGGCCGTAGGTGCGCTCGCATCGGGGTGGGTCACGAAGCCGATCGTGAAGGGCGGATCGTCCGCCACGCAGCCTTGTGCGGACGCACAAACACCCAGCAGGTAGTTGCCCGGCGCCAGCATGTCGACGGAGAAGTCCAGCCAGCCCTCGGAGATGCACGGGTTGGGCGGATACTCGGCGCTGCCCACAAAGCAGGCCTCGTCGGGCAGGCCGCTCTCGCGCACCAGGCGGATCGGCAGGGCTTCGTCGTCGAAGCCGTCGAGGCGGGCGAGGATCGCAAGCGGGCCGCCGGCGAAGTGGAAGCGGAACACGTCGATGCTGTCGTCGCCGCCGATGCTGCCCTGGATGCGTTCGATGGAGGTTCCGACCACGTCCTGCGGCGAGGCGAAATCACCGGCGTCGCCGCGTTCCTGGAACACCGCGCCGGCGTGCGCGGCGAACGGGATGCAGAACAACAGCAGGCTGCAGAGGATGCGCGCGATCATGCTGGCCTCCTTGCTCCGGAGTGTCGGGTACTGCCCTCCCTTGGGGGGAAGCATTCGCCGTGCCCGACGATCAGACCATTGATTATCTGCGCTTATTTTTGAAGGTTCGGCACCGGGTGTAAAAATTTCCGACACTTCCATGCCGGCTGGCGGCCGGTTTCAGCTGTGCCGCCGTGCCTTGCCTTCGGCCTTGTCGCGGTACATCGCGGCATCGGCGTGGCGGGCGAGGGTGGTGGAGTCGCTGCCGTCCTGCGGGTAGTGGGCGAGGCCCATGCTCACCGAAACCGCGAGCTCTCCACCGTCGATCATGAACGGGCGGTCGATCGCCGCGCGGATCTTGTCCGCGACCACTCTGGCGTCTTCGGCCGACGCGATCCCGGGCAGCAGCACGACGAACTCGTCGCCGCCGATGCGCGCCGCGGTGTCGGACTCGCGGATGCTCTGGCGGATGCGCGCCGCCACGCCTTCGAGCACGCGGTCGCCGACGACGTGGCCGAGGCGGTCGTTGATCGGCTTGAAATCATCGATATCGACGAACAGCAAGGCCAGCCCGCCGTCGTCGCGGCGGGCGGACGCGAGCGCCACCGCCATGCGGTCGTCGAAGAGCGCGCGGTTGGGCAGCCCGGTGAGCGCGTCGTGGCGGGCGAGATGCTCGAGCTCGCGGCGGCGGTGCTCGAGCTCGGCCAACTGCTGCCCGATCTGGGTGCGCAGCTCGGCGAAGCGGCGGGCGAGGGCGCCGATCTCGTCCTGACGCTCGACCGGCAGCGCCGGGGCCTGGTCGTTGTCGTAGAAGTTCTGCACCGCGGCACCCAGCACCTCGATCGGATGGGTGATCGCGCGGGCGAGGATGGCCGCGAGCAGGATGCCGGTGAGGCTCATGCCGATGACGATCTGCAGCATGATCCCGCGCAGCGGATCGAGCTCGGCGAGCACGGCGGCGCGTGGGCGCGCGAGGCCGAGGATGAAGGCGCCCTCTTCGGTGCGCAGCTGCACCCGCGCGGCGATGAAGGCGGCGACCAGCGGCGCCTGCGCGTGCTCGCCGGCATCGCTGTCGATCATCGACTCGCTGCTGCGGCCGTCGATCACGGCCTGCGTGGCGGGGAACTCGTCCTGCACCCGTACCCGGCGTCCCTTGTCGAAGCCGAAGGTGCGCGCGGGGTCGGGGTGGATCAGGTAGTCGCCCGCGCTGTTGGCGAGGTAGAGCAGGAAGTCGGCGGGCAGGTCGGCGGCGAGCAGGGCGAACACGCCGTTGAGGTCGATGCTGCCCACGATCACCCCGCGTGGCCGGCCCGATTCGTCGACGACCGGGGTGGCGAGCTGCACCGCGGGCCGGCCGAGGGCGGCGTGCGAGCCACGCTCGCGATTGATGCTCACGCGCGACATGTAAACCTCGCCCGCTGCCAGCGCGAGGGCGTCGAAGACGTAGGGGTAGTGGCCCTTTTCCTGCAGCGCGTCGCCGTCCACGCGCAGCAGTGCGTCGCCGTCGCGGTCGATCCGCACGCGCTCGAGGCCGTGGTCGGCGGCGCCGATCAGGCGGAGCTGGAAGTAGGCGCGGTTGGCCGCCATCGGCAGGGCGAGCAGGGTCGCGAGCTGCGTCGCAGCCTGCGGGTCGTCGCTCTCCAGCGCCGCGAGCGCGGCCGGGTGGCGGGCGAGCGCGAGCAGGGTGCGCGAGATGTCCTCGCGCACCTGCGTGATGCGCTGCGCGAGCACCCGGGTGGAGGTGAGCAGCTCGGCACGCGCGCTGTCCACCAGCACGGTCTCGCTGGCGCGCTGGGCCTGGAAGGCGGTGATGCCGGCGGAGAGCATGCCGGACAGGGCGAGTACGATGCCAAGACGGGCGGCGATGCCGAATCTCATGGCGCGAGCACCCGTGCGCCGCGGTCGCCGGAGAGGATGCGCTCCCACAGCAGGTTGCGGCGTTCGACGTCCTCGACCGGTTCGAGCCAGACCAGGCGGTCGGTTTCGGCCTGGTGCGGCGCCGGGTCGCGGGTGTTGTCGAGGCCGTGGCGCGCGCTCAGCACGTGCGCCGGGCCGGTGCCGAGCAGGTGGTCGATCCACGCCAGCGCGAGCGCCTGGTTACGTGCGCCGCGCGTCACCACCCAGCAGTCGAGCCAGGCGAGCGCGCCTTCGCGCGGGATCGCATAGCCCACGTCCGCCCCCGCTGCGCGCAGGAGCTGCAGCTGCTGGGTGCCGTAATTGGCGTACATCAGCGCCGCGCCGCGGCTGACGAACAGATGCGCGGATTCTTCCGGCTGGGCGTAGAAGGTCAGCAGGTTGCGGCGCAACTCGACCAGACGCTCGACCGCCGGCGCCCAGTCGGCGGCGTCGAGGCGGAAGGGCGATGCCTTGCCCAGCATCTGTGCGGCGAGCGAGAAGTTGTGCGAGCCGCTGTTGTACACCAGCACCTTGCCGCGGTAGCGGGCGTCCCACAGCGCGGCGATGGACTGGGGTGGCGCGTCGAACTGGCGCCGATCGTAGATCAGGCCCATTTCGGCCCAGGCATAGGGGATGGCGTACAGCTTGCCATCGCGAGTCGTGCCGGGCAGCGTTGCCGGGTTGCGGAAGCGCGGCAATTGCGCACCGAGGTTGGGCAGCGCGGCCGGATCGATCGCCACGGCCACGCCGCGGTCGATGTAGCGCTGCAGCTCGGCGGTATTGACCGCGAACACGTCGTAGTCGGTCGCGTCGTTCGTGCTGAGCTTCTGCCACAGCGTTTCGTCGGAATCGACCTGGGTGACTTCGACCCGGGCGCCGGTGCGGGCCTCGAAGGCCTGCACCACGTCGGCGTCGGCATAGCCCGGCCAGCTCAGCACGCGCAACACCTCGGTCGCGCAGGCCGTGCCGGAGAGTGCGAGCGCGAGCACAAGCCAGGGGAGGCGATGCAGGCTCAAGCGACGAAGCATGACGGATCGGCTCCTGGATCTGGCGGCGGGGAAGGATCTTGGGGGGTGCGAGGCAGTTTAAGCGCGCCGAGCCTGCCGCGGAAGCGCGCCCGACGGCTGGCCGCCAGCCGCCGCCGGGCGGTGGACGGGCCGCCCATGCTGGAGCGCCGCAAGTCGCGATCGCGGCCTTGGGGCACTCCGCTGCCGCTCATCGTGCCCGGTGCCGCTCGATCCTGCGGGCCGCCTCGTCGATCTGTTATCTTCGATCCCATGGACCCCATCATCTCGATCTCCGCTCTGTCCAAGACCTACGCCTCCGGCTTCTCCGCGCTGAAGACCGTCGACCTCGACATCCGCCGCGGCGAGATCTTCGCGCTGCTCGGGCCCAACGGCGCGGGCAAGACCACGCTGATCAGCATCGTGTGCGGCCTGGTCAATGCCAGCGCGGGCAGCGTGCGGGTGGATGGTCACGACATCGTGCGCGACTACCGCGCCGCGCGCGCCCTCGTCGGCCTGGTGCCGCAGGAACTCACCACCGACGCCTTCGAGACGGTGTGGAACACGGTGAGCTTCACGCGCGGCCTGTTCGGCAAGCCGCCCGACCCGGCCTACATCGAGCAGCTGCTGAAGGACTTGTCGCTGTGGGCGAAGAAGGATGCCAGGCTGATGATGCTCTCGGGCGGCATGAAGCGCCGCGTGCTGATCGCCAAGGCGCTCTCGCACGAGCCGCGCATCCTCTTCCTCGACGAGCCCACCGCCGGGGTGGACGTGGAGCTGCGCCGCGACATGTGGCAGCTCGTGCGCCGCTTGCGCGACAGCGGCGTCACCGTGATCCTGACCACGCACTACATCGAGGAGGCGGAGGAGATGGCCGACCGCATCGGCGTGATCGCCAAGGGTGCGCTGATCCTGGTCGAGGACAAGGCCGTGCTGATGACGAAGCTCGGCGGCAAGCAGCTCACGCTGCAACTGGCGGCGCCGCTCGCCGAGGTCCCGCCCGCGCTCGCGCGCTACGGACTGGTGCTGGGCAAGGGCGGCAAAACGCTGGTCTATCGCTACGAGGTCGGCAGGGGCGAAGGCGGGGAAGGGGGCGAGGGCAGCGATCCGGCAGGCGATGGCGCGATCGCAGGCTTGCTGCAGGACCTCGCCGCCGCGGGGATCATGTTCACCGACCTGCACACCACCCAGCGTTCGCTCGAAGAGATCTTCGTCAGCCTGGTGAGCGAGCGCGAAGCGCCGGGTACGGACGAGCGGGGCAACCGGGCCGGGCCCGCAGGGGAGGGCGCACGATGAACTGGCACGCGGTCCGCGCGATCTACCTGTTCGAGATGGCGCGCACGAAGCGCACGCTGCTGCAGAGCGTGCTGGCGCCGGTGATCACCACCTCGCTGTATTTCGTCGTCTTCGGCTCGGCGATCGGCGCGCGCATCCCCGAGATCGAGGGCGTGAGCTACGGCGCCTTCATCGTGCCCGGCCTGATCATGCTCAACCTGCTCACCCAGAGCGTGTCGAACGCCTCCTTCGGCATCTTCTTCCCGAAGTTCTCGCGCACGATCTACGAGATCCTGTCGGCGCCGGTGTCGCACTTCGAGATCGTGCTGAGCTACGTGGGCGCGGCGGCGACCAAGGCGGTGATCCTGAGCCTGATCATCCTCGCCACCGCCACCTTCTTCGTGCCGCTGCGCATCGAGCATCCGCTGTGGATGATCGCCTTCCTGCTGCTCACCGCGGTGAGCTTCAGCCTGCTCGGCTTCATCCTCGGCATCTGGGCGGACAACTTCGAGAAGCTGCAGCTCGTGCCGCTGCTGATCATCACCCCGCTGACCTTCCTCGGCGGCAGCTTCTACTCGATCGACATGCTGCCCGCGGGGTGGCGCACGGTGTCGCTGTTCAACCCCGTGGTGTACCTGGTGAGCGGCTTCCGCTGGAGCTTCTACGGCAGCGCGGATGTGGCGGTGGGGGTGAGCCTGGCGATGACGCTGCTGTTCCTGGCGGTGTTCGTGGGGGTGGCGACCTGGATGTTGAGGACGGGGTATCGGCTGAAGCCTTGAGGGGCGCAGGCCCGCCGGCTGGCGCCGCATCCGGGGTGCCGCATCCCGGGCGTCGGAATCGCGACTTGCGTCGCTCCCACGGGAGATTCCGGACCGGTGCGTTTTCCGGTCACCGCGGCGATTCCGTCTACCGCCGCGGGTCCGTGCTTCTCCCGTGGGAGCGACGCAAGTCGCGATTGCAGCGGTGACGGATCGCCACCACTGCAATCGCTTGCGACGGAGGTGCCGCGGCGCAAGGCCCGGCGCCTCGCCCCTTACGGGTACAGCCCGCGCTCCGCGCGCGCCTCCAGCACCCGCGCGCACGCGATGATGAAGGCGGCGGTGCGCAGCGACACCTGCTTCTCCTGGGCCACCTTCCAGATCGCGGTGAAGGCGGCGACCATGATGCGCTCGAGGCGCTCGTTGATTTCGTCCTCGGTCCAGAAGAAGCTGGAGAAATCCTGCACCCATTCGAAGTACGACACGGTGACGCCGCCGGCGTTGGCGAGCACGTCGGGCACGACCAGGATGCCGCGCTCGTGGAGGATGTCGTCCGCGGCCGGGGTGGTCGGGCCGTTGGCGCCCTCGACGACGATGCGCGCACGCGCGCCGGCAGCCCGCTCGACGGTGAGCTGGCCTTCGAGCGCGGCAGGGACGAGAAACTCGCACTCGAGGCGCCAGAACGCCTCGGGGTCGATCGGCGCGGCGCCGGCGAAGCCCTTCAGGCCGCCGTTCGCGGCGGTGTGCTCGAGCGCGGCGGGGATGTCGATGCCGGCCTCGTTCACCAGGATGGCGGTATGGTCGGCGATCGCGATCACGCGCGCGCCGGCGTCGTGGAACATGCGCGCGCCGATGCCGCCGACGTTGCCGAAGCCCTGCACGACCACGCGCGCGCCCTCGATCGGCAGGCGCAGGTGGCGGGCGGCCTCGCGCGCGGCGATGAAGACGCCGCGGCCGGTGGCTTCCTGGCGGCCCAGGCTGCCGCCGAGCGCGATCGGCTTGCCGGTGACGACGCCGGTGGCGGTGCCGCCGCGGTTCATCGAGAAGGTGTCCATCATGATCGCCATCGTCATCGCGTTGGTGCCGACGTCGGGCGCGGGGATGTCCTTGTCCGGGCCGATGACGATGCCGATCTCGGAGGTGTAGCGGCGGGTGATGCGCTGCAGCTCGCCCTTGCTGACGCTCGCCGGATCGACGCGGATGCCGCCCTTGGCGCCGCCGAAGGGGAGCCCGACCGCGGCGTTCTTGATCGTCATCCAGCCGGCCAGCGCCATCACCTCGTTGAGGGTGACGTCGGGGTGGAAGCGCACGCCGCCCTTGCCCGGGCCGCGCGACAGGTTGTGCTGCACGCGGTAGCCCTCGTAGTGGGCGACGGTGCCGTCGTCGCGCTCGATCGGCACATCCACGATCAGCGCGCGCTTGGGATGCTTGAGGGTCTCGATCCAGCGTTCGAGCGCGCCGAGATGGGGGCGCACGCGCTCGATCTGCTCGACGAAGCTCGCCCACGGCTCGGGCGCCGCCGGGTTCAGGTAGGAAAGGCCGCCGACGCGGTCGAGGGCCGCCTTGTCTTGTGGTGTCGCACTCATCTGTCTGCCTCGTGTGGTGTGAGAAGGTGCGCGCATTGTGTGGATTGCCCTCGCCCGAAGGCATGCCGTTGCTACATCGGGTCATGCGTCTTGCGCATAGGGTGGCCGGAGGGGCCGGTGAGTCGGTGTGCAGCCGCGTGCCTCGGCTACCCGCGGCGCTCGGGTTCTGGTGTAGGAGCGACGCGAGTCGCGATTGCGGCGAGTCGGATCCCGCAGGATGTTGATCGCGGGCGGGCCGCCGCAATCGCGACTTGCGTCGCTCCTGCAGCGGTTCCTACAGAGGCTTTGCGGCGAGGTGCTGCCACAGGCGCAGCAGCTCGGGCTTGGTGTTGGCGCGGTCGCGGTAGAGGCGGACCTCCATCTCCAGGCTCCACTCCGGGCCGCCGGCGACCACCACCTCGCCGCGTTCCACCTCGCGCGCGACCGCGCTCGCGGGCAGGAAGGCGAGGCCGTGACCGGCGAGCAGCATGGCCTTGAGGCTCTCGGCCATGTCGGATTCGTACTGCAGGGCGAGGTGGGCCGGATGGGCGGCGCGGTCGAGGATGGTGTCGACCATGCGGCGCAGGTAGGTGTTGGGTCCGTAGCGCAGGAAGGGGATGGGCGCCTCGGCCGAACCGGGCAGCTGCCAGCCCGCGCTGCGCGCGAGCCGGCGCGGCAGGTAGGGGCGCACGCGCTCGACCGCGAGCTGGATGCCTTCGAAGCGCGCGGGATCGAGCCACACCGGGTGGGTCGGATGGTGGTAGCACAGCAGCAGATCGCAGCCGCCTTCCACCAGCATGGTCACCACGTCATGCACGTTGCCCGCGATCAGCCGCGTGGGGACCTCGCCGAACTCGGCCTTGAGCCGCCCCAGCCAGGTCGGGAAGAAGGCGAAGGCGAGCGTGTGCGGGACGGCGAACACGAGCGCGTCGCCCGCGGTCGTCTGGTGGCCGCGCACCAGCGCGCGCGCCGCATGCAGGCGGTGGATGAGATCCGCCGCCGGTCCCTTGAAGGCCTCGCCCGCTTCGGTGAGCCGGGTCGGGAAGGTGCTGCGGTCGACCAGCGCCACCCCCAGCCAGGCCTCGAGCGCGCGGATCCGGCGCGAGAAGGCGGGCTGCGAGACGTGGCGCTGCTCGGCCGAGCGCGAGAAGCTCCCGCTGTCGGCGAGGCTGAGGAAATCTTCCAGCCATTTGAGTTCCATGGGCGGGCCCTGCAGGGGGAGAGACCCCATTGTATGCAGGAAATCCGCCGGCGTTCCCCGCGTACCGCCGCTCGGCGCCCGTCGCCCATCGGGCCCGGTGCTCGCCGGGCCGGGGCAGGACGCGCGCGGCCGACATGCCCGGGTATGCATGCGGGATTCGCAGGCCCTATAATGGGGCGTTTCGTGAACTGGTTCGCATGATTCAGGTAACCGGGCGCGACTGCGCCGCAAAATTGCGGCAGAGTTCGCGCACTGTCCCCCAATCCCCCATGCGCCGGAGAGCCCCCGTCGACGCCCGTCGCGGTACGACCGATGATCCGTACCTCGCTCAATTTCCGCCTGTGGCTGACGATCGCGATCGCGGTACTTCCGGTGCTGCTGTTCGTCTTTTTCGACTTCCACGAGCGCCGTGAACAGGCGGTGGCCGAGACCCGCGCCGAGATCGCGCTGCGCCTGGCGGATGCGAACCGCGAGGCGCAGGCCGCGCATCGCGCGGTCGCGTTGGTGTTGCGGATCATGGCGCGCTCCAACGACCTGCAAGCGCTGGATTCCGCGCAATGCTCGGGCATCGCCGGGCGCCTGCTCAAGTCGCTGGACGGTTTCGCAAACATCGGCGCCGCGCTGCCCGACGGGGAGATCTTCTGCAGCGGGAGGCCGATGAGCGCCCCGGTGACGGTGATCGATCGCGCCTGGTTCCGCACTTCTCTCGACAGTGATGAAATTTCCCCCGGGGAGTTTGTCATCGGCAGGGTGTCGGGAACGCCGAGCATGGCTTTCGGCTACCCGCTGCGTGCGGCGGACGGCACGCTGCGTGCGGTGATCTTCGCCACCATCACGGTGGCGTGGTTCGATCGCCTGATCGAAGGGTTCCGCCTGCCTGAGGGTTGGGAGGCGAGCGTGATCAGCAATTCCGGCCTGGTGCTCGCGCACCAGCCCGAGCGTGCGCCCGAGGGCTGGCGCGCGCACAAGGTCCCCGCGACGACGCTCGCGCGCATGGCCGCCGTCGTGCGCGACGAAGGCGGCATCGCCGAACTCGCCGGCATCGATGGCGTGCAGCGCCTGTACGGCATCGGCGTGCCGGATTTCGCCCCTGGCAGCGGCTTTTTCGCGATCGGTGCGCCGCTGGAGCGCTCGCTGGAGGCGGCGGGGCAGCGCCTGCTGATGTACCTGGCCCTGGTCGCGGCCATCGCGCTGGCCTCCGCGCTGATCGCGCGCTTGTACATCTACCGGCTGATCGAGGTGTGGGCGACGCGGGTGCGCGGTGCGATTGCCGAGATCGCTGCCGGGCGGCGCGATGCGCGCATCGGGCAGGCCACCGGCGTTGCCGAGCTCGACGCGCTCTCCGAGGGCATCGACCAGATGGCGTTGGAGATCGGCAAGCGCGAGGGCGAGCTGCAACGCCTGTCGATGGTGATCGAGCAGAGCCCGGAGTCGATCGTCATCACCGACACCGCGGGGTGCATCCTGTATGTGAACGAGGCCTTCCAGCGCATCACGGGCTATGCGCGCGACGAGGTGCTCGGACGCAACCCGCGCATCCTCAACGGCGGGTTGACGCCGCGCGCAACCTACGAGCAGATGTGGGCGACCTTGCTTGCAGGCGAGGTGTGGCGCGGCGAGTTCCACAACGTCCGCAAGGACGGCTCCGCCTATCTCGAGCTGGCGACGATCGCGCCGATCAAGGACGCGGGCGGCACGGTCACCCACTACGTGGCGGTCAAGGAGGACATCACGCAGCGCAAGCAATCCGAGGCGCTGCTGCACCGGCTGGCCTACTTCGATGCGCTGACCGGGCTGCCCAACCGCGCGCTGCTGCACGACCGCATCGCCCAGGCCATCCGCAGCGGTGTGCGCCGCGAGAGCTTCGGCATGCTGATGCTGGTCGACATCGATCGCTTCCGCCAGCTCAACGACACCCTCGGTCACGCCGCCGGAGACCGCCTGCTGTGCGAGGTCGCGGCGCGCCTGCGCGCGAGCGTGCGCGAGGAGGACACGGTCGCGCGCCATGGCGACGACGACTTCGCCGTGCTCGTCGAGCGCATCGGCGAAACCGAGGCCGATGCGCTGAGCCACGCCGAGCACGTCGCACGCAAGCTCCAGCGCGCGCTGCAACAACCCTATGTGCTCGGTGGTACGGAGGGCGACCGCCACTTCGCGACGCTGAGCTTCGGCATCAGCCTGTTCCACGACGGCGTGAGCTCGCTCGAGAGCCTGCTCAAGCAGGCCGAGGTGGCCTTGTACCGGGCCAAGCAGGACGGGCGCGACATCGTGCGCTTCTTCAACCCCGAGATGCAGGCGGTGGTCGATGCCCACGCCCGTCTCGAGGCCCGCATGCACGAGGCGCTGGAAGCGAACGCCTTCCGGCTCTTCTTCCAGCCCCAGGTCAACCGGCGCGGCGTGGTGATCGGCGCCGAGGCCCTGCTGCGCTGGCCGCTCGACGGTGGCGCCATGGTGTCGCCGGCCGAGTTCATCCCGCTCGCCGAGGACACCGGCCACATCGTCCGTCTCGGCTTGTGGGTGCTGCGCAGCGCCTGTGCCCAGCTCGCGCGCTGGCAGATGAACGAGGGCACGCGCCACCTCAAGATCGCGGTCAACGTCAGCGCGCGCCAGTTCCACCAGCCCGACTTCGTCGCCAGCGTGAAGGACTCCGTGCGCGCCGCGGCCATCGACCCTTGCCGCCTCGAGCTGGAGCTCACCGAGAGCGCCATCCTGTCGGACGTGGACGAGACCATCCGGCGCATGAACGAGCTGCGCGCGCTCGGCATCCGCTTCGCGCTCGACGACTTCGGCACCGGCTACTCCTCGCTGTCCTACCTCAAGCGCCTGCCCTTCGACCAGCTCAAGATCGACCAGTCCTTCGTGCGCGACATGGCCGAGGACGAGAGCAGCGAGGCGATCGTGCTGGCGATCCTGTCGCTGAGCCACGCGCTCGGCCTGGAGGTGGTGGCCGAGGGGGTGGAGATGCCGGAGCAGCGCGACTTCCTGCGCCAGCATGGGTGCGATTCCTTTCAGGGTTACCTGTTCGGCAAGCCGCTGCCGATGGAGGCCTGGGGCGACTTCCTCGAGATGATCTGAGGCCGGCCGCGCGCCCTGCCTACACCGGCACGCCCAGCACGTGCGTCGCCGCCACCGCACGGTCGTCCCCAAGCATCATCAGCACGAAGAGGCGCTCCTCCAGCGTCGCGCAGGCGGCGCTGCGGCGCTCGAGCAGGGGCGTTGCGCGCGGGTTCAGGACGACGAAGTCGGCCTCCTTGCCGGGCGCGAGGTTGCCGATGCGGTCGTCGAGGTAGAGGCTGTGCGCGCCGCCCAGGGTGGCGAGGTGGAAAGCGCTCGCCGCCGACAGCGACTGGCCGGCGAGCTGCAGCACCTTGTAGGCCTCGTTCATGGTCTGCAGCATCGAGAAGCTGGTGCCGCCCCCCACGTCCGTGCCCAGTCCCACGCGCACGCCGAGCGCGCGCGCGCGCCGCAGGTCGAAGAGCCCCGAGCCGAGGAAGAGGTTGGAGGTGGGGCAGAAGCTGATCGCCGCGCCGGTCTCGGCCATGTGCCGGCGGTCGGCGTCGTCGAGCCAGATGCAGTGCGCGAACACCGCGCGCGTGCCGAGCTGGCCGGCGCGGGCATACACGTCGAGGTAGCTGCGCGCCTGCGGGTACAGCTGCGCCACCCAGGCCACCTCGGCGCGGTTCTCGGCGAGGTGCGACTGCAGGAAGACGCCCGGGTGCTCGTTGAAGAGGCGACCGGCGAGCGTCATCTGCGCGGGCGTGGAGGTGGGCGCGAAGCGCGGGGTGATGGCGTACAGCAGGCGGTCGCGGTTGTGCCAGCGCTCGATCAAGGCCTTCGACTCCGCGTAGCCGGTCTCCGCCGTGTCGCGCAGGAAGTCGGGGCAGTTGCGGTCCATCAGCACCTTGCCGGTGATCATGCGCATGCGGCGCGCGCGCGCGGCCTCGAAGAGCGCATCCACCGAGGCCGCGTGCACCGTGGCGAAGGCCGCCGCGGTGGTGGTGCCGTTGCGCAGCAGCTCGTCGCAGAAGAAGCCGGCGACCTCGGCGGCATGCGCGCGGTCGGCGAAGCGGCGCTCGGCGGGGAAGGTGTATTTCTCCAGCCATTCGAGCAGCTGCTCGCCGTGGCTGGCGATGATGTCGGTCTGCGGGTAGTGCACGTGGGTGTCGACGAAGCCGGGCAGGATCAGCTTGCCGCGGTGGTCGGCGAGCGGCGTGCCGGCGGGCAGCTTGGGCAACAGCGCGGCGGCGGGGCCGCATTCGGCGACGTGGCCGTCGCGCACGATCAGCACGCCGTCGGCGAAGTGCTCGAGCGCGCGCGGGTCGGCCGCGGGGTCGGCGAGGAAGTGGACGATCTCGCCGCGTACGGCGGAGAGCCGCGGGGAGGGTGGGGCGGAGGGCTTCATGTCTCGTGGCCGGATTCCGTGGGTTGCGTGGCCGGTGTGCCCGCTGCGGGCCGGCGCGGCGTGCTCGGGGGATGCGCTTGCGGGCGCAGGCGCATCACTTCGGCGGCGATCGCGAGCGCGATCACCTCGGCTTCCTTGCCCGGCAGGCCGGGCAGGCCGACCGGGCAGCGCAGGCGTGCGATGCGCGCTTCTTCGATTCCGCGCGCGTGCAGGCGGTGGGCGAAGCGCGCGCGCTTGGTCTGCGAGCCGATCAGGCCGCAAAAGCGGAAGTCGTCGCGCGCGAGGATGGCTTCGACCAGCTCGAAGTCGAGCGCGTGGCTGTGAGTGAGGACCAGGAAGACCGCGCCCGCGGGCGCCGCGCGCACCTCCGCCGTCGGCGTGTCGGTGCAGTGCGGTTCGACATTGGGCGCAAGCGCGGGCGGGAATTCCTGCGCGCGCGCGTCGACCCAGCGCACGCGCAGCGGCAGCCGCCCGAACAGCTCCGCCAGCGCCCGCCCCACATGGCCCGCGCCGAACATCACCACCTGCAGCGCCGGCGGCGGGCTCGCATCGAGCAGGATCGCCGTCCCGAGCGCCGCGGCGGATCCGGGCGCTGTCGCCGATCCGTCGGCCCGATCGCGACTCGCGTCGCTCCTACGAGGAGCGGCGAGGTCTTCCTGTAGGAGCGACGCAAGTCGCGATCCGGC
>NZ_AMXD01000061.1 GCF_000310185.1 Thauera aminoaromatica S2 | reverse complement strand
CGCGCCCGCATCGAGGCCGAGCGCGCCGAGCGCGTCGCCGCCGAGGCCGCTCGTCTCGCCGCGGCCGAGGCCGCGCGCGCGGCAGCCGACGCCGCCTACGAGCGCGAAGCCCTGCTCGACGAAGACGACGAACGGCCCGAGGATGCGCTCGACTCCGAAGAAGACGACTCCCCGCCGTCGCGCTGACCTGATTCCGCGTGCCGCCGGCCTGGCGGACGGCACGCAATTGCCTGATTCCGCCCCCCACCCTCTCCGCTGCCCGCACGCACCCCGATGAGAACCAAGCTCCGCAACGCCCGCCGCCTCGTGGTCAAGGTCGGCTCCGCACTCGTCACCAACAACGGCGCCGGTCTCGACAAGGACGCGCTCGACGCCTGGGCGCGCCAGATCGCCGCGCTGCGCGCCGAGGGCCGCGAGATCGCGCTCGTGTCCTCGGGCGCGATCGCCGCCGGCATGCAGCGCCTGGGCTGGGCGAAGCGCCCGACCGAGATGAGCAAGCTGCAGGCCGCCGCCGCGGTCGGCCAGATGGGACTGGTGGAAGCCTACGAAAAGGCCTTCTCGCGCCACGGCCTGCACACCGCGCAGATCCTGCTCACCCACGAGGATCTCGCCGACCGCAGCCGCTACCTCAACGCGCGCAGCACCCTCACGACGCTGCTCGCGCTCGGCGTGGTGCCGATCATCAACGAGAACGACACCGTGGTCACCGATGAGATCAAGTTCGGCGACAACGACACCCTCGGCGCGCTCGTCGCCAACCTCATCGAGGCCGAGGCGCTCATCATCCTCACCGACCAGCAGGGCCTGTACACCGCCGACCCGCGCAAGGACCCGGCCGCCACGCTGATCGGCGAGGGCCGCGCCGAGGACCGCCAGTACGAGGCCATGGCCGGCGGCTCGGGCAGCGCGATCAGCAAGGGCGGCATGATCACCAAGATCCGCGCCGCCCAGCGCGCCGCGCGCAGCGGGGCGCACACCTGCATCGCCAGCGGCCGCGAGCCCGACCCCATCCTGCGCCTGGCCGCGGGCGAGGCGCTCGGCACCCTGCTCTACGCCAGCAGCACGCCGCTGCAGGCACGCAAGCAGTGGCTGGCCGACCACCTGCAGCTCGCCGGCGACCTCGTCATCGACGACGGCGCGGTGGCGGCGTTGAAAAGCGGCAAGAGCCTGCTGCCGGTGGGCGTGGTCGAGGCGCGTGGGGATTTCGAGCGCGGCGCGGTGGTGGCCTGCCGCAACCTGGCCGGCGAGGAAGTCGCGCGCGGGCTGGTGAACTACTCCGCTTCGGAATGCCGGCGCATCGCGCGCAAGCCGACCGCGGAGATCGCGAACCTGATCGGCTACCTCGACGAGCCGGAACTGGTGCATCGGGACAACATGATCCTGTACTAGACCCGCGCCAGCTCCGCGTCCCCCCGCACCGCTGCGGGCCGGCCGCGATCGCGAAGCCGTTGTTCTATCATGGACAGACCTCGACCGCCGCCTCCGCAAGATCCTCCATGCCGGCTTCGCCCCTGAAACTCCTCTTCCTCGCCGAAGGCGCGACGCTGGCGCACGTCGCGCGCCCCTGCGTCCTCGCGCAAGGCCTGGATCCCGACGTGTTCGAGGTCGTGCTCGCGCGCCCCTCGGGCTTCGCCTGGCTCACCGCCGGGGGTCCTTTTCGCACGCTCGATCTCGCCTGCCAGGACGCCAGCGTGTTCGCCCGGCGTCTCGAGCACGGGCGCCCCCTGTACGACTACGCCACGCTGTCGGCCTACGTCGAGCAGGACCTCGCCCTGATCGATGCCGAACGGCCGGACGTCGTCGTCGGCGATTTCCGCCTCTCGCTTTCGGTCAGCGCCAGGCTGCGCAACGTGCCTTACGTCACGATCTGCGATGCATACTGGAGCCCCGAGTATCCGTCGCAGCCCCCGCTTCCTGTACTCTCGTTCACCCGTTTCACGCCCATCCCGCTGGCAAGCCTGCTGTTCCGCTACGTCGCCCCCCTGGCCATGCGCCTGCACACCCTGCCTCTCGAGCGCCTGCGCGCGCACCACGGGCTGCCATCGCTCGGACACGATCTGCGCCGCTGCTATACGGATGCGGATCTCAGGCTCTTTGCCAATTTTCCGGAGCTCTTCCCCGAGCTCATGGAATCCCGGCACGCGAGCTTCATCGGCCCGATCTCGTGGTCGCCACCCGCCGATGCGCCGCTTGAGTTCGCAAGGTCGGGAAGGCCGCTCGTCTATGTCACGATGGGGAGCTCGGGCGACGTCGGCGTGCTGGGCGGCGTCATCGAGGCCCTCGGGGCGTTCGACTGCGAGATCGTGGTCACCACGGCGGGGAGAAAGATCCCTGCTGAATTGCCCTCCTCATCGACGCGGATCTTCGACTACCTGCCGGGCGATCAGGTTTGCCGACTGGCGAGCCTGGTCGTGTGCAACGGAGGAAGCCCGACGACCAACCAGGCGCTGGCCCACGGGGTCCCCGTGCTGGGGATCGCATCCAACATGGACCAGTTCCTCAACATGCGGGCGGTCGAGGAGTTTGGTGCGGGAATCCTCGTCCGCGGCGACCGTGCCCGACTCGCGCGCCTTCGCGCCGCTGCGCGGGCGCTGCTGACGCACGCGCCCTACGGCGCGCGCGCGCGCGACCTCGCGACCGCCGCCGCGAAGCGCACCGCCAGCGCGACGTTCGCGCATTCGATACAAGGCCTGCTGCAGGGCAGCGCGCCACGGAACTGAAATCGTCAAGGACCATGACCATGCACAAGACTCTCCGCCGCCTCAGGCTGGCATCCGTCGCTGCGGCCATCCAGCTCGCGCTTGCCGGCTGCGGCCCATCCTCCCCCGAGGAATTCGTCGCGAAGGCGCAGGCGGAGTTCGACAAGGGCAACCTTCAGGCCGCCTCGGTCGAAGTGACGAACGCGCTGAGCAGCAAGCCGAACATGGTCGAGGCCCGCTGGCTCATGGCGCAGATTGCGCTGAAGTCGGGCGACGCCGCCCGTGCGGAGAAGGACATCCGGGTGGCGATCCAGTACGGCCTGCCGCGCGCCACCGCGCAGCTGAGCCTGGTGCGGGCGATCCTCCTCCAGGGCGCGATGGACCGGGCGCTGGCCGAGACCTCGATCCCCCCCAACGACATGGCCCCCAAGGATCGGGCCCTGCTCCTGGGCCTGCGCGGCCAGGCGCTCATCCTGAACGGCAATCCGGAGCCCGCCCAGCCCGTACTCGCGAGAGCCCTGGAGATCGACCCCAAGGCGACCACCGCGCTCGTCGGCATGGCCATCCTGCACCTTGGCAAGCGCGATTACGATCAGGTCCGCCCCTGGATCGACCGCGCGCTCGGGGTGGATCCCGCCTCTGCGGAGGCCTGGGGGGCGCTAGGCGAACTCGAACTCGCCACGGGCAAGCCTGAGCAGGCGGAGATCGCCTACACCAATGCGCTGAAGTACCGCAGCCACCCGAGCCTCGACCGGGCAAGGCGCGCGCTCGCGAGAGTGGAACTGAAGAAGTTCGCGGAAGCCCAGGCCGACATCGACGCGCTCCGCCAGAGCGGCTTCAAGGCGAGCCCGTACGTGAGCTATGTGCAGGGACTCATCCTCTTCCACCAGGCCAAGTACGCAGAGGCGGCCAATGCCTTCGAGGCCTGCTACGCCGCCGACCCCGCCTTCCTCGCGAACCGGATGTATCTCGCCACCACGCGCTTCCAGCTCGGACAGACCGAACAGGCCCTGGAGCACGCCAAGAGCCTGCACGCCCGCCTTCCGCGTTCGAGCGGCGTCCGCGAGCTGCTCGGATCGATCCAGATCGGTCGCTCGGAATACGCGTCGGCGCGCCGAATGCTCGAGTCGGCGCTGCACAATGCCCCGTCCGATCCCACCACGCTGCGCATGCTGGCAACGCTGTCGATGCTCGAGGGCGACAAGGACAAGGGCGTGGAGTACGCCCGCAAGATCGCCGCGCTCACTCCCGACTCGCCGGATGCCCAGCAGATGCTGATGGTCGCGAAGCTGGTCGCCGGGCAGGATTTCGATGTCATCAAGACGACACGTCCCGACGCCGCGACGGACGACTACTCTCGCGCGCTCCTCGCAGCCCTGAACGACTTCCGCAAGGGGCGGATCCGGGCGGCGCTCGAACAGGCGAACCGGATTCACGAGCAACACCCCGACAAGGTCGACCCGCTCAATCTGGTCGCAGCCTGTCACCTGAGCGGCGGAGAGTGGGATCTCGCACGCGCCGCGCTGGTCAAGACACTTGCATTGCAGCCGAACGAGCCCTCCGCGGCGCGCAACCTGGCACAGCTGGAACTGAACGAAGGCAAGACCGCACGCGCGAAGGAACTCCTCGAGGGGCTGCTGAAGGCTCGCCCGGAACAGGAAGAGGCCGCCCTGATGCTGGCCACGATCGTCGGCCAGGGCGGCGACGCGAAGAAGGCGCTCGACGTCCTCGAGGGCGTGGTCAAGAGCAACCCGGACGCGCTCGTGGCCGCGGAGCGGCTCGCCGCGGCGCACCTGAACGCCGGCAATCTCGCCCGCGTGATCGAGATTACGGGGAACCGCCCCGAGGCGCAGCTCCATAGCCGGCCGGGACTGCTCGAATCGAGGGGGAAAGCGCAGATGCTGACGGGTAACGTGGCCGCCGCACGCGCCAGCTTCGAGCAGTGGGTCAGGGTCGAGCCCGACTCCGCGACCGCCCGTTTCCTGCTCGGCGACACGCTGGCGCGGAGCGGCGAGACGGCGCAGGCGCGCCAGGAACTGCAGCGTGCGGTTCAGCTCGACCGGCTCTACCTGCCCGCACGGGTGGGAGAGATCAAGATGCTCGTGCGCGCGGGAGATCTCGACAAGGCGCGGCAGAAGCTCGACAAGCTCCGACCCGAGTTCGGCGAACAGATCGAGGTGCTGGGCATCGAGGGGTGGTTCGCGCTCGGGACCGGCAATCCGGCGAAGGCGGAAGAAAGCTTCGCGGCCGCCCTGCGCAAACGTCCGGACGCCGAGATGACCATCCTCCTGGCACGCTCGCTGCTACTGCAGACCAAGACCGAGGCGGGCCTGGCGGTGCTGGAGGGCTGGCTGAAGGAGCACCCGCAAGACCTGGGCGTCCTGATGGAACTGGCAGGCAGCCACCTCGCGCTCTCCCGGGACGCCGACGCGATCGCCGTCTACGCCCGCATCCTCGAGACCTATCCGAGCTACGTCCCCGCACTGAACAACATCGCCTGGCTCCATCGCGACAAGGATCGGGCCAAGGCGATGGAGTACGCCCAGCGCGCGCAGAATCTCGCCCCGACCGACCCCGACGTGCTCGACACCCTGGCCATGCTGACGCTCAAGGGCGGCGACCGCCTGCGTGCGTACAACCTGATCCGCGAGGCGTCACAACGCGCGCCCGAGCGGCCGGAGATCCAGATGCACCTCGCCACCGTCCTGCTGGAGCGCGAACAACGTGCCGAAGCCCATCAGGTCTTGCGCACGGTGATGGAGAAGTTCCCCAAATCCGCCGAGGCCCGCCAGGCGCGCGAGCTGCTCGAGCAGTCGGGCGCACGGACGAGCAAGTAAGCCGCATTGCATCGACCCGGTCGCGGGATGCGCGCGACCGGGGTACCCTGGAGCCCCTCCCGCAAGCGCTTCGAAGCCGCCGGCCCGCGGGCATGCGGCTTTTCTTCGCCGGGAGAAATCGGGCCGCGCTGCACAAGGGCGCACGACACCAATAAAAAAGGCGCGGTCCAGACCGCGCCTTTTCTGTTGCGAGTGCCTCCGGATCAGACGAGCTTGCGGCGGCGGCTCACGGCACCCATGCCGGCGATCGCGATGCCCAGCAGGGCAAGCACGCTGGGCTCGGGCACGGTGCGCGTGGAGGTCGAGGTGTTGCCGTTGAACGCAAGGGTCCAGGCACCGTCGGTCAGGCCATCCACGGTGATGCCCATCAAGCTCCAGCCCGCGGCGCGGCTGTACTGCACCGTGGCCGGGTTCGCGCTGACGGAGATGTTACGGTTCAGGTCGACGTTGTCGTTATCCTCGGCGCAAGTCACGCTGGCGACGGAACCGCTCACCTCGCAGTCGTTGTTCGCGGCCGTACCGTTCGGGGTCCAGTTCACCTCGCTGGTGCCGTCGTTCTTCGTCAGGCTGAAGGCCGCGTTCATGTTCGCCTGCGCCGAACCGCTGGTAAAGGCGAGCTGGTTGATCTCGGCATACAGGCTCGGGTCGGCCTCGAACGAAAGCACGAGCTTGCCGGTGCCCGACACGAGGAACGTGAAGACGAAACCGGTGTTCGAGGTGATTTCGGCACTGGAACGCGCGGCGCCGTTGCCCTGGAGCTCGGACTCGGCGATCTGCGCGGTGGAACTCGCCACTCCGTTGCCAAGCTCCGAGGTGTAGATCACGGAGTCGGAGTTCGAATACGTCTCCGTACCCGGCCCGAAGAAGGAGAAGTCGTTGTTGGCGCGGATGATGGTGCTGCCCGGCGCGTTCGCAGCGGGCGCATCGAGCGACGGGGTGGTGTTGCAACCCGTACCCGGAGTGCTTCCCGAGCAGTTGTTGGACTGGGTGGGCGAACTCGCACCGTTCAGGGTCGCCGTGTTGGTGACCTGGAATTCGTACGACTGGATCGGGTTCGCCGCCAGACCGGTGATGCTCACCGAGAACTCCTGGATTTTCAGGCTGGAACTGGCGTACACACTGGCGTTCGCCTGTCCGGCCACACCCAGGGCAAGCGCGGCCGCAATACCGGTAGCCAGGGTCGTTTTGATCAGTTTCATGTCTTTCTCCTTTCGGTTTTCGCTTTGCTTTTGCCTTGCCGAGCACCCTAGCTGGGCGGCAGGGCAGCTATCGAGGCAAGCCCTGTGACTCTTCTAAAGCAAAACGCGGGCCAGCTTTTTTTTATCTTTTATTTTCAACATTTTGAATTTAATCCCCGGCAGAAGGGAGGCCTACTCGGAAGGCGAGTGTAAAAAATTCCGACACCCGGTCAGCGCAAGCGCCTGGCGGGAACGCCGCCCCAGACCTCGCCCGCGCCGATCTTCGTATCCTTGAGCACGACCGCACCTGCCGACACGATGGCGCCGTCGCCGATGGCGACCCCCGACATGACCACCGCCATGGCCCCGATCGTCACCCCGTCGCCGATGCGGATCCTGGCCAGCGCGAAGCGGCTTCCCTCGATCGCGTGCGCATACAGCACGGCATCGTGGCCGATGATGCAGTTCGCGCCGAACTCGGTCAGCGGTGGGTCGAGCAGCGTGCCCGCGCTGTAGGTGTTGGGGCCGAGACGCGCCCCCAGCGCGAGGTACACCAACCGCATCAGCGGCACCGGCAGGAAGTGCGTGCGGATCAGGGAGTTGAACAGCAGGAGATAGAAGAGAATGTTCACCTGGGCGGCGAATTCCGCCCGCGACCCCGGCTCCAGTTCGCCCTCGGCGAGCGGCATCGCCTTCAGGAAAAGCCGGTACGCGACAAAGGCCCACACATACATCGCGACGACGCCCCCAAGCAGCAGGACTACGCCGCGGAAATCCCCCAGCGGCAAGGAACCCAGCCCCCAATACGAGGTTGCCGCCGCAAGCAGGAGGACCAGGATGAAGAGCGCCATGAAGACGCCGACCTGTGGCAACGAAATCTGTCGCATCGTTTCACTCCATGGCGCCTAGCGCGGACCCGCGCCATCCCGCTCCAGCATCAGCGCGGCGAGCGCCTTGCGCGTCGAGCGCGACGCGGGCGGAGACGACACCCCGACCCTGCCCATCACGACCAGCCCGCCTGCCGCATCCGCACCGAGCAGCGAACCCAGGCGACCTGCCAGCAGCCGCACCCGATCGTCGATGCCCGGACGGCGCGAGAGGCTGCAACCCGCGCCCGCATACCAGTTGAAGATGACCGGCGTCATCTCGGGCTGCAGGTGCAAGCCGACCGCGTGCGCGGTCAACCACAGGCGCTGCATGGCGATCCCCGCCCCGACGTAATCGAGCATGCCCGCCGGGCGCTGCCGCGCGAGCACGCACAGGTGCGCCGCACAACCCAGGGCCGGCAGCAGGTCGAGCTGGAGGCGTGGCGCCAGGGTGCCCATCAGGTACTTGTTGAAGAAGTCGACCCGCTCCCAGCTGCGCATCACCCAGCGCATGAGCCGGGCGGTGAGCGGATCGACCCCGACGGCCTGCTCCGGGATCCTGTCCTCGCTGAAGCGGGCGCCCCATTCGATCACGTGCCGATGAACCTCGAAGGCCTCGGGGCAGGTGAGCCGGATGCGCGCGTTGTCCCACAGCAGCCGCGCCACCGCGGCGCGCGCGGAGAAGGTCTCGAACAGGCGAAGCTCGTAGGCGTCGCCCACCGAGGCGCTCAATGCCTTGCGCTGGTCGGCCGTCAGCGGAGTGGTGCGCATCGGGCGTCGCTGCACGACGCGCTGTTCGATGAACGGGAAGAGCGGATCGACCGGCACCCCTTGCGCACGCCGTACGCGCACCTCATACACCGGGCGGCGATCGTCGCCGCCGGAGCGCAATGCCCAGGTGGCCACGCAGCCATGGCCGCTGGCGGCGATGCGCAGGGTTTCGAGCAGCGCGCCGTGCGCGATGTGGCTGGCGCGGCCGGCGAAGTCGTAGACGACCTCGTCGCGCGTGTCGAAACCGTGGACCAGGACGAGACCGTCCTCCACGATCTCGAAACGCCATGGCTGGGTGTTGTCCCCGCTCGGTGCCCAGCGTCCCAGCTCGAGGATGCGGACCAGAGTGTCACGGTCGGACATGAGCACCTCCCTTCGCCTTCATTTTTTCCAGTTGCCGTCGAACGAACCACAAGGCGATGCGCTGGAGGGGATTGCGATTGCCGCCCGGGCGCCAGGTCCGCGCGAGTCGCAGCTTGTAGGCATCGAACTGATACCCCCACGGGGCTGCCCGCACCCCCCCGCGCCCGAGCAGGATCTTCAAGGCCTCGGTCGCGATCACCCCGGCACAGATCTGGCATGCTGCGATCGTGGAGGGGCCGCGGCGCTCGGCCAGATTCACCCTGTCGGGATCGGCAAGGTAGCCGAGCTGCAGCATCGCCGGCGACAGCCCCAGCAGGAAGCGCATCGCCATCTCTTCCTCGTCGCAGCCCTCGAGGCGGAAGTACTCCTCGAACGACATTCCGTCGGGCAGGAAGATCAGTACCGCTGCACCGATCCCCAGCGGGGCCGCAGTGACAGCGGGGATGCCGAGGCGGCGGCAGGCCGCGAACACGGCCCGACGGATGTCGAATGCGAAGAAATCGAGCGCATCGACGTACAGGTCGACCCCCGCCAGGAATTCGTCCAGGTTGGCGTCGGACACGCCCTGCGGAAACACGCGCAGCGCGCATTCGGGATTGATGTCGCGCGCCATGCCGGCGAGGACCTCGACCTTGGGCCTGCCAAGCGAGGAAACGAGCGCCCCGGCCTGGCGGTTGAAGTTGACGATGTCGAACGTATCGAAGTCGGCGATGTTGAACGCCCCGATCCCGAGCCGCGCCAAGGTAAGCAGATGACCGCCGCCGACGCCACCCATGCCGGCGATGGCGATGCGCTTGCGCCGAAGCGTGGCCTGCTCCGCCTCCGTGACCCAGCCGATGTTGCGCGAGAACGCCGCATCGTATGCAAAATGGTCACCGCCCATCGACAGGCCTCCTTCCTCGGTCTTAGCTTGAAAGCTATGATAACAATCCCACCTCGAGCACACACCGCAATGTGGAGCGCCTTCGTCCGCAATTCCATTCAGCAGGCCCGCATCGCAGCGCTCAACCTGACGCGACATCGACGACGGACCTTGCTGGCGCTCGCCATCATCTGTGGCGGCGTGGTCTCGTTTCTGCTCGCCGGGGGGTTCATCAACTGGGTGCTGTGGGGGATGAGGGAAGGGGTCATCCAGTCCCAGCTGGGGCATGTGCAGATCACCCGTCCCGGCTATTTCCGCGACGGCGCCAGCGATCCCTATCGCTTCCTGCTCGACGGCGACCTCTCGGTCATCCGCGGCGGGCCAACCTTCGAGATCCGCACCGTCGCTCCCCGCCTGGCGTTCACCGGCCTGGTCAGCATCAATGACGCGACCATCTCCTTCATCGGCGAAGGCGTGGACGCGCAGGCCGAGATCCCGCTGAGCGGCGGCATCACCACGCTGGCGGGCAGCGACCTCGCCAGCGCCGGAGCGGATGCGGCCGTGCTCGGCGAGGGCCTGGCCGCGAACCTCGGCGCACACCCTGGAGACTCCGTGGTCCTCATGGCGACAACCGCATCCGGTGGAGTCAACGCGGTGGAACTGAAGGTGGCCGGCATCTTCGCGACCCCGGTGAAGGCCTACGACGACACGGCGATCCGCGTACCGATCGAGGCTGCCCGTCGCCTGATGCGGGTCGACGGTGCGACCAGCTGGGTGGTATTGCTCGACGACACCGCGCACACGGATGCGGCCATCGCCGCGTTCCGGGCGGCCCTGCCGGCCGATCGGTACGAGATCGTCCCGTGGATCGAGCTGGCGGACTTCTACAACAAGACGGTCGAACTCTTCGGAACCCAGGTGAACGCGGTCCTGCTGCTGATCGCGGTCATCGTCGTGCTCAGCATCTCCAACACGCTCTCGATGGCCGTGATCGAACGCACCACGGAGATCGGGACGTCCATGGCGCTCGGCGTACGCCGGCTCGGCATCCTCGGCCTGTTCGTCTGGGAAGGCGTGGTGCTCGGCGTGGTCGCCGGCGTCCTCGGCGTCGGAATCGCGCTCGCACTCGGAGAGCTCATCTCGTTCGTCGGCATACCGATGCCGCCGCCGCCAGGCATGTCGCGCGGCTACACCGGGCGGATCGACATTTCCGCCGCGCTCGCACTGCAAGGCTTCCTGCTCGCCTTCCTCGCCACGGTTGTCGCGAGCATCCTTCCGGCCTGGAAGGCGTCGCGCATGAACATCGTCGACGCCCTCCGCCACCACGCCTGACGCCAATGCTCTTCAAGCTCGCCCTGCGCAACATCTTCCGCCAGCGCATCCGCAGCGTGGTGACGCTCGTCGCGATCGTCTTCGGCGTGACCGGGCTGATCCTCTCCGGCGGGTTCGTGAAGGACATCTTCGTGCAGCTCGGCGAGGCGATCATCCAGTCCGAGACCGGGCACGTGCAGGTGTTTCGCGAGGGCTTTCGCGAGAAGGGCAGTCGCCAGCCGGATCGCTACCTGATCGACGATCCCGCGCCCCTGGCTGCACGCATCGCGAATACCCCACAGGTGCGCGACGTCTCCAGCCGCCTGAGTTTCTCGGGCCTGCTCAACAACGGCAAGCGCGACCTGGCGATCGTCGGCGAGGGCGTCGAGCCGGAGAAGGAAGCCCGCCTGGGCAGCTTCCTGAAGATGGTCTCCGGAAGGCCGCTGAGCGATGCCGACGCGTTCGGGATGATCGTCGGCCAGGGCGTGGCCCAGTCGCTTGCGCTGAAGGTGGGCGATCAGGTGACCTTGCTCGTGAATACGGCCGGCGGCGCGCTCAACACGGTCGATGTCGAGGTCGTCGGCATCTTCCAGAGCTTCTCGCGCGACTTCGACGCACGTGCGCTGCGGATTCCGCTCGCCGCGGCACAGGAACTCCTCGCAACCGCAGGCGCCAACCAGCTCGTCGTGACGCTGCACCACACACGCGACACCGACGCTGCGCTCGCCACGATCCAGGCGCAACTCGCCGGCAGCGGGCTCGAAGCCTTCAGCTGGAAGCAGCTGTCGGATTTCTACGAGAAGACGCTGCAGCTCTACGACCGTCAGTTCGGGGTGCTGCAGGTGATCATCCTGGTGATGGTCCTGCTCTCGGTGGCGAACACGGTGAACATGAGCGCCTTCGAGCGCCTGGGGGAATTCGGCACCCTGCAGGCCCTGGGCAACCGGCAACGTGACATATTCCGCCTGATCCTGCTGGAAAACACGTTTCTCGGCCTGATCGGCGGCACGCTTGGTGCGATCATTGGAATCGGGCTGGCGCTCGCGATCTCCGCAATCGGGATCCCGATGCCGCCCCCACCGAGCGCCAATACGGGATACACCGCGATGATCCGCCTCGACGCCGCCAACGTCGCCACCGCATTCCTGATCGGCGTGGTGGCGACCGCACTGGCCGCGATCTTTCCAGCTCGCCGGGTTTCCAGGACGGAACTGGTGGAAGCGCTGCGCCAGCGAATCTGAACATCGAAAGGGCATACCACCATGCAGCTCATCGACCACCTCAACCTCGGCGAGGGGTTCAGCAAGTACTTCCGCATCGACGCGGCACTCGACGACGGCCTGAAGGACGAGGTCTTCCGCATCCGTCACAGCGTGTACTGCGAGGACCTGCAATTCGAGAGCACGCGCCCGGACGGTCGGGAGATCGACCACTACGACGCCCGCAGCGTCCATTGCCTGCTCAGGACCGCGACCGCACCCTTCCGGCCGGTCGGGTGCACCCGGGTCGTGCTGACGGATCCGCGCGACCCGGCCGCGCCCCTGCCCTTCGAGGTTTCCTGCGCCGCGGCGCTGGATCGGTCGATCATCGACCCGGCCCGGCTGCCGCGCGAACGCATCGCCGAGATCTCCAGGCTGGCGGTGCACCGGGATTACCGGCGTCGCCGCGGCGAGGAGCACACCCCGGTCCACATCGACAGCTCGGACTTCGCAGACGGGGATCGGCCGCGCTTTCCCTTCGTGCCGACGAGCCTGCTGCTGGGCGCCGTGGCGCTGGCCGATTGCAGCGGCATCGACACCGTGTTCGTGCTCACCGAGCCGCGCCTCGCCGCGCATTTCACCAAGCTCGGGGTCGAGGTCATCCAGATCGGGCAGGCGATCGAGCACCGCGGACGGCGCATTCCCTCGGTGATGCACGTCGACGAGATCATCCGCAACATGCGTCCCATCCTGCACCCCTTGTGGCAGCGGGTACGCGCGGAGATCGGGCGCGGGTTCGAGGAGGCCGGGCGGGGCAAGGGCCAGCAAGGCTTGCCCACCACCCACAACGGGTAGTCCGCCCGCGCCCCTGCGGGCATGAAAGAAAAGGCCTTTGGCCACGGAGCATCGCCCGTGGCCAAAGGCCTTTTTCAGCGCTGCAGGCCCGGGACGGGCCGCAGCGCGGCAAGGACGCTCAGCTCTTCAAGGCCGCCTTGATCTGCTCGAGCGTGCTCGGATCGTCGATCGTGGTCAGGTCGCCGGCGTCGCGTCCCTCAGCCAGCGCCTGGATCGAGCGCCGCAGCATCTTGCCCGAACGCGTCTTGGGCAGGCCGCCGATGAAGTGCACCCGGGCCGGACGCGCGATCGCACCCAGGCTCTCGTCCACCTTCTTCATGACCTCCTTCTCGAGCGCGGCACGCTTCTCGGGCGTGTCGACATCGGCGGCGTTCTTGACCACCGCGAAGGCCATCGGCATCTGGCCCTTCAACTCGTCGGCCACGCCCACCACCGCCACCTCGGCGATCGCCGGGTGGGTCTGCACCGCCTCCTCGATCTCGCGGGTGCCGAGACGGTGGCCGGCGACGTTGATCACGTCGTCCATGCGGCCGAGGATGGTGTAGTAGCCCTTGTCGTCCTTGATGCCCCAGTCGGACGAGGAATACACCACCGGCTCGGTGAACAGGCTGAAGTAGGTGCTGACGAAGCGGTCGTCCTGGCCCCACACGGTGGACAGGCAGCCCGGCGGCAGCGGCGGCACGATGCCGACGATGCCTTTCTCGTTGGCGCCGCACTCGGTGCCGTCCTCGCGGAAGATGCGCAGGTCGTAGCCATAGACCGGGAAGGCGGGCGAGCCGAGCTTGATCGGGCTGTCTTCCACGCCGCGGCAGATGGCGAGCATCGGCCAGCCGGTCTCGGTCTGCCAGTAGTTGTCGATGACCGGGATGCCGAGCTCTTCCATGATCCACTGGTGGCTGGTCTCGTCGAGCGGCTCGCCGGCGAGGAACAGGTGCTTGAGCGAGGACAGGTCGTACTTCTTGAGGAAGGCCGGGTCCTGCTTCTTGAGCACGCGCACCGCGGTGGGCGCGGAGAACATCACCGTGACCTTGTACTTCTCGACGATCTGCCACCAGATGCCGGCGTCGGGGCGCAGCGGCGTGCCCTCGTACATGATCGTGGCCATGCCCGCGAGCAGCGGGCCGTAGATGATGTAGCTGTGGCCGACCACCCAGCCGATGTCCGAGGTCGAGAACATGGTCTCGCCCGCGCCGCCGGTGAAGATGTGCTTCATCGACGCGGCCAGGGCCACGGTGTAGCCGCCGGTGTCGCGCTGCACGCCCTTGGGCTTGCCGGTGGTGCCGGAGGTGTACAGGATGTAGCTCGGCTCGGAGGACTCGAGCCACACGACCGGGACCTTGGCGTCCAGGTGCCTGGCACGCAGCTCGGCGTAGTCGACGTCACGGCCTTCCACCTTGGGGAAGCCCTTGTCCAGGCCGCGATCGACGATCAGCACCTTGGCGGGCGGGAATTCGGCGAGCTTGCAGGCTTCATCCACCAGGTGCTTGTAGGGCACCGGCTTGCCGTTGCGCATGCCGGCATCCGAGCTGACCATCAGCACCGGCTTGGCGTCGTCGATGCGGGTGGCGAGCGAGCCGGCCGCGAAACCGCCGAACACCACCGAGTGGATCGCGCCGATGCGCGCGCAGGCCAGCATGGCAAACGCGGCCTCGGCGATCATCGGCATGTAGATCAGCACGCGATCGCCGCGCTTGACGCCGAGCTCCTGGTAGATCGCCGCCATGCGCTCGACCTCGCGCTGCAGCTCGGCGAAGGAATAGACCTTCTCCTCGTCGGTCTCGGTCGAGATATACACCAGCGCACGGTCGTTCGGGCGCGCGGCGGCGTGGCGATCGACGGCGTTGTAGCACAGGTTGGTCTCGCCACCCTTGAACCACTTGACGAACGGCGGCTTGGAATAGTCGCAGATCTTCTCTGCGGGCTTGTTCCAGTGCACGAGCTGCGCCTGCTCGGCCCAAAAGCCGTCGCGGTCTTCGATGGAACGGCGGTGGAACTGCTGGTAATCGGTCATTGCTTCCTCTCCCTTCTGCCTTCAATGATCGTGTTGTCGAACTCGACGTGCCACCGGCGGCGCGGCGCCGGGACAGCGCAGCGAAGCCCGCGGGCACACCTGTTGGGGACGGCCTGCGGGTGCGGCCGCCCTCCACTCATCCGCCCCCGCCCTTGTCGTGGAACTCGCGGAGTCTTGCGAGCGGTAATCCGGATTGAAGCCTGGATTCTAGCAATTCGAGCAGCGGCAGCAGCGCCCCGACGAGCTCGGGCAACTGCCCGGCCACCTCGTCACGCGCGCCGGCGCGCAGCAGGCGCAGCGCGCCATCGACGCTGGGGACGCGCGCAAGCTCGCGTTCGATCGCCGCCGGGTCGACCTCGCCGCCCTCGGCGACGACGCGGTTGCCACCCGCCGTGTGCGCCTGCGTGGCGCGCTCCTGGGCGAGCGCGAGCAGCGCGCCGATGGCCTCGCGACCGTCGGTGACCGCGCTGGCGACGCCGATGCTCAGGGTCACGCGGATGCGCTCGTCGCGGTAGGCCATCACCAGCTTCTCGACGCTGGCGCGCAGGCGCAGCGCGAAGGCGCAGGTGGACACGCGGTCGATGCCCGGCGACAGCAGCGCGAAGCAGGCCTGGCCGTGCTGCGACAAGGTGTCCTCGGCGCGGATGCGCCCGCTCACCAGCTTGCCGAGCTTGCGCAGGATGAGCTGCACCACCTGCACGCCGTAGCGCGTGGCGAGCTCGTCGAACTGGTCGATCTCGATCACCATCGCGCCGATGTCGGCCTGGCGCCGGCGCGCCTCGGCCACGGCCTGGGCGCCGTGATGCTCGAGGTAGGCCTCGGTCGCCAGGCCCGACTCGGGGTCGACCGGGCTCTGGCGCTCGAGCGCGGCGCGGCTGCGCTCGAGTTCGCCCTGCGCCTTGGACAGGCGCAGCAGCGACATCAGCGTGGCGAGCAGCTCGACTCCGCCCGTGCCCTTGGTGACGAAGCCGTTGGCGCCGAGGGCGAGCGCGCGCGCGCGCGCGGACTCGTCCTCGTCGCCGGAGATGATCACCACCGGCAGGTCACGCACCCGCGGCAGCTTCGAGGCACGCAGGCGCCCGAGCAGGCCGTAGCCGTCCAGGCGCGGCATGCCGATGTCGGTGAGCACGATCTCGATCGCCGGATCGACCAGCAGCGCCTCCCAGGCGGCCTCGCCGTCGGGCTCCTCGCGCGCCTCGAAACGACCGCGGATGTGCTTGACGATGGACGCGCGCACCATGCGCGAGTCGTCCACGACGAGGATGCGCGGCAGCCTGCCGTCCCCGTCCGTCGTCAGCGCGCCCGGGTCCATGGCGTTCGTCGGCTCAGGCGCCGATGCGCACGACGGTGCGCCCCTTGACGCGGCCGTGGATGAAGTCGTCGAAGGCGCCCGGCAACGCATCGAAGTCGATTGTGCGCGTGATCGCGGCGAGGTGGCGCGGCTTGAGGTCGGTGGCCAGGCGCTCCCAAACGCGCTGCCGGGTCGGGAAGCCCATGTAGCCCGAATCCACCCCGAGCAGGCTCACCCCGCGCAGGATGAGCGGGAACACCGTGGTATCGACGTTGAAGCTCGCCGCGTTGCCGATGCTCGCCACCGTGCCGGCCTGCTTCATGGTCGCCAGCACCCAGTGCAGGATCTGCCCGCCGACGTTATCCACCGCGCCGGCCCAGCGCGCCGCCTCGAGCGGTCGCACCTTGTCGAAGTCGATGGAGGAGCGCGGCAGGATCTCCGCCGCGCCGAGCATCTTCAGGTAGTCGGCCTCGGCATCCTTGCCGGTGAGCGCGACCACGTGGTAACCGAGCTGCGCCAGCATGTCGATGGCCAGCGCGCCGACGCCACCCGTGGCGCCGGTGACCACCACCGGCCCGTTGGCCGGGGCGAGGCCGTTGTCCTCCATGCGCACGATGCCGAGCGCGGCGGTGAAGCCCGCGGTGCCCAGCGCCATCGCCTCGAAGAGATCGAGCCCCGCCGGCAAGGGCACGACCCAGCCCGCCGGCACGCGCGCGTACTCGGCATAGCCGCCATGGTGGGCGACCCCGATGTCGAAGCTGGTGGCGATCACCTTGTCGCCCGGCCTGAAGCGCGCATCGGCGCTGTCGACCACTTCGCCGCACAGGTCGATGCCGCCGACGCAGGGGAAGCGACGGATGATCTTGCCGGCGCCGGTCGCAGCGAGCGCGTCCTTGTAGTTGATGCTGGAGTAGTGGACGCGGATCGTCACCTCGCCCGCATCGAGCTGGTCGGCGCTCATCGTGCGCATGCCGCCGACCACCTTGCGGTTCTCGTCCTGGTCGATCACGAAGGCCTTGAAGGGATTCATGCGGAAGTCTCCTGTCGATGTGGCGGCCAGCCTGGAGGCCGCGTTGATTCATAATTATAGCCGCAACTGCGAATCTGCCCGAACACGGCACGCTCGCCTCAAGTTTGTGCCGCGGCGGCCGTCATCCCGGTTTGATTCCATGAGCCGCACCACCGCCACCCCGACCGCGCCAGAGACCGCGAACATGCCCCTGCTGCCCAGCCCCCTGCCCTCCTCCGCAGCCTACATCGACGCCTTCACCCGCGCCGGACTGCCCGTCCTGCGCCACACCGTACGCGCCTTCGAGGAACTGCGCAGCGCGGATCCTGCGCCGGGCGCACGCGAGATCGCCGCGGTGGTGCTGGCCGATCCGCTGATGACCTTGCGCCTGCTCACGCATCTCGAGGCGAACCGGCGCGCCTCGCAGAACCACGACATCACCACCATCGAGCGCGCGGTGCTGATGCTGGGCGTGGAGCCGTTCTTCGCCACCTTCTCCGATCTTCCCACGGTGGAAGACACCCTCGCGGCGCACCCGAAGGCGCTCGTCGTGGCGCTCAAGCTGATCGCGCGCGCACGCCGGGCAGCCACGCTCGCGCGCGAGTTCGCGACGATGCGGCGCGATCACGAGGTGCAGGAGATCACCGTCGCCACCCTGCTGCGCGAGGCCACGGAGATCGTGTGCGCGATCCACGCCCCCACGCTCACCCTGGAGGCGATCGCACGCCGGCAGGCCGAACCCGCGCGCTCGGCGGCGGAGGTGCAGCGCGAGGTGTTCGGCATCAGCGCAGCGGAGCTCCAGAACGCATTGATCGACGCCTGGCGGCTGCCGGAGCTGCTCGCCGGGCTGCTCGACAGCGGTCACGCCGACAACCCGCGCGTGCGCACGATCACGCTGGCCGCCCGCTTCGCCCGCCACCAGGCGCGCGGATGGACGAGCCCGACGCTGGCAGATGATCTGGCCGAGCTCGAAGCGCTGCTGCACCAGCCGCGCGAGAGCCTGCTGCAGCGCCTGGGCGTACCGGCCGAACTGCGCGCCCGCCTGTTGCCGGACGCGCAGCCGGAGTGAGCGGAGCGGGCCCAACCCTGCGGCGGAAGGCGAACCTCTTCAGCCGCAGAGCCGCATCAGATTGCTGAAATCGAGCAGCAGCGCCGGCTGCTGGTAGGCGGCGAAGAGCAGGCCGAGCGCGAGCGCCCCCAGCACGACGAGCGCCAGCCGCAGCAGGCCCTTCCTCATCGCGCCGCCAGCCTTGCGAGCGGCGCCTCGCGCACCGGCAGCGACAGCGCCGCCGCCATCACCGAGAGCGCGATCGACAGCCACCACGCCATCTCGTACGAGCCGCTGAGGTCGAAGATGCGCCCGCCCAGCCAGGCCCCCAGGAAGCCGCCGATCTGGTGGCCGAGGAAGACGATGCCGTACAGCATGCCGACGTAGCGCAGGCCGAAGATGTGGCCGACCAGGCCGCTGGTGAGCGGCACCGTGCCCAGCCACAGCAGGCCCATCACCGCGGCGAAGACGTAGAGCGTGAGCGGGCTGAGCGGGAACAGCATCAGCGCCAGGATGGCCACGATACGCAACGCGTAGATCCACGCCAGCAGCCACTTCTTGCTGTAGAGGCCGCCCAGCCAGCCCGACAGGAAGGAGCCGAAGATGTTGAACAGCCCGATCATCGCCACCGCGCTCATGCCGATGTTGGCCGACAGACCCATGTCGACCACGTAGGCGGGCAGATGCAGCATGACGAAGGCGGTCTGGAAGCCGCACACGAAGAAGCTCCAGAACAGGAAGTGGAAGCTCGGCGTGCGCATCGCCTCGGCGAGCGCCTGGCGCAGCGACTGTTCGACACCGCCGCCGCGCTCGCTGGTGCCGGTGACCGCGGCGGCGAGCGGGATGATGAAGGCGATGCCCACCGCCATCCACAGCAGCGCGTCCTGCCAGCCGAAGGCGGTGATCAGCCCCTGTCCCACCGGCAGCACCGCGAACTGGCCGAAGCTGCCGCCGGCCGAGGCGATGCCGAGCGCGAGGCTGCGCTTCTCCGGCGCGGCCATGCGCCCGATCACGCCCAGCACCACGCTGAAGGTGGTGCCCGAGAGGCCCATGCCGATCAGCAGGCCGGCGCCGAGGTTGAGGCCGAGCGCGCTGTCGGCGTGAGCCATGATCACCAGGCCCAGGATGTAGAGCAGCGCCCCGCCCACCAGGGTGCGGCCGGCGCCGTGGCGGTCGGCGAAGGCGCCGGCGAAGGGCTGGAACACGCCCCACAGCAGGTTCTGCAGCGCGATCGAGAAGGAGAACAGCTCGCGCGACCAGCCGTGGTCGAGCGTCATCGGCTGCAGGAACAGGCCGCCGGTGTGGCGCACGCCCATGGCCAGCGTGAGGATCAGCGCGCCGCAGGCCATGACGACCGCGGGGCGGCGCAGGAAGACGGGAAGGGAGGAAGACGAGAAGAGCAAAATGGGAATTTCCGCTGCGAGGGAGGCGATTCGCCGCCACCGTGGCATGCGCAACACGTGGCGCGAGGGCGCGAGTATAAGATGCGCGCATTCGCAATGGAGTCCCCGCAATGAGCATCGGCAGCGCAGTCCTCCTCGGCCTCGTCGTCCTCACGCTGGTGTACGGCGTGGTGATCTACAACGGCCTGGTGCAGCTCAAGCACAACCTCGCCAAGGCCTGGGCCAACATCGACGTGCTGCTCAAGCAGCGCCACGACGAACTCCCCAAGCTGGTCGAGGTGTGCCGCCAGTACAAGCAGTTCGAGCAGGACACGCTCGCGCGCGTGACCGAGGCGCGCGCGCGCGTCGCCCAGGCGCGCGAGACCCACGACGTGCCCGCGCTCGGTGCCGCCGAGCAGCTGTTGCGCAGCGGGCTGGGGCAGATCTTCGCGGTCGCCGAGGCCTACCCCGAGCTGCGCGCCAACGAGCACTTCATGCAGCTGCAGAGCCGCATCACCGCGCTCGAGAACGCCATCGCCGACCGCCGCGAGTGGTACAACGAGGCGGTCAATGTACACAACGTGCGCATCGAGCAGTTCCCCGACCTGCTGATCGCGCGCCCGCTCGGCTACAGCGAGCAGCCGCTGCTGCAGTTCAGCATCGCTGAGAAGGCGGATGTCGATCTGAAGGCGCTGTTCGGCAGCTGAGCGCGCGTGGCGAGCGCCGCACGATCGGCGTCGCGGACGAACCGGACCGGCGCGGAACCGGCCCCGGGCCCGTCGGCGATCTTGCCGCAGCGCACGCAGGCCCGCTCGCCCCGCCGCGATCGACACCACCCGGTACCCCACCATGCTCGTGCACCTTCGCCACCTGCGGGCAGACCTCGCGTTACCGGCCATCCAGCTCGGCGCGATCGCACTCGCACTGCGCCTGGGCCCCGGCCCGGGCAGCCTGGCCGCGCTCGCGGTGCTGCTCGGCACCGGCCTGCTCGGCACTCTGCGCGCGCTGCGCCACGCGCGCCTGATCGCCGACACCCCGACCGCGCGCATCGTCTCGGCGGCGCAGGGCTACACCGAACTGCGGGGCCGCGGCGCGCCGCTGGACGGCGATCCGCTGCTGTCGCCGGTGAATGCGCTGCCGGTGCTGTGGTACCGCCTGCGCATCGAGCGCCGCCAGCGCAACGGCGAGTGGCGGGTGGTGAGCACGGACACCAGCGCGTCCTCCTTTCTGCTCGACGACGGCAGCGCGCGCTGTGTGGTCGACCCGGAGGGCGCGGAGATGCTGGTGCGGCGACGCGACGTGTTCGTGCGCGACGATCTGCGCTACACGCAATGGTCTCTGATCGAGCACGACAAGCTCTATGTGATCGGCGACTTCGCCACCCTGGGCAGCGCCGACGTGCGCACCGACACCACGACCGAGGTGCGCGAGCTGCTCACCGCCTGGAAGGCCGACCGCCCCGCCCTGCTGCAGCGCTTCGACCTCGACGGCGACGGCGAGATCGACCTGCGCGAGTGGGAGCTCGCCCGCGCCCAGGCGCGTCGCGAGGTGCGCCAGCGCCAGGCCGAGGCGCTCGCCGCGCCGGAGCTGCACCTGATGCGCCCGCCGAGCGGCGGCCGCCTGTACCTGATCTCGGACCTCGACCCCGAGCGCATCGGTCGCCAGTACCGCTGGATCGCCGCCTTCCACGCCGCGGTCTTCCTCGGCGCCAGCGCGGCGACGGCGTGGTTCGGGCAGATCGGCGTGTTCTAGCGCGGGCCGCAGAAGTCGCGGCGCCCTTGCCCGGCACGGTGGACGGTTCGTCACCGTGGATCGCGACTTGCGTCGCTCCTACGGCGCGGCTCCGTCAGCGCGGCGGTCTTCGTGGCGCCGGTTTCGTAGGAGCGACGCAAGTCGCGATTACGGCGCGGCTCCGCAAGCGCGGCGGTCTTCGTGGCGCCGGTTCCGTAGGAGCGACGCAAGTCGCGATTACAGCGCGGCTCCGTCAGCGCGGCCGTCTTCGCGGCGCCGGTGTCGTAGGAGCGACGCAAGTCGCGATCACGGCGCGGCTCCGTCAGCGCGGCGGTCTTCGCGGCGCCGGTTTCGTAGGAGCGACGCAAGTCGCGATTACGGCGCGGCTCCGCAAGCGCGGCGGTCTTCGTGGCGCCGGTTCCGTAGGAGCGACGCAAGTCGCGATTACGGCGCGGCTCCGCAAGCGCGGCGGTCTTCGCGGCGCCGGGTTCGTAGGAGCGACGCAAGTCGCGATTACGGCGCGGGTCATCCGCGCCGCGGCCCGCCTCGCGCTCAACCTGCCGCGCGCGACTCGAGCTCTTCCCAGCGCAGCATCGCGGTCTCGATCTCGCCGTCCAGCGCCTCCATCCGCGCCTTGATCTGCGCGACCTCCTGCGGGGCGTTCTGGTACAGCGCCGGGTCGGCCATGCGCGCGTGCAACGCGGTCTGCTCGTCCTCGAGCGCGGCGATGCGCTCGGGCAAGGCCTCGAGCTCGCGCTTTTCGTTGAAGGACAGCTTGGTCGGGCGGTTCGCGGCCTTGGGCTCGGCGGCGCGCGCCTTGTCCGCGGGCGGAGCGCTGCGCCTGGCGCTCTCGCGCGCCGTCGCCTCGCGCGCCGTCGCCTCGCG
>NZ_AMXD01000060.1 GCF_000310185.1 Thauera aminoaromatica S2 | reverse complement strand
CCGCCCATTCCCACCGCCCAGATCGCGACTTGCGTCGCTCCTACAAAACCTTGCGGCGCGTGCGATTTGCCACTGTGGGAGCGACGCAAGTCGCGATTGCAGCCGTCCCCAACCGCCGTCGCCCATTCCTGGCGCCCTATTCGCGACTTGCGTCGCTCCTACATGAACCTCAGACCGCCTTTTCCATCACGCGCGCGGGGACGGCGGCCACCGTGGCGAAGCCCCGATACCAACCCTACTTCCCGCTCTTGATCATCTTCGCCGGCACGCCGGCATATACGGCGTCGGCCGGCACATCCGAGACCACCACCGCGCCGGCGCCAATCATGGCGCCCGCGCCAACCGTCACGCACTTCCCGGTCACCAGAGTCGCGCTCATTCCCACGTAGGCGCGCTCGCACAGACGCATGCTCGCGCCTACCGCAACCCCCGTCGAAAGAAACACCCCTTCCTCCAGGGTCGAGTGGTGCGCCACCTTCACACCCATGCTGATCATCACGTCCGCGCGCACATCGATGAACGGCATCAACACCGATCCAGGAAACACATAGATCCCCGAGTCCGGCGCCAGCACCGAATCCACCACGGCGGAGCGATGCACGAAGTTCGGCGTCACCAGCCCCAGCGCTCGCGCCTGCCGGTTCACCCGCAGGCGCACCGCGTTGTTCCCCACCGGGCAGTACAGCTTCGAGACACCGGCATCCCGCACCTTCTGCAGCGCATCGCTGCCGCCCAGCACCGGCACCCCCAGCACCTTGATCCCGTGCTTGGACGCGTTGTCATCCAGAAAACCCACCACCTCCACGCCCGCATCGCGCAGATAGTGCAGATACACCTCTCCATATGTGCCCGCGCCGAAGATGACCGCGCTCACTGCCCGCCCTCCTTCGTACCGGTAAAGGGCTTCATCGTCACTTCTTCCGAGGCGTTGATCCCTTCCTTCACCACCACCTTCTTCACCGTCAGGAAAAGGATCTTCAGGTCCAGCAGGAAAGACTGGTTATCCACATACCAGACGTCCAGGTCGAACTTCTGCTCCCAGCTCAGCGAATTGCGCCCATTGATCTGCGCCCAGCCGGTAATGCCCGGTCGCAGTTCGTGGCGGCGCGCCTGGTGCGCGTTGTAAAGCGGCAGATATTCCATGCGCAGCGGACGCGGCCCGACCAGACTCATGTTCCCCTTCAGCACGTTCCACAACTCCGGCAGCTCGTCGAGGCTGGTGGCACGAAGCCACTTGCCGAAGGGCGTCATGCGCTGCTCGTTCGGCAAGGGCTTGCCGTGCTCGTCGTAGGCCTCGAGCATCGTGCGGAACTTGATCATGTCGAACGGCTCGCCGTTCAACCCGGGGCGACGCTGGCGAAAGATCACCGGCGAGCCGAGGCGGCTGCGGACCTTCAATGCGACCCAAATCAGGATGGGCGATAGCAAAACCAGCGCAAACAGCGCCGCAAAAAAATCGAATAAACGTTTGATCATCTTCCGCCTTAACCTTCGAACCCGACCATGCCGCGTACCGACTCAGCCGAACCGCTGCACGTACTTCGCGAGTTCCTTCTTCATTCCCTTCCTAGCAGGCAATTGCCAAAGAATCTTGCACCAGTTGTGATTCCCCTCCACGAGGTAAACCCCGTCCTCACAAACCGCGATATCCCAACCCACGACGCGCGCCCTCGGCTCCACCCTCGACGCCGCAAGCGCAAGTTCGACCACCTTGTCCCAATGCGGGATTTCGATCGCGCGAAACTCCACACCCGTGATCGGATGTTTCGGGAAATACACTGCGCGCCCGGTGTTGGTGCTGACAGCGTCGCTGACCACCCGCCCCGTCCGATGGTCGACCACCGTGGCAAAACCACCCGCAGAAAGGTTATCCACGTCCGCTCCGTTGCCGAAGCGAGCCCGAGCAAAAAGGATCTCGGCGTTCTTACCGTCGTTGCCCGTCACGATGCGCAAGGTGTTCAAGCACGACGGATTAACCCGCCTCAAGGCTTCGTGATTCACCAGGCAGCGCTCCAGGATGTAGCGACTCCCCTCGGCAAGCCTGACCTCGAGGATCCGTGCCACCTCGGCCGCCTGAAGCGCCTTGGCGTCGAGGTGAAACCCACCGGCTCCGCACTGGCCGTCCGCGGGCTTTAGAAACCAATCGCCGCCAACAAGGCTCTCGGCACGCGAAAAGTCGCTCCGCGCGTAGATAAACGAATCACCGCCGCTGGCCATCAGGTGTCCGAACTTCTGCATGAACCGCTCTTTGTGAGCGAACACGCCGATAGCGTCCTTTTCCACGAACCTGCGCTGCGCCTTCCACATCGCAGTAGTGCCCGCCCACTCCGCCCGTTCGGCAGCGCTCTTAACCGGAAAGTCGAAGTACCAATACTCGTCCGGCGCCACTTCGTACCGCAGACTCGAAAAGACGACGTCAGCGAGGCGCCCGTCTTTCATCAGGGCTTTCCAGTCGGCCTTGACCAAGCAGTAACCCCAACCTAATAACGACCTCAGCATAACACTCTCCAATGAGGCAGCAGACGCACCACTGCCGCTACCTGATCAACGTCGTTCGATTACATACACCACCCACATGCTCATCACACCCGGCTGTAGTCGCCACTTGCGATTCCGCTTGCTCTGCTGCCACAACGGTCTGCAGCCGCCAACAACACTTCGGAAAGTTGCTTCGCGAGTACGTCCCTGTCAAAGAGCTCATTTCCGATTCGCTTCGCCGCCCGTCCGGTTTCGTCCAACCAGTCCTTGTCATCAAGCCGCTGGGCAATCATCCGCGCAGCCTCTTCAAAATCACGCTTCCAAGTGACTAGGCCACACCCTGCACGCTCCACAATCTCGGCCTGCCAACCGCCATAATTCAGAAGAATTGGCTTACCGGCGGCGAGAGTATCAAAGAACTTATTCGCTGAATTTGCCTGCATCTCCTTCATGTCGACAAACAGGCTACAGACGATATCCGAAGCAGCCAGCACACCCGGCATATCCTTCTTGGGGACGCGATCTTCCATGAACAGGTTTACATCAAGCACACCCGCAGCCGCGGCTTTGTCCCTGATCAACGACTTCTCCATCCCATCGCCCAACAAGAAAACTCTCACCTCTGGTGCAACCTTCAGCAGCGCCGTCGCAAGATCGACCATGTAGCCGACCCCATTGATCTTGCCGAACGTTCCAGGATAGGTAATCAGCGGCCTATCACCGAGCCAACTCTTCGTGGCCCGCCAAGCTTTCCCCACCGCAGGATCCACCTCGAAATCGCTATTATCACTGCTGTTCGGAATCACGGCTACGCGCTCGGACGGATAGCCCGTCTTTAAAACGCCTTCACGCATCCCAGGTGAAAGCGCCACCACTGCCTCAGAATTTCGATAGGCCCAAGCCTCCATTGCAAAAGCCGCCCTCTGAACCAATGGGTTCTTGAGCGCACCAATCGCAATTGGCAACTCTGGCCACAGGTCGCGCACCTCGAAAACCATCGGAATCTTCAGCTTCCGAGAAGCAAAAACTCCCGGAATCGCAATCGTCAACGGCGTGCTCGTAGCAAAAACGACGTCCCCCCCTACCTGAACCGCACGCTTCTTCGCTCCCACCGCGAATTTTATAAAGGCCTTTATCCTTTCTCCATAACTCATGTGGTTTGAATAAGGAACAGGCAACCAATGCACCTCGATACCGTCCTCATTTGTCACGAACCATTCCTTACGCCCGTCGTCCTGCCTCCACGAGGTAATCATCGTGACACGGTGCCCCATGCCTACCAAGCGCCGCGCCATCTGAAAAGAACGAGTACCGCCGGGCATCGAGAGGGTACTGAAGTATTGGTGAAGATAAAGGATATGCATTGACCTACCTATCTAGTCCAGTTCCACGTGACTTCATAACCATTTCACCCGACACGTGAATCAATTCCTACCCACACTGTAATAACTCCACCCTTGCTCTCGCATGCGTGCCGGAGAGAAAAGATTTCGTCCATCGACAATGACCTTCTCACGAAGCCGTGACTGCATCTCGTCGAAATCGGGGGCACGGAACTGTTGCCACTCAGTACAAATCGCCAAGGCATCCGCCTCGTTCAACGCAGCATACTTATTACTTGAAAAAACCAAGTCATCACGCTCTCCATAAATCCGGCGCGTCTCGTCCATCGCCACAGGATCAAACGCCTGCACTCGCGCCCCTGCCCCCCAGAGCGCCTCGATCAAGGTCCGACTCGGCGCTTCGCGCATGTCATCAGTATTCGGCTTGAACGCAAGCCCCCAGATAGCGACAGTCTTCCCCTTCAGCCCAGACCCACCACCGAAGTGCCTCGCGAGCTTTGAAAACAGCACGCCCTTTTGCCTATTATTGACGGCCTCGACCGCCCTCAACAACGGCGCTTCATAACCAATCTGCTCGGCCGTGCGGCCAAGCGCCTGGACATCCTTCGGGAAGCACGACCCACCATAGCCGCAACCCGGATAGATGAAGTGGTAACCAATGCGTGGATCGGCGCCAATACCTTTACGAACCTCCTCGATATCCGCACCCAAGATCTCCGCCATGTTGGCTAGTTCGTTCATGAAACTGATCTTAGTCGCGAGCATTGCATTCGCTGCGTACTTGGTCAGCTCGGCGCTTCGGACATCCATGAACATCGTGCGTTCATGGTTGCGATTAAATGGTTCATAGAGATCGTGCATCAACCTGCGCGCACGTTCAGAATCCGTACCAACAATAATTCTGTCCGGCTTCAGGAAGTCGCCGACAGCGGCGCCTTCCTTCAAAAATTCCGGGTTCGACACAACGTCATATGACAGGTCCGCAGCGCGCTCGCTGAGCACAGCTTGAACCTTCTCGCGCACCTTATCCGCAGTACCAACAGGCACCGTCGACTTGTTAATAATGACTTTATAGCCTGTCATGTGCCGAGCAATCGATTCTGCGACGGCGAGGACATATTGCAAATCGGCCGAGCCGTCTTCGTCAGGTGGAGTGCCGACAGCGATGAACTGGACTTCCCCGTGCGCAACACCCTGTTCGACGTTCGTCGTAAACGCGAGACGGCCCTCACCCACATTTCGCGCGACGATCGCCTCTAGGCCTGGCTCCCAAATAGGAAGCTGGCCCTGATTCAATTTCTCAATTTTCGCCAGATCGATATCAACACAAACAACGTTATGCCCGACTTCGGCAAGACACGCTCCAGTGACCAGACCTACATAACCAGTACCAAATATTGCCAGCCGCATTTCGACTCCCTCTACGAATCCAATTCTTCAAAGCGTTGCTCTAACCCAACGCCAACCTAAGAGCAGCTAAGCAATCTCACCCACGTACAAAATGTTCCGCTTCAAGGATGCACACCAACTGCGAGAAGGTCACTTTACGTAGATACATCCGAACACTCAGCGAGCCATTGTCAATTCATTAAGAGACATTACACCTATCTAGACAACCTTCAACGGCAATTCCGCACACAGCTTAGAGAAATCACAAGATCCTTTCATACTCCCGTGCAATAAACTTCTTTCGCCACTGCGGGTTACTTACTTTTCTTGGGTTGCAGCAATCAGCCGATCGTAAAACTTGTAATACTTCGCCTCTTCAAAACCCCAATTATATTTTTGCAAAACTGCATTTCTGCCATTCTCACCCATTTCCCGCCGCCGCACCGGATTCTCTATAAGATACCTAATCGCATCCGCGATTGCTTTCGAGTCGTACGGATCCACGCAAATTCCACAATCAGCATCTACCACAATCCGCTCTAAAATCGGAAAATTCGATGCAATAACGGGAAGACCCGCCACCATGTACTCGAACATCTTTACGGGGAGTGCGTCCACATAGTTAATTATAGGATGCAGGGTAACGAGCCCAGCGAAAGAGTTCGAGAATACTGGCGGAATTTGCTCGCGGCTCAACCACCCAAGCTCCAAGACAGAGCGCCAACCCGGGTAGGACTCCACTTCCTCACGAAGCGCAGCCTCGTGAAATTTTCCGCCCAAGGCGAGCTTGATATCTGATGGCAACAACTCCATCGCGCGCACCATTTCGCGAATACCACGAACCCGGCTAATCGCCCCGACATAGCATATTTGCCGTGGCTCATCATCTGGTCGAGCTAGCGCACTAGAAAACTCATCTAAAGACGGATAGTTATTAATATCTATGACGTTTTTATTAACAACCGAAAACTTATTCCGAATAAATTCAGTTGCACATACAACACCATCCAGCCGCCCGCAGGCCCAACGCTCAACCGCGCCGAAAACCCCTGAAACTCCCGGCCGAATCCACATTGGAATGTATTTTTTTGCGAGAACTTGCTTCGGCACATCCTCATGCGAATCAAACACCACGACCTTCCCGGCACGCTTCAACTGCAGGGCAACGATTAATAGCTCTGGATCGTGTATCTGATAAACATCAGCGTCAATTTCAATAGCTTTCTGGAAGACCCGCTTGGTAGCACGGCGCATTCGATCCATTCGTCCGACCGGCTCTCCTACCGAGACAATATTGACGCCATCCTTTGTCTCATCAGGCAGCGCATCGGCAACAACAAGGTAGACCTCATATCCACCTCGAGCCAAACTTCTACACTGCTTCACGAAGATACGCGTATCGTATCTTGGATGTACAGACGTTAAATGCGCAACCCGCTTTCTTAAACAAAAATCGGCCATTGGACACCCCTTCGCTTCGCTAGGCAGTCAGCAAAAATAACGTCAGTCCGCTGAAAATTCGCCATCAACATCAGTTAATCCAGCACTAAATCAGCGTGAAAAATACGCACTCATCGAAGACAGTGCTCTCGACCCCAACCAAAACACCCCTGCCATTAACCACCAAGCGCTTAATAGAGCTCCACTTTTTAGCTGAATCAAAAAGAAGAATCCAAGCACGAGGAGAAAGAGGTGGTTACGTGAACGATACTCACCCCCATCCACAATGACCCCTCCTATTGCAAGAGCAATCAAAATTAAACTAAGCGGAATGCCGAAAACGATCACTAACTCAAGAAAAAAGTTGTGCGGATAGTACGCCGCTCCGAGGCCATAATATTTTTGAAAATATGCAAAGCCGCACCCAAAGTACGAGCAAGTTGAATTTGAGCCAACCAGCTCCAAGGCCTTGAGATAGAGATCTTCCCTGGCCCCCATTCCGCCATCTAAACTCTGCAGCCTCGCAACAAGAGTGAAATCCGAAAAACTCAGACTGAAAGCTAAATAACCAAATAAAAGTGAAGCCAAACCCATTAAAATAAAACGCTGAGAAATTTTTCCAAAAACAAAGACATAGCCTAAAGCCAGAAAGATGGCTGCTAGAGAGTCACCTCGCGCGCCACCCAACGCACTCAACATCAAAAAGAAAAGCATCATCACAACATAGAAGAGAACTCGAGTAGCATCGAAAGCCTTTACGCTTAAATAAGCGGAAACGAGAGCAAGTAACCCATAAAATTTAGAAACTCCCTGCGAGTACGCAGTTGTACGATCTAACAAATTCGAACTATATTCAAAATGAAATCTTGGCGGATAAGAAAAATCCAATCCGCTATAATATATAGTTAACGCAACAACAAACACGCCAGATGAAATAATGAACTTGGCCGCGCGTTCAGATACGATTTCTCTTGAGTTCTTTGAAAAAACATAAACAAGAACAGCTGTCAAAAGAAAATCCCTGAGCAAAGATTCTTCTATGTAAACCAACCCTCCATTGCCGACAGCAAGAACGAGGCCATACAAAAAAAATAGGGCAAAGAGGCCGATTGCAAGCAACGTAGACCGTTGAACCCTTTGATCCTTAAAAGCCAAAACTGCAACTACGGCAAATAAAGCAAGAACACTCAGAATTCGAACGAATTCAATTGCGACCCGACTACTATTTGTAGTAGTGGCAAACGCAATTGTTACAGAAAGAAAAGCAAAAACTATTGCCGCATCTCGAAAGAGAACTTCTTTAGACTCGAAAAATTCATCAATAGGAACCAAGGATCGCCTTGAAAGACTACCGATAGTCACGCGCCCCCCCTAATCTGTCATTCTTTTTAACCGCCGCGTAAATAACGCACAAATAAACGCAATAAAATGCAAACCCGGATATCGCGTAAACTTCAACCACAAAATCTGAAACAAAAAAAACTGCAAACACAACACTAGCCACTCTCAAAACAAAGCCAAAGAACTGGAGATACATCGCAGCGGCAAGATCACCAGTTACATGCAAGACGACTGAAACAGGAGCTGTTATAAACTGCATGAGGAACCACGGAACCATCCAGAGGACCAAATCGCCCGCACGCGTCCACTCCACTCCAAAGATGTAGGGAAATAGATACGGCGACAACACTCCCGCAGTTATTAACGGGAAAAAACCAATCTTCGCAAGTGCGATAGTCGCCTTTCTAGTAAACCTTGAAAGTTCGCCATCTCGTTGTTTTTGGGGGGCTTCCGCAAGAAAAACCTGGGACACTGACCGTCCAATTAGCCCCATTGGCAGACCCAAAACCCGCATCGCAAGCATCAAATAACCTGCCTCCGGTCCAACGGCGTATGCAGCGACAACAAGCACGGGAACTTGAATACCTGCCGTATTAAAAAGAGCCTCTGGGACCGAATAGAGAGGAAATCGTTTATACGCTACGATTAAAGCTCCGATCCTTCTGAACCTCAATTTATTGATTAGATTCGGCTCGTTTTTAAATACTGCTCGCAGAAGGCCGAACAATCCTAGCCCACCAAATAGCATGTGACCAAAGATCAACCCGAAAGGAGAGGCGTGAAACGCTCCTGCAACAAGCTGAGATCCGGCACCGCCGATCGCTTGCGAGAATTTTGTCCGGGTGATTAGTCCAAAGCGTCTCTTCCTAGCAGACCAATATTGTAGCGCCGTATAATTTGAAGCCAAAAACACTCCAAAGGGAACCATCCATAGATACGGTTCAAAAGACGGCCGACCGATCAGAACCGAAATTTCTCGAGGATAAAACGCAACGGGAACTGAAAGCAGGATGCTAAAAAACAAGCCAGAAACCAGCGAAACTGCCGTTAGACTTAAACCATCTTCATCATCTGACGGCAACGATATCGCAAGATTAAATCGAAGGCATGCAATTACCGTAAATATACCCATTAACGCCATATAAACCGCGAGATGGCTAAAATCTTCAGCGGAGTAGAGCCGAGTTAGAATTGGTAGCGAAAGTGCAATTAGGAACTGAGAGAATGCTGTTCCGCCAACTAAAATAGCTACATTTCGTGCAAAAATATTTTTGGACAGCAACTCGCTTAGTGTCTTACGCAAAGCAAACCCCTAGTCGACTACTAAATCCCAACAGCTGAAACAACAGTCCTTTGATCAGCTAGCATTAGATACGGATGCATCGGCAAACTCATCACCCTTGCCGCTGCCGCATCCCCATGCGGCAGTTTCGCATTCGCATCCGCCACCGCCGGCTGCTTGTTCAGCGGAATCGGGTAATGCACCGCCGTCGGCACGCCGGCGGCCTTGAGCTTCTCCTGCACCGCATCCCGGTCATCCACGCGCACGGTGTATTGCGCCCAGGCGCTGACGTTGTGCGGTTCGATGTAGGGCGTGGTGTCGATGCCGGCTTCCTTGAAGAGGCGGTCGTAATTGGCGGCGACCTGCTGGCGGAGCTGAACCTCCTCGGCCAGGATCTCGAGCTTGGGCAGCAGGATTGCGGCCTGCAGGGTGTCGAGGCGGCTGTTCACGCCCACGCGGATGTGGTGGTAGCGGCGGTCCTGGCCGTGGCGGGCGATCTGGCGGATCACCTTGGCGAGCTCGTCGTCGTTGGTGAAGATCGCGCCGCCGTCGCCGTAGCAGCCGAGCGGCTTGCTGGGGAAGAAGCTGGTGCAGGCGATGGTGGTGAGGTTGCACGACATGCGGCCCTTGTAGCTGGCGCCGAAGCTCTGCGCGGCGTCTTCGATGACCGGGATGCCGTGCCGGGCGGCGATGGCGTTGATGGTGTCGAAGTCGGCGCACTGGCCGTACAGGCTCACCGGGATGATGGCGCGGGTTTTGGGCGTGATGGCGGCTTCGAGCAGCGCCGGGTCGAGGTTGTAGGTGCGCGGGTCGATATCGACATACACCGGCTTGGCGCCGAGCACGGCGACGGTTTCGGCGGTGGCGATGTAGGTGAAGCCCGGGGTGATGACCTCGTCGCCGTGTGCCACGCCCACGGCCATCTGGGCGATCTGCAGGGCGTCGGTGCCGTTGGCGCAGGTGATGCAGTGCTTGGCGCCCACGAAGGCGGCGAGCTTTTCTTCCAGCTCCGCCACTTCGGGGCCGAGGATGTACTGGCCGTGGGCCAGCACGCGCTGGATGCCGGCGTCGATCTTGTCCTTGATGCGGGCTTGCTGTGCTTTGAGGTCGCAGAATTCGATCATTTTCAGTTGGCTTCCGATTTGTTGAGGGTGTCGCCGTCTAGCGTGTAGCGGTCGCCGGTGTGCGGGCAGGTGTAGTCGCCCTGGCCCTTGACCGGCAGCGGGATCTGTTCCCCGTATTCGCTCATCCAGCCGACCTGGCGGGCGGGCACGCCGACCATGAGGGCGTAGGGCTTGACGTCCTTGTTGATGACGGCGCCGGCGCCGACGAAGGCGAACTCGCCGATGGTGGTGCCGCACACGATGGTGCAGTTGGCGCCGAGAGTGGCGCCGCGCTTGACCAGGGTGTCGCGGTATTCGCTCTTGCGCTCGATGAGCGAGCGCGGGTTATAGACGTTGGTGAACACCATGCTGGGACCGCAGAACACGCCTTCTTCCAGGGTGACGTTGTCGTACACCGAGACGTTGTTCTGCACCTTGCACTTGTCGCCGATGACGACCTTGTTGCCGACGAAGACGTTCTGGCCGAGCGAGACGCCCTTGCCGATGCGGGCGCCACCGCAGACGTGGGCGAAGTGCCACACGCGCGAGCCTTCGCCGATCTGGGCGCCCTCGTCGACGATGGCGCTGGGGTGGACGGTGTAGGAGGTGTTCTGAGTCATTGCAGGATCCTGTTGGCGGCTTCGTCGCCCTGGAGCTTGGCGGTGGTCCATTTGCCGCCGTAGATGTGGAGCACGTTACCGGTGCGCTCGAAGGCCCATTCGCGGGTGGCCTCGGAGGGGTTGTCGGCGCTGCGCAGCAGCGGCCGTACGCCGGCAAAGGCCTCGACCACATCGCAGCGCATGGCGGCGGGGGCCAGATAGTGGTTGTGGGCGTCGAGCAGGTAGCGGATCTCGTCCTCGCTCGGTCCGGGGTTGTTGGGGCCGGACTGGCGCACCTCGGTGGTGCCGATGAGGGTGCGGCCCTTGTACGGCAGCACGAAGAAGATCCGGCTGGAACCGGGCACTTCGAGCAGCATCGCCGCCGGGCAGACCCGGTCGAGCACGATGTGGCTGCCGCGCACCCAGTCGAGGGTGTAGCTCGGCTTGCCGGGCATGGTTTCGCGCAACTGCATGGCCCAGGGGCCGGTGGCATTGACGATGCGGTCGAAGCCGTCGAGCACGGCGAGGTCGCGCACCTCGAAGTCGGTGACCAGCTCGCCGCCGAGTTGGCGGAACTGCTCGACCACCCAGTTGCCCAGCGCGTAGTCGTCCATCTGCGCATCGAAGAAGGCCCACGCCCCGACCAGGCCATCGGCCGACAGGCCGGGCTGCAGGGCGAGCACCTCGGAGGGTTTGAGCACACGCGCACGCGGAAAGCCGCTGCCCATGGCCAGCACGTCGTAGATGCGGATGCCGGCTGAAATGGTGAGCTGCGAGCGGCCCTTGTCGCGGTACATGGGCAGCAGCATCTCCAGCCGGTGGCACAGGTGGGGGGCGAGCTCCAGCCAGTCGGTGCGGGCGTGCAGCGCCTTGCCGACGAGGCGGAACTGGCCGGTCTCGAGGTAGCGCAGGCCGCCGTGCAGCAGCTTGGACGAGGCGCGGCTGGTCTCGCCCATGGGCTGCTTGCGCTCGTAGAGCGTGACCTCGACGCCTTGGCGCGCGAGCGCCCAGGCGGTGCACGCCCCCACGATGCCGGCCCCGACCACCGCCACCTCCATGGCTCAGTACTCCAGCGGCAGGGCCACGCGCTTGCCGTCGCGCGACGACAGGTACATGGCGATGAGCAGCTCGAGGCTCTTGAGGCCTTCGCGGCCGTCGGTCTCGGCTTCGGCTTCGCCGCGCAGCGTCTGGATCACGTTGTCGTAGTAGAGCGGATGGCCGAAGCCGTAGACGCTGGTGGTGGCGTAGCTGGCCTGCTTGATGTCGGCGTCTTCGGGCAGGGTTTCGGCGAACTCCCAGTGCTGGATCTCGTTCACCGCGACGCCGCCGATGCGCACCGTGCCCTTCTCTCCCAGGATGGTGATGCTGCCTTCGAGGTTCTTGGGGTAGGTGAGCATGCTGACGTTGAGCGTGCCCATGGCGCCGCTACGCCAGCGGATGGCGGCGACGCCGGAGTCTTCGACCTCGATGTCGCGCTCCAGGGTGGCGGTGTAGGCCATGACCGATTCGACCGGGCCGATGAGCCAGTCGAGCAGGTCGATGTAGTGGCTGGCCTGGTTCATGAAGGCGCCGCCGTCGAACTCCCAGGTGCCGCGCCACTTGGCGCTGTCGTAATACTCCTGCGGGCGGGTCCAGAACACATTGACCGACACGGCGTAGATCTTGCCGAAGCGCTTTTGCTCCACGGCGCGCTTGAGCAGTTGCAGGGTGGCGTTGCGGCGGTTCTGCTTGACCACGAAGAGGCGCACGCCGGCCTTGTCGCAGGCCTCGACCATCTTGAGGCCGTCCTGCCAGCGGGTGGCCATGGGCTTCTCGGTCATCACGTGCTTGCCGGCCTCGGCGATCTGGATCGCCTGTGCAGGGTGCAGGCCGCTCGGGGTGGTGAGGATGACGCAGTCGGCCGTGGTATTGGCGAGCAGATCGGCGAGCCTGGCGTGGCCCTGCGCGCCGGTCTTGGCGACGGCGGCCTGCAGCGCGGCGGGGTTGATGTCGCAGACGTCGACCAGCTCGCAGCGGTCGGCGTGCTTCTCCATGGCGGCGAAGTGGTTCTGCGCGATGCGGCCGCAGCCTACGAGAGCGAAGCGGATCTTGCGGCCGGTGATCGGGGGGGATTGATGCATGGATATCTCCGGTGGGTATGCCGTCAGCAGCGAGGCCGGGATGATAAGGGGATTACGTTACCGGTGTGTCGCGTTCGGGGCTGCCCTCTTTGCTGTTCGTGACCTGATCGGTGCGGCGTTGCGGGCCCTTCGGCCTGGATCGCGACTTGCGTCGCTCCTACGGGGGCGTCGAACCGTGGTGCTTCTCGTAGGAGCGACGCGAGTCGCGATACGGGCTGCGGTAATCGCGACTTGCGTCGCTCCTACGAAACCAACGCCTGTTCATTGCGCAGGCGATCATTCATTGCCTGTAGGAGCGACGCAAGTCGCGATCGAGGCTGCGGTCAGAGACGGAGGTCGGCGGCCTTGCGCGGCATGACGTATTTCAAGTCATAGACCACGTGCTCCGGCTTGCCGAGCGCGCGGATGGCCTCGGCCCCCATGTCCTTGAACTGCTGGTGCGCCACGCCGACGATGATCGCGTCGTAGGCGCCGGGCTGCGGGGCGTCGATCGGGGTGAGGCCGTATTCGTGCTGGGCTTCGGCCACGTCCACCCAGGGGTCGTACACGTCGGCCTGGATGTTGTATTCGCCGAGTTCCTTGACGATGTCGACGATGCGGGTGTTGCGCAGGTCGGGGCAGTTTTCCTTGAAGGTGAGGCCCATGACCAGCACGCGCGCGCCTTCAACGGTGATGCGGCGCTTGAGCATGGCCTTGACGAGCTGCGACACCACGTAGGCGCCCATGCCGTCGTTGAGGCGGCGGCCGGCGAGGATGATCTCGGGGTGGTAGCCGATGGACTGCGCCTTGTGGGTGAGGTAGTAGGGGTCCACGCCGATGCAGTGGCCGCCGACCAGGCCCGGGCGGAAGGGCAGGAAGTTCCACTTGCTGCCGGCGGCCTGGAGCACGGCCTCGGTGTCGATGCCCATCTTGTTGAAGATGATGGCGAGCTCGTTGATGAGGGCGATGTTGACGTCGCGCTGGGTGTTCTCGATGACCTTGGCGGCCTCGGCCACCTTGATGCTCTCGGCCTTGTGGGTGCCGACGACGATGATCTGGCGGTAGAGCTGGTCGACCAGCTCGGCGACCTCGGGGGTGGAGCCGGAGGTGACCTTCTTGATGGTGGAGACGCGGTGTTCCTTGTCGCCCGGGTTGATGCGCTCGGGGCTGTAGCCGGCGTAGAAGTCGACGTTGAACTTGAGGCCGGAGAACTTTTCCAGGACGGGGACGCAGTCTTCTTCGGTGGCGCCGGGGTAGACGGTGGATTCGTAGATGACGATGTCGCCCTTCTTGAGCACCTTGCCGATGGTCTCACTGGCCTTGACCAGCGGGGTGAGGTCGGGCTGCTTGTGCTCGTCGATGGGGGTGGGGACGGTGACGATGAAGGTGTTGCAGGCGGCGAGGTCCTGCAGGGTGGCGCTGTACTGCAGGCCGGTGGCTTCGGCGAGTTCTTCGTCGGAGACCTCGAGGGTGGCGTCGTGGCCGGTCTTGAGGGCGTCGATGCGCGCCTGGTTGATGTCGAAGCCGACGACGGAGCGCTTCTTGGCGAATTCGACCGCGAGCGGCAGGCCGACGTAGCCGAGGCCGATGATGGCGAGCTTGAGGGTGGCTAGGGTGTGCATGATGGTGTCGAGTGGAAGTGAAGGTGGGAAGGTTTTGGAGGTTTAGGGTTTGGGTTTTGGTTTTGGTTTTGTAGGAGCGACGCAAGTCGCGATTCAGGCGGTTCCGGACGCGGGCAAGTTGGGCGTGGGCGGGTCGGGATGGCCGCTATCGCGACTTGCGTCGCTCCCACAGGGGGTGCGGTTCTCGTAGGAGCGACGCAAGTCGCGATCTGGGCCGCCCGGATCGGCTCGGGCGCCCCCATCGGTCCTCACGCCTTGTACTTGTACTGGTAGTGATAGCCCTCGTACCCGAAGCGATGCCGTTGCCGGGTGAGGTCGAAGCCGTTGAACACGAATCCCTTGACCTCGACCCCGGCCTGGTCGAAGCGCTTGATGGCCTGCTCGAGCTCGCGCACCGGGTGGCGGCCGGCGCGGGCGACCAGCAGGGTGGCGCCGACCTGGCGGCCGATGATGGCGGCGTCGGACACGGCGAGCACCGGGGGCGCGTCGATGATGAGCACGTCGCACTGCTTTTCGAGCGCGGCGAGCAGCTCGGCGAAGCGCGGGTGCATGAGGAGCTCGGACGGGTTGGGCGGGATCTGGCCGGTGGTGACGAGGGCGAAGTTGTCGATGCCGGTGGGCTTGACGATCTGCTCGATGCTGGCCGCGCCCATGATGTAGTCGGACACGCCCACACCGCGGCCGATGCCGAAGGCCTTGTTGATGTGGCCCTTGCGCAGGTCGCCGTCGACCAGCATGACGCGCTTGCCGGCCTGGGCGAGCACGGCGCCGAGGTTCTTGCTGATGAAGCTCTTGCCCACGCCGGGCGCCGGGCCGGTGATGAGCACCGAGCCCTTCTCGGCGCCGAGCAGCGCGAAGTGCAGCGTGGTGCGCAGGCTGCGCAGGCTCTCCATGGCGTCGTCGTCGGGGTGGGCGGTGGCGAGGAGCTGGCCCTTGTCGGTCTTGCCGCGGGCGATGGCGCGCGACAGCACGGCTTCGTCCTTGCTGTCGGGCACGGTGGCGTACACCGGCAGCGAGAGCTCGCGCTCGATGGTCTGCGGGTCTTCGACGACCACGCGCAGGCTGCGGATGGCCCACACCAGGCCGAGCGAGCCGAGCACGCCGAGCACGCCCGAGAGCAGCAGGATGAGCGCCTTGCGCGGCGCCACCGGCAGCGGCGCGGTGGCGGCGGGGTCGATCACGCGCACGTCGCCGACGGTGCCGGCGCGCGCCACGCGCAGCTGCTGGGCGCTGTTGAGCAGGTTGGTGTAGAGCGCGGTGGCGACCTCGACGTCGCGGCGCAGGCGCAGCGCGGTCTGCTGGGTGTCGGGGAGGCGGTTGACGTCCTTGTCGAGGGTGCCGCGCACGGCGCGCAGGCGGCCGAGCTGCGAGTCGATGGCCTTGACCTGGGGGTGCTCGGGGGTAAAGCGCTGGCGCAGCTCGTCGCGCTTTTGCTGGAGTTCGACGACGTCGGCGTCCACCTTGACGATGGAGCTGAGCACCGACTGGGTCTCGAGGGTGAGGTCGACCGAGCCGCGGGTCTGGCGGTAGTCGTTGTAGGCGGCTTCGGCGGTGTCGAGCTGGGCCTTGAGCTCGGGGAGCTGCTTTTCGAGGAAGGCCAGGGTGGCGTCGGCCTCGGCGGAGCGGTATTCGACGTTCTGGCGCACGTAGGCGTTGAGGACTTCGTTGAGCAGGCGCTCGGCTTCGGCGCGGTCGGCGTCGCTGTAGGCGGCTTCGATCACGTTGGACTGGCGCGCGCGCTCGCGCACCTCGAGGTCTTCGCGCAGGGCGGCGATGGCCTGGATCTGGCTGATGCGGGCGAGATCGAAATGGGTGCCGGGGCGGGCGACGAGCTCGGCGACGAAGAGCGTGGTCTTGCCGTCGGCGCTGCTGGCGGGCTGGCCGACGCTGCCGTCGAGCAGGGGCTGGTCCTGGTCGTCGTAGAGGGTGAAGCCGCCGTTGTCGCCGGCGATGAGGGTGAGCGGCAGGCCGACCAGGTAGGACGGCACCTCGAGGGTCTGCACGGTGATGCGCTCGCCGCCCCAGGCGTAGCTGCCCAGGCCGAGCAGCGGCGCGGCGGGCTGCTCGCCGTTATAGCGGCGCGCGAGCGCGCGGCCGAAGATGGGGAAGTAGTCGGGGGTGGCGCGGATGTCGAGGCGCAGGCGCTCGACCACACGGCCGAGGATCATGCGCGAGCGCAGGATCTCGAGCTCGGCGGTGACCGAGCTGTTCTCGCCGAGCACGGCCTCGACGTCGCGCAGCGCGGCCAGCCCGCCCTTGGGCCCCTTGCTGTCCTGCACCTGCACCAGCCCGTCGGCGCGGTAGATGGGCGTGGACACGAAGGCCACCACCGCGCCGATGAAGACGGCGAAGAAGGTGACGGCGAGGATGAGCCACTTGTATTCGAGCAGGACGGCGATGATCTCGCCCAGGTTGATGAAGTCGTCCCGGTCGTCGCGCATGGACTTGGCGCGGACAGGATTCCCGACTTCAGCCACGGCGGAGGGTGCAGTTTCTCGACGCAAGGGTGTAGGTTCCTGTTGTGTGGTCATGTGTTGCCAATCAATTTCCGTAGGAGCGACGCAAGTCGCGATCCCAGCGCCCCCATTTCGCGCCGCGGCTCATCGAACGCGACGATCGCGACTTGCGTCGCTCCTACAAGAACCGTGCGAAGCCCCTTCCGTTGCGGGAATCGGGCCGGCGCGGTTCCTTGTTACTGCCGGCCGCCGAACAGCGGATACCGCGTCTCGCTGGTGAGCTGCAGCATCTGCGAGGTCGGCAGGATGTTGCTGACCACGCGGTTCCAGCGCGCGATCGCCGCCACGTCGACATACACCACGTCCCGCGGCAGCAGCGGGAAGCGCTCGGCCAGCAGCAGCGCGTCGGGGGAGCGGGCGTTGAGGTGGAAGAGCTCGGCGCTGCCGTTGTCGCTGCGCATCACATACACCCAGGCCGGGTCGGACGTGCTCTGGTTGACGAAGCCGGCGTCGGACAGCGCCTCGGCGAGCGTGGTGCGGCGCTTGTTCATGACGAACGAGCCGGGGTTGCGCACCTCGCCGAGCACGAAGACCTTGTTGAGCTGGCGGTCGGGCACGTTGATGATGTCGCCCGGCTGCAGCAGCACGTTCTGGCTGACGTCGCCCTCCTCGTACAGCGCCTGCAGGTCGACCCGCCAGGTCTGCCCGTTGCGGGTGAGCAGCACGTTGCCGTGGTCGGCCTCTTCGGTGATGTTGCCGGCGCGGTTGATGGCCTCGACCAGGGTCATGCGGATGTCGTCGATCGGCTGCAGGCCGGGCTTGGCGACCTCGCCGACGACATATACGCGCTTGCTGCGGAAGGAGACGATGCGCACGTCGAGCTGGACGTTTTCGATGACGCTGGCCATGCGCTTGGCGAGGACCTGGCGCACCTCGCGGGTGGTGAGGCCGGCGACCTTCACCACGCCGGCGAAGGGGAAGAAGATGGTGCCGTCTTCGGCGACCAGGGTGCCGGACTGCTCGGCCGAGCGGTAGGAGCCGGCCGGGATGGTGATCTCGGGGTGGTCCCAGACGATGACGTTGATGATGTCGCCGGGACCGAGCTTGTAGTCCTGGTAGTCGAAGCCGGGGATCTTCTTGGGATCGCTCGCGCGGGTGGCGGTCTGGCCGCCAGCCTTGCCGCTGCGGAAGCGCGACTCCTTGGCCTGGTGCTGTTCGATGATCAGCTCGGCGGTGATGGGCTTGAGCTTGACGTTGGCCGGGACGGTGTCGGTGCCCTCGGTGACCGGCAGCGGCACGCTGGACTCTTCGCGCATGAGGCTGCCGCTGGTGCCGGGGATGAGGGTGCAGCCGCCGATGGCCGCGGCGGCGAAGGCGATCACGGCCGTGCGGACGAGACCGCCGCTGCGGATGGCGTCCGCGCGGGTGGCGGGACCGGCCGCACGGGCGTCAAGGCCACTGGCGTCGGTGGCGCGCACGGCGCCATTGGATGCGCCGCAGTGGGCGATCCGGTCGGTGGTGAAGCGACTCATCGAAAACCCCGTTCGAGTTTTGCGGCTTGCCCCGCGCGCGCCTCGGCGGCGGCGTCGCGACATGCCGGCATGTTTGCTTGCACGATATGCGTTTCGGGTGCCTTGCCGATGATGCCCGGATCGAGGCGTGGAGCCGGTTCCAGGGGGGTCATCGCAGGCAACTCGGCGCCGTGGATTACAGCAAAAAACGCGCCAGCAAATAATGCATTGCACCAAACCAGTGTCGAGTCAGTGCGTTACGGAGAGGTTAAAGCCCCCGCGCCGCGCCGCTCCGATCTGCTGTCCGAGCAAAGTGTAAAGATTCCCGACACCTTGTGGACCATGCCACGCGCAGCCCCTGAGGAACTATTCCTCATTGCTGCATTGCAACACCCAAGTTGGGCGAATTGTAGGGGATTACGCCAGCATGCGCAAAACCGCCCCGCCCGGATCGCGTCTCCCGCCGTCCGGATCGCGACTTGCGTCGCTCCTACACCCCCTCCCGAAGCGCGCCGGTTTTCCGTAGGAGCGACGCAAGTCGCGATTGCAGCCTTCCCGCCCCGACCACGCCCACCACCACCGCACCGCCCGATCGCGACTTGCGTCGCTCCTACAACACCTCCCGAAGCGCGCCGGTTTTCGTGGGAGCGACGCAAGTCGCGATTGCAGCTTTCCCGCCCCGACCACGCCCACCACCACCGCACCGCCTGATCGCGACTTGCGTCGCTCCTACAGCCCCTCCCGAAGCGCGCCGGTTTTCGTGGGAGCGACGCAAGTCGCGATTGCAGCCTTCCCGCTCCGACCACGCCCACCACCACCACCGCACCGCCCGATCGCGACTTGCGTCGCTCCTACAGCCCCTCCCGAAGCGCGCCGGTTTTCGTGGGAGCGACGCAAGTCGCGATTACAGCTTTCCCGCCCCGACCACGCCCACCACCACCGCACCGCCTGATCGCGACTTGCGTCGCTCCTACGAAAACCATGCCAACGCCTGTGGCCCGATGTCGTTCAGCGCCGGCGGCGATCTTCGGCCGTGGCCCGGTGCGGTTCGGCGCTGGCGGGGCCGATAGGCGGCCTTGGCGACAAAATTGGCTGAAGCTTGATCCTGGTCAACCTTTGTCCATATTCACGCTGCGTTTGCGCAACAAGCACCTAGATTGGAAGCGAACAGTTCGTGAAATAAGTCACGGTTTTCCGACTCTACCGAGAAGAGACCGCGACATTGGAAGGAGACCATCATGTGTACATTCGACGCCCCGATCGCCCGTTGCGAAGCCATGAATCAAATGGTGCTGCTGGACGAAACCCGTAGGGAATGCGCTTTCGAACATGGCTGCCCGCCCGGTCAGAAATGCCCGCTGAACGGCTGCTTCGCTCGCCAGAGCGGCCTCTACGACGCTCACCCGGAAATCGGCGCGCACGGCCAACCGCGCGTTGCCCACCACGCACACTAGGGCCCGGCCCGGCATCCGCGCTCCCCGCCGCAAGGAGGGGGAGCGCTTTGCCGCTTCCCGTTTTCCCCGCTTCACCACTGCCCCGCCTCCCCGCCTCCCCGCCTCCCCGCCTCCCCCGCTTCACCGCTTCTCCCGCTTCTCCCGCTTCTCCCGCTTCTCCCCGCCCCCCTCCCGCCGTTTTGCGGAACCCCGCCCGCAAGCCGACGGTCAGTCTCCTGACAGAAACACGCAAGGCGTGCCCAATCGGCGCGCTGGCTTCGTTTGGGAGATTTCATCTTGACCAGCACCTGCCGGGGTAGGACGTGCTTGCCAGCATCGGCCTGATCGCCTTCGCGATGCTGGCCGCGGTGCCGCTGGTCGGCCGCCTCGGCGAGCGCGCGGGCTGGGTGCTCGCGCTGGCGCCGCTGGCGGCCTTTGTCCACTTTCTTGCCCACATGCCGACCGTCGCCGGCGGCGGGGTCGTCACGTCCAGCCTGGCCTGGGTGCCGGCGCTCGGGGTGGAGCTCGCCTTCCGGCTCGACGGGCTGTCGCTGCTGTTCGCGCTGCTGATCACCGGCATCGGCACGCTGATCGTGCTCTACGCCGGCGCCTATCTCTCCGACCACCACCACCTCGGCCGCTTCCACGCCTACCTGCTCGGCTTCATGGCGGCCATGCTCGGGCTGGTGCTGGCGGACGATCTGATCGCGATGTTCGTATTCTGGGAGCTGACCAGCGTCTGCTCCTTCCTGCTCATCGCCTTCCAGCACGACAAGGCGGAGTCGCGCCGCGCGGCGCTGCAGGCGCTGCTGATCACCGGTGGCGGCGGGCTGGCCCTGCTCGCGGGGCTGATCCTGCTCGGCAGCGTGGGCGGGAGCTGGCAGTTCTCGGGGCTGTCGGGCGAGGCGCTCGCCGAGCACGCGCTCTACCCCGCGATCCTCGTGCTGGTGCTGATCGGCGCCTTCACCAAGTCGGCGCAGCTGCCCTTCCACCTCTGGCTGCCCAACGCGATGGCGGCGCCCACGCCGGTGTCGGCCTACCTGCACTCGGCGACGATGGTGAAGGCCGGGGTGTACCTGCTCGCGCGCCTCAACCCGGCGCTCGGGGGCTCGCCGAGCTGGAGCACGATCCTGATCACGGTGGGCGCCGCCACCGCGCTGGTCGGCGCCGTGCTGGCGATCCGCCAGACCGACCTCAAGCGCGTGCTGGCCTACACCACGGTGACCGTACTCGGCCAGCTCGTCATGCTGCTCGGCACCAACACCCACTACGGCCTGCAGGCCTTCGCGATCTACCTGGTCGCGCACGCGTTCTACAAGGCGGCGCTGTTCATGGCGGTGGGCGCCATCGACCACGCCACCGGCACGCGCCAGATCGCGCTGCTCGGCGGGCTGATCCGCCACATGCCGCTGACCGGCTTCGCGGTGGCGCTGGCGGCCTTCTCCAACGCCGGGCTGCCGCCCTTCTTCGGCTTCATCGCCAAGGAGTTCAAGTACGCCGGGCTGATCGAGCTCGGCGTGGCGGGCTGGGTCACCACCGCGGTGATGATCCTCACCAACGCGCTGCTGCTGACCGCCGCCGGCCTCGTCTTCGTGCGCGCCTTCCTCGGCCGCGAGGGGCGCTACCCGCTGCCGCCGCACGAGGTCAGCCTGCCGATGTGGCTGGGGCCGATGCTGCTGGCGATCGGCGGCTTCGTGTTCGGCGCCTTCAACAACCTCGCCGAGGTGTGGCTGATCGACGCCGCGGTGCAGGCGGTGTCGCGCGCCACGGTGCCGGTGAACCTGTATCTGTGGGGCGGCGTCACCCCGGCCCTGCTCGCCAGCCTGCTCACCGTGGCGCTGGGGGTGTTCTTCTACCTGCAGCGCACCCGCCTGCGCCGTCGCCTGTCGCTGTGGCGCGTGCTGTGGCGGGTGAGCGGCGACCGCATCTGGGACCGCCTGCTGAAGCGCGTGTTCGTGTTCGCCGGCGGCGTGGCCGACCGCTTCCAGCACGGCTCGCTGCGCCAGCACATCAGCGCGCTGGTGCTGGCGATCGCCGGCTGCGCGCTGATCGGGCTGTTCGCCTCGACCGGCGACGGCCTCGCCTGGCCGCAGGCCACCAGCCCGATCAATCTCGCCGCGGTGCTCGGCTGCGTGCTCGCGGTCGCGGGCGCGGCCGCCGCCGCAGTGAGCCCCGGCCGCGTCGCGCTGGTCGCCACGCTGGGGGCGA
>NZ_AMXD01000059.1 GCF_000310185.1 Thauera aminoaromatica S2 | reverse complement strand
GGGTGCGGCCGGGGGTGGCGTGGCAGAGGCCGCCGCGGGGGAGGCCTGCACCGGCGTCGCGGGTCGCTCCGGCGTGGCCGGCGACGCCTGGCGCAGCAGCTCGGGCGCCACCCGAAGCGCGGGCATGGTTTGCGCGAATGCAGCGCCCGACAGGCCCAGCAGGAGCAGTGGAATCAGTCGAATGCGCGTATTCGGAAGCATGCGGATCAAGCCCTTGCCGTCGTTCGCGGTGCGCGACTGCCCACCCGAACCACCGTGTTGATAAACTCGCGGATTGTACACGAACCCCCGCGGAGATCCGGTTTGCATCGCCTCGAACAACTCCGGACCTGGCTCGCCAGTGTCCTGCCCGGCCAGTCCTTCGAACTCGCCCCGGCCTCGGCCGACGCCAGCTTCCGGCGCTACTTCCGCGCCACCTTCGCCGACGGCAGTCCCTCGCGCGTCGTCATGGACGCCCCGCCCGAGAAGGAGGACGTGCGCCCCTGGCTGCACGTCGCGGAGCTTTTCCGCGCCGCCGGCGCCCACGTGCCGGACGTGCTCGCGCACGATCTCGAGCAGGGCTTCCTGCTGCTCTCCGACCTCGGCTCGACGACCTACCTGCAAGCCCTGAAGACGCAGGACGATGCGCCGCAAGCCGTCCGAACCGCACATCACCTGTACGCCGACGCCCTCGGCGCGCTCGCCGCCATCCAGTGCGCCAGCCGCCCCGGCGTGCTGCCCGAGTACGACCGCGCCCTGCTGCTGCGCGAGCTGCAGCTCTTCCCCGAGTGGTACATCGCCCGCCACAAGGGCGTCGCGCTCACCGAGGCCGAGACGGCGATGCTGAACACGGCGTTCGAGCGCATCCTCGCGGTCAACCTCGCCGAGCCGCAGGTCTTCGTGCATCGCGACTACCACTCGCGCAACCTGATGCTGCTCGACCCCGCCGAAGGCCGCGGCGCCAACCCCGGGATCATCGACTTTCAGGACGCGGTCTACGGCCCGATCAGCTACGACCTGGTGTCGCTGTTCAAGGACGCCTACATCCGCTGGGACGAGGAGTTCATCCTCGACCTGCTGATCCGCTACTGGGAGACCGCGAAGAAGCTCGGCCTGCCGGTGCGGGCGGAGTTCTCCGACTTCCACCGCGACTTCGAGTGGATGGGCGTGCAGCGCCACATCAAGGTGCTCGGCATCTTCGCGCGCCTGTACCACCGCGACGGCAAGGACGGCTACCTCGCCGACATGCCGCTGGTCATGGATTACCTGCGCCGCGCATGCAAGCGCTGGCGCGACCTCGGCCCGCTGTTGAAGCTGCTCGACCGCCTCGAACCCGAGGAGACCCAGGTCGGCTACACCTTCTGAACGGCGCGCCGCGGCCCCAACGCGGCGCCAGCCTGCGCCTGCCCATGCCCCCTTCAGCCGAGACACCATGACCCGAGCGATGATCCTCGCCGCCGGTCGCGGCGAGCGCATGCGCCCGCTCACCGACCACACCCCCAAGCCGCTGCTCGAGGCGGGCGGCAAGCCGCTGATCGTGTGGCACATCGAACGACTGCGCGCCGCCGGCTTCCGCGATCTCGTGATCAACCACGCCCACCTCGGCCACCGGCTCGAAGAAGCGCTCGGCGACGGCGCGGCTTTCGGCGTGCGTATCGCGTGGTCGCCGGAAGCCAGCGCGCTGGAAACCGCCGGCGGCATCCGCCACGCCCTGCCGCTGCTCGGCGACCAGCCCTTCGTCGTGGTCAACGGCGATGTGTTCTGCGACGCCGACTTCACGTCCCTGCGCGCCGCCGCCGAAGGCCTGCACGCCGACGGCCCGCTCGCCCACCTGCTGCTGGTGGACAACCCCGAGCACCACCCGAAAGGTGACTTCCACCTCGATGCCGCCGGCCTGCTCCACGCCGAAGGCGCCCCACGGCTCACCTTCTCCGGGCTCGGCGCCTACCATCCCGCCCTGTTCGCCGCCCTCGCCGACGACACCCCCGCCAAACTCGCCCCCCTGCTGCGCGCGGCGATGAACGCGGGCCAGGTCACCGGCCGGCACCACGCCGGGCGCTGGATCGACGTTGGCACCCCGCGGCGCCTGGCGGAACTCGATCGGGAACTGGAGGGCACAGGGAACGCCCCGCCGACCCGCCCCCGCGTGCGCCCCGTGACATAATTTCAACCATGAACGCACCCGGCACCGCCCCCATGGACACCACCCCCTTCCGCGCCCGCCGCGCCCGCCTGCTGCAGCGCATGCAGGCCGCCGGCGGCGGCGTCGCCATCCTGCCCACCGCCCCCGAGCGCGTGCGCAACCGCGACGCCCACTACGCCTACCGCCACGACAGCTACTTCTACTACCTCAGTGCCTTCCGCGAACCCGAGGCCGTGGTCGTGCTGGTGGCGGGCAAGGAGACGAAGCAGATCCTCTTCTGCCGCGAGAAGAACGAGGAACGCGAGATCTGGGACGGCTACCGCTGGGGCCCCGAGGCCGCGCGCGCGGCCTTCGGCTTCGACGAGGCGTGGACCATCGGCGACCTCGAAAAACGCCTCCCCGACTACCTCGCCGACCAGCCCCTGCTGTGGACCAGCCTCGGCTACGACAACGACTGGGACGCGCGCGTACTCGGCGCGCTCAACGCCGTGCGTGACAAGGCCCGCACCGGCCTCACCCCGCCGCACTCGGTGCGCGACCTGCGCGCCGAGCTCGACGAGATGCGCCTGGTCAAGGACGCGTCCGAGCTCGCCACCATGCGCCAGGCAGCACAGATCTCCGCCGCCGCCCACTGCCGCGCGATGCGCGCCACCCGCCCGGGCCGGCACGAGTACGAGATCGAGGCCGAGCTGCTGCACGCCTTCCGCGCCGCCGGCAGCCAGGCCCCCGCCTACACCAGCATCGTCGCCGGCGGCGCCAATGCCTGCGTGCTGCACTACGTCGACAACGACCAGCGCCTCAATGACGGCGACCTGTTGCTGATCGACGCCGGCTGCGAGCTCGACGGCTACGCCTCCGACATCACCCGGACCTTCCCGGTGAGCGGCCGCTTCTCAGGTCCGCAGCGCGCGGTCTATGAGCTCGTGCTCGCCGCCCAGGCCGCGGCGCGCGAGGCCACCCGCCCCGGCGCGCACTGGAACCAGCCGCACGACGCCGCGGTGAAGGTGCTCGCCCAGGGCATGCTCGACCTCGGTCTCCTCCAGGGCAGCCTGGACGGCGTGCTCGAGAACGGCGACTATCGCCGCTTCTACATGCACCGCACCGGCCACTGGCTGGGCATGGACGTGCACGACGCCGGCGAATACAAGCTCGGCGGCGAATGGCGGCCGCTGGTCGAGGGCATGGTGCTGACCATCGAGCCGGGCTGCTACATCCGCGCGGCCGAGGACGTGCCCGAGGCCTTCTGGAACATCGGCATCCGCATCGAGGACGACGCGATCGTCACCGCCGACGGCTGCGCGCTGATCACCGAGGACGCGCCCAAGGCGGTTGCGGACATCGAGGCCCTGATGCGGGACGCCCGTCATGGCTGACGACGCGCCCGACCATGTCCACGACCTGCTGATCGTCGGCGCCGGCCCGGTCGGCCTGGCGCTCGCGCTGGCATTGAAGGACGCCGGGCTCGACATCGTGCTCGCCGACGCGCGCGCGCGCGAGGCGGTGGCGCGCGACCCGCGCGACCTCGCGCTCGCCCACGGCACCCGGCTCACGCTGCAGCGCCTCGGCGTTTGGGATGGGCTGCCGACCACGGCGATCCAGCACATCCACATCTCGCACCAGGGCGGGCTCGGCCGCACCCTGATCGACGCCGCCGAGCACGAGCTGCCCGCGCTCGGCTACGTCGCCTCGGCAGGCGCGCTCGCCACGGCCCTGCGCAAGGCGGTAGACGCGGCCGGCATCCCGGTGTTCGACGAGACCGAGATCACCAACCTGGCCGCGGGCGAGGACGACGTGATCGCCAGCCTCGCGGACACCGGCCGCCCCGCCCCCACGCTGCGCGCCCGCCTGGCGGCCTGCGCCGAGGGTGGCCTGCGCGCGGGCGACCCCAACGTGGTCGAGCACGACTACGGCCAGCACGCGCTCATCGCCGACGTGCAGGTCGCGGGCGGCCATCGCCACACCGCCTTCGAGCGCTTCACCCCGCAGGGTCCGGTGGCGCTGCTGCCCAAGGGCGAGGGCTACGCGCTGGTGCATGTCGCCCGCCCCGAGACGGCCGACGAACTGCTGACGCTCGACGATGCCGCCTACCTCGCCCGCCTGCAGGCCCACATCGGCGGCCGCGCGCGCCTGACCGGCGTCGGCCCGCGCCTGCGCTATCCATTGGTGCTGCGCTACCGGCGCTCGACCATCGCCCAGCGCACGGTGTGGCTCGGCAACGCGGCGCAGACCCTGCACCCGGTCGCGGGACAGGGCTTCAACCTCGCGCTGCGGGATGTGTGGGCGCTCGCCGACGCGCTGCTGCGCGCAAGCGAGGCGGCTCGACAGCGTTCCGACGACCCGGCTGCGAGCCCATTCGACGCCGGCGCCGCTTCCATCCTCGCAGGCTATGCGAACGCCCGCGGCCTGGACCGCCTCGGCACGATGCGCTTCACCGACACCCTGGTGCGGGTGTTCAGCAACGACTTCGCACCGCTGCGGCATGCGCGCGGCGCGGCGCTGTTCGCCCTCGACCTGATTCCACCGCTGCGCAACTTCGTCGCACGCCGCATGATGTTCGGGGCACGCGCCTGGCCGTGATGCCGGGCGGCCGCAGCACCGCGGTTCACGCGCCGCCCGAATCGCGACTTGCGTCGCTCCTACGAGAACCACCGCAACTTGGCGCGCGGACAGATGTCGATCGTGGGAGCGACGCGAGTCGCGATTGCAGCCGCTGCGCGCCCGCCAACGCCGGTCGCATCCGGCACCGCCGGTCGCGACGCGCGTCGCTCCTGCAAGACCGCCGCGGCTCGACCGATCAGAACGCCGGCACCACCGCGCCCTGGTACTTGTCGGAGAGGAACTGCCTGACCTCGGGCGAGTTCAGCGCGGCGGCGAGCTTCTTGATCGCCGGGCTGGTCGCGTTGTCCTCGCGCGCCACCAGCAGGTTGGCGTAGGGCGAGGTGGCGTCCTCGATGAACAGCGAGTCCTTGACCGGGTTGAGCTTGGCCTCGATCGCGTAGTTGGTGTTGATCACCGCCAGGTCGACCTGGTTGAGCACGCGCGGCAGGGTCGCAGCCTCGAGCTCGCGGATCTTGAGCTTCTTCGGGTTGTCGGCGATGTCCTTCTGGGTGGCCGAGATGTTGTTCAGGTCCTTCAGCGTGATGAGGCCGTTCCTGGCCATCAGCAGCAGCGCGCGGCCCGAGTTGGACGGATCGTTCGGGATCGCCACCGTCGCGCCCTCGGGGATGGCGGCCACCGACTTGTGCTTGGCCGAGTAGGCGCCCAGCGGCTCGACGTGGACCTTGGCGACCACGGTCTGGATGTCGTTCTTCTGCTTCTGCTTGAACGCGTCGAGGTAGGGCTGGTGCAGGAAGAAGTTGCCGTCGACGCGCTTCTCGTTGGTCTGCATCGAGGGCTGGACGTAGTCGGTGAACACCTTGATCTCGAGTTCCACGCCCTCCTTGGCCAGCATCGGCTTGACGAACTCGAGGATCTCGGCGTGCGGCACCGGGGTGGCGGCGATGACCAGGCGGTCGGCGGCCACGGCGGCGGTGCCGGCGGCCAGGGTGAGCGTGCCGAGGGCGGCCGCCAGAAGTTTGCGCAGGGTAAACGACATCGTTGAAGTCTCCTTCGTGGGGATCACTTGCGGGTGAAATACAGCACCAGGCGGTCGCCCGAGTACTGGATGATCTGGACGAGCACGACCAGCAGGGCGACGGTGATCACCATCACCTCGGTCTGGAAGCGCTGATAGCCGAAACGGATCGCGAGGTCGCCGAGGCCGCCGCCGCCGATCACGCCGGACATCGCAGCATAGGACATCAAGGTGATCGCCGTCACGGTGACCGCGGCGATCAGCCCGGGCAGGGCCTCGGGCAGCAGCGCGCCGAAGATGATGCGATGCGTGCGGATGCCCATCGCCTGGCAGGCCTCGATGACGCCGCGGTCGACCTCGCGCAGCACGTTCTCGACCAGGCGCGCGAAGAAGGGCGCGGTGCCCACCACCAGCGGCGGGATCGCGCCCTCGACCCCGAGCGAGGTGCCGATCAGGATCACCGTGACCGGGATCATCACGATCAAGAGGATCAGGAAGGGCACCGAGCGCAGCACGTTGACCACGAAGGACAGCACCGTATAGACGAAGCCCTGCTCCAGCAGCTGGCGCCTGGCGGTGACGAACAGCAGGATGCCCAGCGGCAGGCCGAGCAGGATGGTGAAGAGCAGCGACACCCCGGTCATGACCAGGGTCTCCCAGGTCGCGATCCAGATGTCGCTCCAGTCGATGACGGACAGGTCCATTACTGCAGCACCTCGTGGTGGATCTGGTGGCGGTCGAGCTCGGCGAACACCTCGCGGATGTCGTCCTCGCTGCCCTCGAGCTCGAGCAGCAGCTGGCCGAAGGGGACGTCCTTGATGCTCGAGACCTCGCCCTGCAGGATCGTGATCTGCACCTTCGCGCCCGCCATGATGCGGCTCAGGATGGGCTGGTAGGTGACGTCGCCGATGTAGGTCAGGCGCACCAGCGTGCCGCGCAGCTTGTCCTTCATGTAGGCGTGCGCCGGATCGAAGCTCGCCGCGGCGAGCGCGTCGCTCTGCGCCACCATGCTGCGCGTGACCGGATGCCGCGGGTGCAGGAAGACGTCGGCCACCCTGCCCGACTCGACGATGCGCCCGCCGTCGATCACCGCGACGCGGTCGCAGATGGTGCGGATGACCTGCATCTCGTGGGTGATCAGCACGATCGTGAGGCCGAGCTGGCGGTTGATGTCGAGCAGCAGGCGCAGGATGGACTGGGTGGTCTCGGGGTCGAGCGCCGAGGTCGCCTCGTCGCACAGCAGGATCTGCGGCCGGTTGGCGAGCGCGCGCGCGATGCCCACGCGCTGCTTCTGCCCGCCCGACAGTTGCGACGGATACTTGTGCCCCTGCTCGGACAGTCCGACCAGCGCGAGCAGCTCCTTCACCCTCTCCGCACGCTCGGCGGCATTCGTGTGCCCGGTCGCCTTCAGGGGCCAGTCGATGTTGTCGGCGACGGTCTTGGCGCCGAGCAGGTTGAAGTGCTGGAAAATCATGCCGACGCGCCGACGCAGCGCGTACAGGCCCTCGCTGTCGAGCGTGGTGATGTCCTCGCCGTCGATCAGCACGCGCCCGGCCGAGGGGCGTTCGAGCAGGTTGAGGGTACGGATCAGCGTGCTCTTGCCCGCGCCCGAGCGGCCGATGATGCCGAACACTTCGCCGGCGCCGATCTCGAGCTCGATGTCGGCGAGCGCCTCCACCTCGCGGCCGTCGGCGGCACGGTAGGTCTTGCGCAGGTTTTCGATGCGGATCACGGGAGCTTTCCGGACTGGAAAAAAGCCTGAGATCTTACCCGCAGCCCGGACTCGACACCACTACGGGGAACTTGTAGGCTCGCCGCCACCCGGGCACCCGCCCTCCTGCTCATCCTCACCGCATCCCCCGCCCGAAGGACCGCGCATCATGCAGCACGACGCCAAGCTCTCCCCTGCCACCCTCGCCGCCCAGGGCACGGGCGCCACCCCGATGCCGCACCGCGACATCGTGCCGCCGATCCACCTGGCGACCACCTTCGAGCGCGCCGAGGACGGCAGCCTGCCCGGCGGGCGCATCTACGCGCGCGACGCCAGCCCGGCCTACGACCCCGCCGAGGCCCTGCTGTGCGAGCTGGAAGGCGGCGCTCGAGCGGCGCTGTTCGCCTCCGGCATGGCCGCGGCCTCTGCGGTGCTGCTGGCGCTGAAGCCGGGCGCGCGCATCGTCGCGCCGCACGACATGTACTGGTCGCTGCGCAACTGGATGATCGGCTTTGCCGCCAACTGGCAGATCGCGCTCGATTTCTACGCCGACGCCGCGGAGCTCGCCGCACTGCTGCAGCGCCCGGCCGACCTGGTGTGGGTGGAGACGCCCGCAAACCCGACCTGGGAAATCCTCGACATCGCGCGCGCCGCCGAACTCGCCCACGCCGCGGGCGCGCGCCTGGTGGTGGACTCCACCGTGCCGACCCCGGTCTTCACCCGGCCGCTGGCGCTCGGGGCCGACGTGGTGATGCACTCGGCGACCAAATATCTGAACGGCCACTCGGACGTGGTCGCCGGCGTTCTGGTGACGCGCGCCGAGGACGACTTCTGGGCGCGCATCAAGACCGCACGGGCCGCCGGCGGCGCGGTGCTCGGCCCGTTCGAAGCCTGGCTGCTCAACCGCGGCCTGCGCACGCTCTTTCCCCGCGTGCGCACCGCTGCCGCCTCGGCGCTGCGCATCGCGCAGCATTTCGAACATCACCCGGCGCTGCTCGCCGTGCTCTACCCCGGCCTGCCCTCGCACCGCGGTCACGACATCGCCTGCCGCCAGATGGAAGGCGGCTTTGGCGCCATGCTGTCGCTGCGCGTGAGAGGCGGCGAGGATGCCGCACGCCGGGTCGCCGGCGCGGTGAAGATCTTCCGCCGCGCGACCTCGCTCGGCTCGGTCGAGAGCCTGATCGAGCACCGCGGCCCGATCGAGGGTCCGGGCACGCGCTGCCCGCTCGACCTGCTGCGCCTCTCGGTGGGCATCGAAGATAGCGACGACCTGATCGCCGACCTCGAACAGGCGCTGCAGCAAGCAAACGAGCCCTGAAGCCCGAGCGGGTTTCGTCCGCAAGCCGCCCCCACGTTTGCGGTCGCGGGGCCGGGGTGGGGGTCGCCAACTTCACGAGCGCCGAGGCGGAGGTCGTCGCGGGGGAATCAAGGCGACGCATGTTTGAGGCGCGCAGCGCCGAGTTTGCGTCGCCGCCCCCGCGACGTCCTCCGCCGAGGGCAGCCCGCAGCGCAGCGAAGGGCCGCGAGGGCAGGCGGCGACCCCCACCCCGGCCCCGCGCCGCGCACTGCAGCAGTTGCCCTTTCGCACTCACCGCCCCCTGCCTCCGCGCACACCACGACACGCAGAGCGCGCCACGCCCGACGCACCATCCGTCGTGCGCCCGACAGGCGCCTCCAGGGAGCTGCGCAGCATCAGCGTGTTGCACACGCGCCCCAACAAGCGCACGGCCAGGATCGATAGGGTAAAATGCTTTGTTTCCCCTCGTCCTTCCAACCATGCAGTTTGCCGGCTTCACCCTGCGCAACAACCTCTTCGTCGCCCCCATGGCCGGCGTGACGGACCGCCCCTTCCGCCAGCTCTGCAAAAAGCTGGGCGCAGGCGTCGCCGTATCCGAGATGGTCACCTCCAATTCGCTGCTCTACGGCAGCGAGAAGACCCGCCGCCGCGCCGACCATACCGGCGAGGTCGATCCGATCTCGGTGCAGATCGCCGGCGCCGATCCGGCGATGATGGCCGAAGCCGCGAAGTTCAACGCCGACAACGGCGCGCAGATCATCGACATCAACATGGGCTGCCCGGCCAAGAAGGTGTGCAACGTGATGGCCGGCTCGGCGCTGATGCAGGACGAGCCGCTGGTCGCGCGCATCCTCGAGGCCGTAGTCAAGGCGGTGCCCGATACCCCAGTCACGCTCAAGTTCCGCACCGGCTGGAACCGCGCCAACAAGAACGCGCCGACGATCGCGCGCATCGCCGAGGAGTCCGGCATCCGCGCCATCGCCATCCACGGCCGTACCCGGGCCGACCAGTACATGGGCGAGGCGGAGTACGACACCATCGCCCACGTCAAGACCCTCGTGAACATCCCGGTGATCGCCAACGGCGACATCGGCAGCCCGCAGAAAGCCAAGCACGTGCTCGACTACACCGGCGCCGACGGCGTCATGATCGGGCGCGCGGCGCAGGGCCGGCCGTGGATCTTCCGCGAGATCGAGCATTTCCTCGCCACCGGCGAGCTCCTGCCGCCGCCGCTGGTGAGCGAGATCCACCAGGTGTGCCGCGAGCACCTCGCCGACCTCTACGCCTTCTACGGCGACGACCGCGGCGTCAAGATCGCGCGCAAGCACATCTCCTGGTACACCAAGGGCCTGGTGGGCTCGGCGGCCTTCCGCCGCGCGATGAACCAGATCCCCGACATTCCCGCCCAGCTCGCCGCGGTGGACGACTTCTTCGGCCAACTCGCCGAGGTCGGCGCCCGCCTGAGCTACGAGCACGAGCGCGCGCCGCACGCCGAATATCCGCAGGAACTCGCAGCATGAGCCGCAGCAACGAGATCGCGGACGCCGTCGTCCGCACCCTCGACCAGTATTTCCGCGACCTCGACGGCGAGAAGCCGGCGGCGATCCACGACATGGTGATCCGCAACGTCGAGCGTCCGATGCTGGCCTTCGTCCTCCAGCAGGCCAGGGGCAACCAGACCGTGGCCGCCGAGATGCTCGGCATCAACCGCAACACGCTGCGGCGCAAGCTGACCGAATACGACCTGCTCTGAGCGGGTGCTTCCCCTTTTCCTCCATCCTTCCGCTTCCGGCCCAACGATGAACGTGACCCAAGCCCTGATCAGCGTCTCCGACAAACGTGGCGTGCTCGACTTCGCCCGCAAGCTCTCCGCGCTCGGCATCAAGCTGCTGTCGACCGGCGGCACCGCCAGCCTGCTGCGCGAGGCCGGCCTGCCGGTGACCGACGTCTCCGAGCACACCGGCTTCCCCGAGATGCTGGACGGCCGGGTCAAGACCCTGCACCCGAAGGTGCATGGCGGCATCCTCGCCCGCCGCGATCTCGCCGAACACATGGACACCATCGCCGCCCACGACATCGGCCGCATCGACCTGGTGGTGGTCAATCTCTACCCCTTCCAGCAGACCGTGGCCAAGCCCGACTGCACGCTGGAAGACGCGATCGAGAACATCGACATCGGCGGCCCCACCATGGTGCGCGCCGCGGCCAAGAACCACGGCAACGAGCAGGGCGGCGTCGGCATCGTCACCGACCCCGAGGACTACGGCTGCATCATCGAAGAGCTCGAGGCCAACGCCGGCAAGCTCAGCCACAAGACCCGCTTCGCGCTCGCGGTGAAGGCCTTCACCCACACCGCGCGCTACGACTCGGCGATCTCCAACTACCTCACCGCGCTCGTCACCAACGAGGCCGGCGACGTGTCGCTGCAGACCTACCCCGAGCGCCTGCAGCTCGCCTTCGACAAGGTGCAGGACCTGCGCTACGGCGAGAACCCGCACCAGACCGCGGCCTTCTACCGCCAGCCCGGCGCGGCCGAGGGCGGCGTGGCCGGCTACACCCAGCTGCAGGGCAAGGAGCTGTCCTACAACAACATTGCCGACGCCGACGCGGCGTGGGAATGCGTGAAGGCCTTCGACGGCTCGGCGGCGGCCTGCGTCATCGTCAAGCACGCCAATCCCTGTGGCGTGGCCGTCGCCGCCAGCCCGCTCGAGGCCTACAAGAAGGCCTTTTCCACCGACCCCACCTCGGCCTTCGGCGGCATCATCGCGTTCAACGGCGAGGTCGACCGTGCCGCGGCCGAGGCCGTGTCGGCACAGTTCCTCGAGGTGCTGATCGCGCCGTCCTACACCGCCGACGCGCTCGAGCTGCTCGCGAGCAAGAAGAACGTGCGCGTGCTCACCTGCGCGCTCGGACAGCCTGCCGGTGCCTTCGACTACAAGCGCGTCGGTGGCGGCCTGCTGGTGCAGAGCGCCGACGAGGCCCGCATCCAGATCGCGGACCTCAAGGTCGTCACGAAGCGGGCGCCGACGGAAGCCGAGATGCGCGACATGCTCTTCGCCTGGCGCGTGGCCAAGTACGTCAAGTCCAACGCCATCGTGTACTGCAAGGACGGCATGACCATCGGCGTCGGTGCCGGCCAGATGAGCCGCGTCGACTCGGCGCGCATCGCCAGGATCAAGGCCGAGAACGCCGGTCTGCAGATCGCCGGCTGCGTGGTCGCCTCGGACGCCTTCTTCCCCTTCCGCGACGGCCTCGACGTGCTCGCCCAGGCGGGTGCGACCGCGGTGATCCAGCCCGGCGGCTCGATGCGCGACGAAGAGGTGATCGCGGCAGCCAACGAGCAGGACATCGCCATGGTGTTCACCGGCTTCCGTCACTTCCGTCACTAAGAACGACCACCCCAGCAGAGCTTCGGAGCAGCACATGAAAGTCCTCGTCATCGGTTCCGGCGGCCGCGAACACGCGCTGGCCTGGAAACTTGCCCAGTCGCCCAAGGTCACCCGCGTGCTGGTGGCGCCGGGCAACCCCGGCACCGCTGCCGAAAAGCTGCTGCAGAACGTTCCCGTCACCGACATCAAGGTGCTGGTCGAGCTCGCCAAGCACGAGCACGTCGCCTTCACCGTGGTCGGCCCCGAGGCGCCGCTGGCGGCTGGCGTGGTCGATGCCTTCCGCGCCGCCGGCCTGCCGATCTTCGGTCCGACCAAGGCCGCCGCCCAGCTCGAGAGCTCGAAGGACTTCGCCAAGCAGTTCCTCGTCCGCCACAACATCCCGACCGCGAAGTACCAGACCTTCGCGGATGCCGCCGCCGCACACGCCTACGTCGACGCCGAGGGTGCGCCGATCGTGATCAAGGCCGACGGCCTGGCCGCGGGCAAGGGCGTGGTGGTGGCGATGACGGCCGACGAGGCGCACGCCGCGATCGACATGATGCTGCTCGACAACCGGATGGGCGATGCGGGTGCGCGCGTCGTCATCGAGGAGTTCATGGAGGGCGAGGAGGCCAGCTTCATCGTCATGGCCGACGGCAAGCACGCGCTCGCGCTCGCCACCAGCCAGGACCACAAGCGCCTGCACGACGGCGACCAGGGCCCCAACACCGGCGGCATGGGCGCCTACTCGCCCGCCCCGGTGGTCACCCCCGACGTGCATGCGCGCGTGATGCGCGAGGTCATCAACCCGACGCTGACCGGCATGGCCGCCGAGGGCCTGCCCTACACCGGATTCCTTTACGCCGGGCTGATGATCGACGGCGAGGGCAAGCCGCGCGTGGTCGAGTTCAACTGTCGCATGGGCGATCCCGAGACGCAGCCGATCATGATGCGTCTGAAGACCGATCTCGCCGATCTGATCGAAGCCGCCATCGCCGGCAAGCTCGACCAGACCGAGGCCGAGTGGGACCGCCGCTTCGCGCTCGGCGTGGTGCTCGCCGCTGCAGGCTACCCGGAGAGCCCGCGCAAGGGCGACGTCATCACCGGGCTGCCCGCCTCCGAGCAGGAGGACGTGCATGTCTTCCACGCCGGCACCGCGCTGCAGGACAGCCAGGTCGTCACTGCCGGCGGGCGCGTGCTGTGCGTGACCGCGCTCGGCGACAACGTGCGCAGCGCGCAGAAGCGCGCCTACGAGGTCGCCGACGGCATCGTCTTCGAAGGCCGCCAGTACCGCCGCGACATCGGCCACCGCGCGATCGGCCGCAAGACCGCCTGATCGCCGGGCGCCGTGCAGGCGCCCCATCGCCGTCTCCGCCTCCGCGAGCGACGGCGTAGCTCTCACCCAGCGCCGACGTCCGCGCGCGAAGCTCTCGCGGGGCGCTGGCGCGCCAATGCCACGGAGGTCCCGCATGGATCCACGCAGCGTCAAACCCTGGTTCACCGAGCTGCAGCGCCACATCGTCGAGCGCCTCGAGGCCTTCGACGGCCAGGCCTTCCGCAGCGACGGCTGGGACCGCCCGGGCGGTGGCGGCGGCCTCACCCGAGTGATCGAGGACGGCAATTTCTTCGAGCGCGGCGGGGTGAACTTCTCGCACGTGATGGGAGACGGCATGCCCGCCTCGGCCACGGCGCATCGCCCCGAGCTCGCCGGCCGCCGCTTCGAGGCCATGGGCGTGTCGCTGGTGCTGCATCCGCGCAATCCGTATTGCCCCACCGTGCATATGAACGTGCGCTGCTTCGTCGCGCTGGCCGAAGGCAAGGATCCGGTGTGGTGGTTCGGCGGCGGCATGGACCTGACGCCCTACTACCCCTTCGAGGAGGACGTGCGCCACTTCCATCGCAGCTGCAAGGCGGCGGTGCTACCCTGGGGCGGCGAGGCCGAATACGCCCGCCTCAAGGACTGGTGCGACCGCTACTTCTTCCTCAAGCACCGCAACGAGCCGCGCGGCGTGGGCGGGCTGTTCTTCGACGACCTCGGCGCCGACGGAAAGACCGGTTTCGACACCGCCTTCGGCCTCACCAAGGCGGTGGGCGAGGCCTTCCTGGGTGGGTACCTGCCCATCGTCGAGCGCCGCCGCGACATCCCCTACGGCGAGCGCGAACGCGACTTCCAGGCTTACCGGCGCGGCCGCTACGTCGAGTTCAATCTCGTCTTCGACCGCGGCACGCTGTTCGGCCTGCAGTCGGGCGGACGCACCGAATCCATCCTGATGTCGATGCCGCCGGTGGTGAAGTGGCGCTACGACTGGCGCCCGCAGGAGGGCTCGCCCGAGGCCAGGCTGTACGAGGAATTCCTCGTCCCGCGCGCTTGGGCCTGATTTGTCGGATCGCGAGCAGCGGACAAAAAAACGGGGCCTCGCGGCCCCGGGATCTCTCTGCGTGATTCTTCGCTCAGGCCAGCGCGCCGACCGCCATCTTCTCGGCCGCGGCGCGGTAGTGGCGCTGGGACTCGTCACGGCGCTCCAGGGTCTCGAAGAGATGCGCGAGCGCCAGATGGGTGCCGACCTGCGGGTCGACGCTCAACGAGGCCTCGAGATAGCTCTGCGCCTTGCCCCATAGCTCCACCCGACGGCAAAGCTGGCCGAGGGCGAACAGCAGGCCCGCGTCGCGCGGCTGCTTCTCCAGCCAGGCTTCGGCCTTGTGCAGACAAGCGTTGGTGTCGTCCATGGTGTTCGCACAGCTCGCGTACAGGCGCGCCAGATCGCTGTCCCACTGCTCGTCGAGCAAGGTCTCGGTCTGCGCGCGCATGTGCATCGCCTGACCCGCGCGCGCCATCAGCGGCAGCACCTCCTTGATCAGCCCCCGGTCGGCAAGCTCCTCGGAGGGAATCTCCTGCCAGTACCCGAGCAAGGCGGACGCATCACCCACGAGCTGGCGCATGCGCTCGACGTGGGCACGACGCAGCGCGGGCGCAGCCTGCTCCGCGGTCAAAGCCTTGTGCTTGCGCAGCTGGCGCACGTTGTTCACCAGCTCTTCCCAGCGCCCGAGCTCGTAGGCCACCTTGCTCTCCAGGCGCAGCATCGCGATGTGCTTTTGCCCCGTCTCGCGCAGTTGCGCCAGGCGTGCCGCCGCGAGCTCGAACTGGCGGGCATCGATGGCGAGCTCGGCCTCGGTCATCAGGCGGGCCACCTCGCTCTCCTTGCCCTGTTCGGCGGCGTGGTCCAGCCACTCGCGGTAGCGGGTGTCGTCCTGCAGGCCGTAGGCGGCGCGCGCTGCGACCAGCGCGGCCATCGGCGAACCATCGCTCGCCGAATAGGCGGTCGAGGCGGATTTGAGGGCTTCCGAGTAACGCCCCTCGAAGAGCGCCGTCACCGAACCGTGCAGCGCCCGGTCGGCCTTGTCGCGACGCCGGCGCTCGCGCCAGCGCGCCACCCGGCCGGGCAGCTGCACGGTACGGGTCACCATGCGCAGCAGCAGGTGGATGAGGGCGACGCCCACCACCAGCACCACGATGAAGAGGTTCAGCGAAACCTGGGCCCGCCACGGCGACAGCACGACGAGAACGTAGCCGTCATTCACGCCGGCCAGCATCGTCACGCCGACGGCGAGGGCGAAGATGCCGATCAGCCAGATCAGTGCGCGCATCGTTCGGCCCTCACTGGCTCGCCGCCGGGGCGGCAGCGTCGGTCACGGAGCCCGCAGGCGCCTGCTCGGCCGGCGCAGCAGGCTGCGCCTCGGCAGCGGCAGGCTGGTTCGCCGCTCCCTGGGCTGCGGATGCCGGGGTCTCGGCAGTCGCCACGGGCGCTTCGGCAGGGGCGGACGCAGGAGCGGGCGCGGCAGCGGCTGCAGGCGCTGCCTGCGCAGGCGCGGCAGCGCCGCGCGCATCCGCGCCGCTGCGGCCAGCGCGCGACTGCACGCTGCGCAAGGCGCTGAAGGTCTCGCTCAGATCGGGCGGCGCGTAGCGCACCTTCACCGCCTCGAGTTGCTTCAACTCGCCGAGCGCGGCCTGCACCCGCTCGTCGCGCAGGTCGTAGAAACGCTCCAACCACTGGCGGGCCTGGGCAAGATCGGCTGCGTAGCTGCGGCCGTCGCGCGCCATCAGCGCGAGGCGCGCGGTGAGCAGGCGCATCTTGAGGTTCTCGCGCAGGAAGGTGTTCTGCTCGGGCGCGAGCAGCACCGGATCTTCCTGGTCGAGGCGCTCGACGCGGATCAGGGTGCGGATCTCGCTCCAGGCATCGGCCGCGACGTTCTGCGCGAAGCGCCACACACCGGCCATCCAGCCCACGAAGCCACCGCCATCGGCAGGCCCCATCTCCGCGCCCACCGCAGCGGCAGCCGGCAGCGGGCTCTCGAAGGCGAGCGGCAGCGTGTCCGCACGCTCGAGCATCAGCTCCAGGCGCAGGCTGAGGCCGGAAACATCCAGCACCGGCAGCAGGCGCAGCTCCTCGATGTCGCGCACGAGCGCACGGCGCAGGGTGGCGAGCTGGCCGCGATCGTGGATCGCCAACCGGGCCTCGGCCTCCTGCAGGCCGATCAGCGCGGCCTCGACGTTGCCCGCGATCTGCAGCTGCTGAGAGGCCAGCGCGACGGCCTGCTCGACTTCGGCGAGCACGCCGTCCTCGCGGCTGCGCGAGAACTCCTGGTAAAGCGCCTCGAGCGCCTCGGCCTGGCCCTGTGTGGTCTCGACCCTGGATTCGAGCGCACCGAGCTTGCCCTGCAGCGAGGCGATGACCTCCTGCTGCTGGCGCATCATCCCGCGCGCCTCGGTGGCGATGGTCTCGCCATCGGAGAGACGGCTGGCGACCTCCGCGCGCAGCTGTCCCGTCTGCAGGCGCATCTCGCGAGCCTGCCAGATCGACCAGCCGGCCACGCCGACGGCGATCAGCGCCAGCAGCAGCGCCCACCACGCGGCGGGACTGCGAGCGGGCTGCTCCTCGGCGGCGTTCGCCGTTCGTGCGGCGGGGGCGACCGGATCGCCCTCGCTCGCAGCGCCGCGCGCCGCGGGATCCACCTCGGCTGCGGGCGGTGCCTCGGGCACGCCCACCTCCTCGATGACGGGTCGGGTCTCCTCCGGGGCCGGCGATGCGGACGTCGCCGGCGGCGGCTGGGTCAGAGCGGGATTTTCTTGTCTCATGGTTCCACGTCTAGGCAAAATGGCTTTCTAGGGCCTGCATCAAACCGTCGTCTCCGGCCGGCGTCTCGACCACCCGTTCGAAACCGGCCGCACGCGCCTGCGCGACGATGCGCGGGTGCGTGGCGAACACCGTCACGGCGTGCAGGGCGGCGAGCCCCTCCGTGCCGAGCATCCATTCCAGATTGCGTACGCCCTCGCTGCTGGTCAGCAGCAGGCCGTCGAGCTCGCCCCGCGCCGCTGGCCCGAGCAGCAGCGCGGGATCGGCCTCGGGACAATGGCGTCGGTAGCAGGTGACATATTCCACGCTCGCGCCGCGTTCGCGCAAGGTGTCGGCGAGCAGTTCGCGGCCGCCGTCGCCACGGAAGATCAGCACCTTGCGCCCGCGCACCGCGTCGGCGGCGAATTCGGGCAGGGCGATCACGGCCTCGCTGTCGAAACCGTCCTGCGGCGCGATGACGTTCGCGAAGCCCCAGTCCTGCATCACGCGCTGGCTGCCCTTGCCCACGGTGGCGACACGAAGGCGGGCGGGCCAGGTGCGCTGCGGCAGGATCGCGCGCATGGCGTGGTCGACCGCGTTGGGGCTGACGAAGAAGGCGAGGTCGAACTCGTCGAGGCGGCCAACGATGGCCTGCAGCGGCGCCGGATCGAGCGCCGGACCGACCGCGATCACCGGAAAGCGCAGCGCACGCCCGCCGGCGGCCTCGAGGCGGGCGCACAGGCTTTCGGCCTGCTCGCGCGGGCGCATGACGACGAGGGTGCGCCCGGCGAGGGGACGCACGGACCGGAGATCGGAAGCTGCCGCCGGGGTCGTCACCGCGCGCCTCCCTTGCCGTCCGCTCAGCCGAGCTCGGCGAGGATCGCTTCCGCGCCCTGCGCCCGCAGGTCGTCGGCGAGCGCGCGCCCGAGCGCCTCGGCCTCGGCCGGCGCGCCCTCGCGTTCGGCGCGCACGATGGTGCTGCCGTCGGGGCGCGCGACGAAGCCGCGCAACCACAGCCGCCCCTCGCGCATCACCGCGTAGGCGCCCAGCGGCACCTCGCAGCTGCCGGCGAGCGCGCGTGCGACCGCGCGCTCGGCGAGGACGCACGCGGTGGTGTCGGCATCGACGAGCGGCTGCAGCCAGCCGATCACGTCCGCGCGCGCGGACAGGCATTCGATGCCGAGCGCGCCCTGCCCGGCCGCGGGCAACGAGACCTCGGCCGGCATCACCGAGCGGATGCGCTCGCCCAGGCCGAGCCGCGTGAGGCCGGCGGCGGCGAGGATGATGGCGTCGTACTGGCCCTCGTCGAGCTTGCGCAGGCGGGTATCGAGGTTGCCACGCAGGCTGGTGACGCCGAGGAAGGGATACTGCGCGTGGATCTGCGACTCGCGGCGCAGCGAGGAGGTCCCGACCACGGCACCCGGGGGCATGTCGGCGAGGCTCTCGTAGCGGCTGGAGACGAAGGCGTCGAGCGGGACCTCGCGCGCGGTGATGCAGGGCAGCGCGAACTCCGGCTCCATCACCATCGGCACGTCCTTCATCGAATGCACGGCGATGTCTGCGCGGCCGTCGAGCAGCGCGGTCTCGAGCTCCTTGACGAACAGCCCCTTGCCGCCGACCTTCGCGAGCGGACGATCGAGGATCTGGTCGCCACGCGTGGTCATGCCGAGCAGCTCGACCCGGCAGCCGGGGTGGAGCGCCTCGAGGCGTGCCTTGATGTGCTCGGCCTGCCACAGGGCGAGACGGCTCTCACGGGTTGCGATGACGATGCGCTCGGGGCTGCTTTGACTCACGATCGGGATTCACCTGGAAAAACGGGGGCACAGGTGCGGAGGCGACGGGCGCCAGGATGATGCATCGCAACATGACAGAATGCTGAATGCGTCCGCACGACTGGGCGCATTCTAGCACGCGGGCCGGCCGCGCCGCCTCCCACCGGGCAGCCGGCGCGAAAGACGGCAGCACCGGGGATCGACCCGAAACGGGCAGGAAAGCGACCCGCTTGCGGTAAGCTCCGCTCTCCCCTCCAATCGAATTCCGAAACGAAAGAATGAACCAGGACAAGGACGCCCCCCTCCGCGACGACATCCGCCTGCTCGGCCGCCTGCTCGGCGACACCGTGCGCGACCAGCAGGGCGAGGCCGCATTCGGCCTCATCGAACGCATCCGCCAGAACTCGGTGCGCTTCCGCCGCGACGACGACATCGCCGCGCGCCGCGAGCTGGAGGACATCCTCGACGCCTTGTCACGCGAGCAGACCATCCAGGTGGTGCGCGCCTTCAGCTATTTCTCCCACCTGGCCAACATCGCCGAGGACCAGCACCACATCCGGCGCTCGCGCGCGCACCTGATCGCCGGCTCGGCACCGCGCGAGGGCAGCCTGGCGCACGCGCTCGAGCGCGCGCTCGACAGCGGTGCGGCCGACCCCGCGGCGCTGGCCGGCTTCTTCGACGGCGCGCTGGTGTCGCCGGTGCTCACCGCCCACCCCACCGAGGTGCAGAGGAAGAGCATCCTCAACTGCGAGACCGTGATCGCGCGGCTCCTGGACGCGCGCGACCGCATGCAGCTCACCCCCGAGGAGGCCGAGGCCAACGACGAGGCGCTGCGTCGCGCGGTGCTGACGCTGTGGCAGACGCGCATGCTGCGCACCGCCAAGCTGTCGGTGATCGATGAGGTCAACAACGGCCTGTCCTACTTCGAGACCACCTTCCTGCGCGAACTGCCACGGCTCTACGCCAGCCTGGAGGACCGTCTCGCCGCCGCCGACCGGGCGCTGGGCACGCCCGAGCTCGCCGCCTTCGTGCAGGTGGGGAGCTGGATCGGCGGCGACCGCGACGGCAACCCCTTCGTCACCGCCGAGGTGCTCGAGCGCGCGCTCGCCATGCAGTGCGCGGTCGCGCTCGGGCATTATCTGGACGAGTTGCACATCCTGGGCTCGCAGCTCTCGCTCGGCATCGGCCTGGTCTCGGCCTCCGATGCCCTGCTCGCGCTTGCCGAGGCCTCGCCCGACCACTCGCCGCATCGCAGCGACGAGCCCTACCGGCGCGCGATCTCGGGCATCTACGCGCGCCTGGCCGCCACCTACCGCAGCCTGCTTGGCCACGACCCGCTACGCCACGCGGTCGCCGCCGCCCAGCCCTACCCGAGCGCGGCCGCGCTCGCCGAGGACCTCGAGGTGCTGCACCGCTCGCTCGCCGCCAACGGCTCGGGCGCGCTCACGCGCGGGCGGCTGCGCCACCTGCGCCGCGCGGTGAAGGTGTTCGGCTTCCATCTCGCCCCGCTCGACCTGCGCCAGAACTCGGATGTGCACGAACGCACGGTCGCCGAGCTGCTCGAACGCGCCTGCCCCGGCACCGCCTATGCCAGCCTCGACGAGGACGCGCGCTGTGCGCTGCTGCTCGAAGAACTCGCCACCGCGCGCCCGCTCGCCTCGCCGCACGTCCGCTACACGGACGAGACCGAGGGCGAGCTGGCGATCTTCCGCGCCGCCCGCCAGGCCCACCTGCGCTACGGCACGGCGGCGATCCGCAACTGCATCATTTCCAAGACCGACGACGTCTCCGACCTGCTCGAACTCGCGGTACTGCTGAAGGAGGCGGGCCTCCTGCGCCCGCTCGAGAACGCGCTCGACGTGAACATCGTGCCGCTCTTCGAGACCATCGGCGACCTCGAGAACGCCGCAGGCGTCATGGCGCGCATCTTCTCGATCCCCGCCTACCGCGGACTGCTCGAAGCGCGCGACCACACCCAGGAGGTCATGCTCGGCTACTCCGACAGCAACAAGGACGGCGGCTTCCTGACCTCGGGCTGGGCGCTCTACAAGGCCGAGGGCGAGCTGGTCGAAACCTTCGCGCGCCACGGCGTGCGCCTGCGCCTCTTCCACGGCCGCGGGGGCTCGGTGGGCCGCGGCGGCGGCCCGAGCTACCAGGCCATCCTCGCCCAGCCCGAGGGCGCGGTGCAGGGGCAGATCCGCCTCACCGAACAGGGCGAGGTGATCGGCGCCAAATATGGCAATCCGGAAGTCGGCCGACGCAACCTCGAGGTGCTGGTCGCCGCCACGCTCGAGTCCAGCCTGCGCCCGGCCAGCGCCAGCCCGACGCCGCCCGCCTTCCTCGACGCCATGCAGGCGCTCTCGGACGCGGCCTTCGCGGCCTACCGGGGCCTGGTCTACGAGACCGAGGGTTTCGAGCGCTACTTCTGGGAGTCGACCGTGATCAGCGAGATCGCGGCGCTCAATATCGGCAGCCGCCCGGCCTCGCGCAAGAAGAGCACCGCGATCGAGGACCTGCGCGCGATCCCCTGGGTGTTCAGCTGGTCGCAGTGCCGGGTGATGCTGCCGGGCTGGTACGGCTTCGGCAGCGCGGTGCGCGATTTCCTCACCGCCAACCCGGACGACGGCCTGGCGCTCTTGCAGCGCATGAACATGGAATGGCCCTTCTTCCAGACCCTGCTGTCGAACATGGACATGGTGCTGTCCAAGACCGACCTCGCGATCGCCAGCCGCTACGCCGAGCTGGTCAAGGACGCGGCGCTGCGCGACACGATCTTCGGGCGCATCCGCGCCGAGCACCAGGCCACGGTCGGGGCGGTGCTGCGGATCACCGGCCAGAGCGAGCTGCTCGACGCCAACCCGCTGCTCAAGCGCTCGATCCGCAACCGCTTCCCCTACCTCGACCCGCTCAACCACGTCCAGGTCGAGCTGCTGCGCCGCCACCGCGACGCCGCCGAGGCGGGCGGCATCGACGAGCGCATCCGGCTCGGCATCCACATCTCCATCAACGGCATCGCCGCGGGCTTGCGCAACAGCGGCTGAGCCGTCTTACAGGCCGAGCGCCTGCCGCACCGCCGGCCACTGCCGCCGGCTCACCGGCAGACGCTCGGGCAGATCGCGCAACAGCACCTCCCAGCGCGGCTCGGCCTCCTTCTGTCCATCCCGCTCCGCTGCCCGCTCCACACCCGCCACCGCGGCGAACGCGACCAGGCAGTTGCGGTGCAGGCGCAGGAAACTGCGCGGAAACTCCTGCTCGATCTGCACCAGCGACTCGTCGAGCACATACTCGCGCGCCGCGGTGCGCGCGGTGACGTACTTGAGCTCGGCACGCAGATAGCGCACCTCGGCCACCGGCACCAGCAGAATGCGGCCGCACTCCGCGACACTGAAGTGGCGACGCGCGCGCGTCGCCAGCGTGGCCAGCACGTCGGCCGCCGGCGGCGCGCGGCGCGCGCGTACGCGCTCGAGCG
>NZ_AMXD01000058.1 GCF_000310185.1 Thauera aminoaromatica S2 | reverse complement strand
CGCGCCGGCCACCCGACCTGCAGCCACGACCGGCCGTGCCGGCCCGGCGGCACCCGCGACGGCCGCGAGCCGCCTGCCTCCACCGTCCATGCCGGCCTACGCACGTCCCCCCGCACGCGTGAGCCAGCCCGGCGAGAACATCGAGCGCGAGGCCGAGGCGCACGCCGCCGCCGTCGCCCCGACGAACTCGCCCCATCCGACGCCGGACTCGGCCCCCGCGCCAGTACCGACCCGCAGCACCGAAGACAGCGCGGGCGCGTCCTCGGCTGCGAACGTCGGCTCCACCCCCCCACCCGCATCCGCCTCCGCCTCCGCCGACGCGAACTCGCCCTCCGCGCGCCTTCCCGCCTATGCCGCCGGCCGTGTCGAAGCGCGCCGCGGGCGCGGCGATCCGCTGCCGGCCGATGCCCGCGCCCCGCTCGAGGACCACTTCGGTCGCGACTTCGCCGACGTGCGCCTCCATTCGGACGCCGAAGCGGCGCGCCTCACCGCTGCGCTCGGCGCACGCGCGTTCACGTCGGGGCGCGACATCTACCTCGCACCGGGCACCGTCGCCTCCGACACCGAGGAGGGGCGTCACCTCCTCGCGCACGAACTCGCCCACGTCGTGCAGCAGGATGGCCAGGCCGCGGCGACACTCGCGCGCGCGATCGAACCGCCCCCTCCGGCCCGCTACCACGAGACCGAGCGCAGCGCTGCCGCCCTCGCCGCACTGGATCGCCTCGAGATCCCCGCGGTGAAGGCGCGCCACCTGCCGCTCTACAGCGGCCTCGCGCAGGCGCACCAGCTCAAGCGCGTGCGTGGCTACGGACGCGAGGGCGCCGACCAGCGCTCGGTATGGAGCCGCCAGGTCGAGGTCGGCGCCGACGCCGTGCGCGAACGCCTGACCGAACGCGGCATCCCGGTTCCCGCCGACCCCAGCGGCCGCGTACGCCTGAAACTGCATCGCGGCGCACGTACGACGTCGAAACGCCTGTCCGAGCTGCAGACCCTGCTGCGCATCCCCGAATGGGACCGCGAGGGCCGCAGGCGCGATTTCCAGGTCGACCACATCGTCGAACTGCAGGTCTCCGGCCAGATGGGCTCGGGGGTGGGCAACAGCGTCGAGAACATGGAGCTCCTCGACCAGCCCTCGAACTCGAGCTCGGGCGGCACGATCCGCAGCAGCATCTATCGCAAGCTCGACGGCTTCCTCGATACCCTGGAGCCTCGACCCGACCGAGCAGGCTTCCTGCGCGGACACGACCTCGTCTTCACCAGCGTCGCAGCAACCGGCGCGGGCTCGGCGGCGACGGGCTCGGCGTGGTGGACCAGGGCCGAGATCGAGCAGGCCCACACCCTCGGCACCGCGAGCGCCCCCACCGCCGCCGAAGACGGCGACCGCGCCGGCAGCGCCGAGGAGTTCATCCTCAGCGCCGCCCCCGGCGGCATCGCCGTGGGCCGCTTCCGCCACAGCCCCGGTGCCGCGCCCACGATCGGCGCCACCCAGGCCCGCGCGCTCGCCGGCCTGCGCATCACGGCGATCGCGCTCACCGACCTTACCGGCACGCCCGACGGCCCCGTCGGCACGCTCTCGGCAGAATGGGACCTGCCCGCCGACTGGCAACCCGCCAATCCTGCGATCACGATCTCGCTCCAGGGCGATGGCGAGTACCGCGGCTACCCGTCGGCGCTTCCCGGCCTCGATCTCGAGTACCGCCATCTCAGCCCGGTGAGTTTCACCCGCATCTCCACCGAAGACGGCGAGCTGTACGCCGAGGGCACGCTCACGCCCTCGATCCCCATCCTCGCAGCTCCGCTGACGGTGCAACTGCGCGGACGCGAGCTCGGCTTCGCGCTCGACTACGGTCCGGAACAGGTCAGCCTGCCGATCCCGCGCACGACGATCGACGACGCCTGGGTCAGCGTCTTCTATTCGACCACCCGCGGACTGGGCGTGGGAGGCGACATCCTGTATTCGATCGAGGGGGCAGGCAGCGGCGAGCTCGGCGCTTCGGTCTCGACCGGCGGGGGCGTCGCCTTCGAGGGCGGCTTCACTTTCGATCCCGCCCTCTTCGACCGCGCTCGCGTTCGCGCCTGGTGGCGTGATGGTCGCCTGGGCGCCGAAGGCACGATCGGCATCGATACCCCGGACAAGATCCGTGGCATCCGCAGCGCGACCGCCTCGGTCCGTGTCGATGAAGGGCGCTGGTCGTTCAACGGCAGTGCCGAACTCTCCGTGCCCGGTCTCAGCCAGGCCTCGATCGCGATCCGCCAGGGCGAGGGCGGACTCGAGCTCGCGGGCGACGTCGCCCTCGCCACCAACCCCGCCATCCGCTCCGGCACCCTGCACGTCGAATGCGCGCAGACCGACGGCGAGTGGAAGGTCGCGGCGAGCGGCACCGCTCAGCCTGCGATCCCCGGCGTCGACGCGGAGCTCGCCGTCACCTATGCGGACGGCGCCTTCGACGCGCGCTTCTCCGGCGCCTTCCGCCGCGGCATGCTCTCCGGCCAGCTCAGCGTCGGCGCCACCAACCGCGCCGTCGCTGCGGACGGGAGCCCCGGCGGCCCGCCCAGCGCTCCGGATGCGCCCATCGTGGTCTACGGCAGCGGCTCCGCGACCGTGCGGATCGCCCCCTGGCTGCAGGGCAGCGCGGGCCTGCGGGTCGCTCCCGACGGCGAGCTCACCGTGTCCGGCGAGATCGCCCTGCCCGATTCGCTGGAGATCTTCTCCCGGCTGGAGTACGACAAGCGCCTGTTCGGCATGTCGACGCAGATCCCCATCGTCCCCGGCGTGGTCGCCGAGGTCGGCGGCAATCTCAGTGCCAACGCCAGCGTCGGCCCCGGGGCACTGGACCGGCTCGCTGTCCGCATCGAATACAACCCCGCACACGAGGATGACACCCACGTCACCGGCGAGGCCCACCTCGAGGTTCCGGCGCAGGCAGGCCTGCGGCTCGGCGCGCGTGCCGGCGTCGGCCTCGGCATCACCGGCGCCAGTGCCACCGGGGGCCTCGAGATCGGCGGCGCCCTCGGCATCGCAGGGGCTGCCGAGGCTGGCGTGCGCATCGACTGGATGCCCTCGCGCGGCCTCGAGATCGACGCCGAGGCCGCGCTCCACGCCCAGCCGCGCTTCCGCTTCGACGTTTCCGGCTACGTCGCCGTCACCGTGCTCGGCGCCAGCCTCTACGACGAGCGCATCGAGCTCGCCGCCTATGAGCTCGGCTCTGGCCTCGAGTTCGGCGTTCGCTTCCCCGTGACCTACCGTGAGGGAGAACCCTTCGACCTCTCCCTCGACGACCTCGAGTTCCAGGTCCCCGAGGTGGATCCGGCGGCGATGATCAGGCAGCTGGGGGAGACGATCTTCTGATTCGCGGAGAGGGCGGGAGGTGAAAGCGCCCCGACCCCATCCCCCGCTCGGAGGGAGCGAATCGCGCAACCCGAGGCCCGGCCTCGGCGGAAAACAGGCTCAATTGTTGCCAAATCAGCAACGAACCTTTGCCCGACTTCGGCTGTTTAAGCCTTGTGGATGAGTCTAAAGTGCAACCAGCACGAACATCTGGCCGGCGCCCCCGATCGACGGCCGAAGGACCAAGCACATGGACACGCACTACACCGCCACCGCCAAGCTGCTGCACTGGCTCATCGCGCTGATGATCTTCGGCATGCTCGGATTCGGCTTCTACATGACGGGTCTGGACCTGTCGCCCACCAAGCTGGAGCTCTACTCCTGGCACAAGTGGGCGGGCGTGACGGTGTTCCTGCTCGTGCTGGTGCGCCTGGCCTGGCGGATCGGCCACCGCCCGCCGGCGCTGCCCGCGCACATGCCGGCCATCGAGCGCCTGGCCGCGCATGCGGGCCACCACCTGCTGTACCTGCTGATGCTCGCGATCCCGCTCAGCGGCTGGCTGATGAGCTCGGCCAAGGGCTTCCAGACGGTGTGGTTCGGCGTGCTGCCGCTGCCCGACCTGCTCGCCAAGGACAAGGCGCTCGGCAATCTGCTCGAGACCGTGCACGTGGCGCTCAACTTCACGCTGATCGCCGTACTGCTCGGCCACGTCGGCGCCGCGCTCAAGCATCACTTCATCGACCGCGACGACGTGCTGACCCGCATGCTGCCGCGCCGCCGGGGCTGAACCGGCCTCCTCCATCGCACACAGGAACCCGCGCCATGAAACGCATCGCCCTCGCCCTGCTCGCCTCCTTCGCCTTCGCCGCGACCACCGCCCACGCGGTGGAATACGGCGAGGTCCAGCCCGACAAGAGCCGCATCGCCTTCGACTACCAGCAGATGGGGGTGGCGATGCAGGGCACCTTCGGCAAGTTCGCCAGCGCGCTGCGCTTCGATCCCGCCGCGCCACAAACCGCCTCGGCCCGCATCGAGGTCGAGCTCGCCAGCGTCGACACCGGCAGCGAGGAAGGCGACGACGAGGTCGCCCGCAAGACCTGGTTCGACACCAAGGGCTTCCCGGTCGCGCGCTTCGAGTCGAGCACGGTGAAACCGCTCGGCGGCAACCAGTACGAGGTCGCCGGCAAGCTCACCATCAAGGGCACGACGAAGGACGTCGTGGTCCCCGCCACCTTCACCCCGCAGGGCGGCAGCGGCGTCTTCGAGGGCGCCCTGACCATCCGGCGCGGCGACTTCTCGATCGGCGAAGGCGCCTGGAAGGCCTTCGACGTGGTCGCCAACGACGTCGTGATCCGCTTCCGCATCACCGCCGCGGCACGCTGAGCCGCGGCAGCCGGGCAGCATCGTTCCCGCGCCATCGTTCCAACCCTTCCGTTCCACCCATCTGCCCTCCACAAAGGACCACCACATGAACCGTATCGCCCGCCTCACCGCCGCCCTCCTCGTCTCCGCCGCTGCCGCCTCGCCCGCGCTGGCCGCGCCCCAGACCTACGTCGTCGATGGCACCCACACCTTCCCGAGCTTCTCGTACAGCCACTTCGGCCTGTCGACCCAGCTCTCCAAGTTCGACAAGACGACCGGCACCGTGACGCTGGACAAGGAAGCGAAGACCGGCGCGGTCGACATCACCATCGACATGAAGTCGGTAAACACCGGCTACGAAACCTTCAACGGCCACATCCAGGGCGAGGACTTCCTCGACACCGCCAAGTACCCGACCGCCACCTTCAAGTCGACCAAGGTGAGCTTCGACGGTGACAAGCCGGCCACCATCGACGGCGAGCTGACCATCAAGGGCGTGACCAAGCCGGTGACGCTGAAGGTGAGCCACTTCGTCACCATGCCGCACCCGATGCTCAAGAAGGACACCATCGGCGCCAACGCCAGCACGGTGATCAAGCGCAGCGAGTTCAACGCCGGCAAGTTTGCCCCGCACGTGGGCGACGACGTGACCATCACCGTCTCGCTGGAAGCCATCCAGAACTAAGCTGCAGGCGCGGCGGCAGGCGCGAATTCGGCGATCGGGAGGGTGAGCTGCATCGGTTGCCCGACCGCCGAATTCGCGCCTGGCACTCCCGCGTAACTCGACGCATCCTTTGTAGGAGCGGCGCAAGCCGCGAATCCGCCGATGCGGCGACCGACGCGCTCCCGGGGCGCTTCGCAACCTCCCCTTCACGCAAGCTTCACGACCGCTTCACCCGGACTCCCTAGCTTCTGGCGCATTCGCGCAAACAGGGATGTCCTTCATGAAGCTCGCCATTTTCGGTACCGGCTACGTCGGCCTGGTCAGCGGCGCGTGCCTCGCGGAAGTCGGCCACGACGTGCTGTGCATGGACGTCGACCAGGCCAAGATCGACCAGCTGCGCGCCGGCACCATCCCGATCTGGGAGCCCGGCCTGCAGCCGATCGTCGAGCGCAACCTCGCCGAGGGCCGCCTGCGCTTCACCACCGATGCGGCCGAGGCGGTGCGCCACGCCGAGGTGCAGTTCATCGCCGTCGGCACCCCGCCCGACGAGGACGGCTCGGCCGACCTGCAGTACGTGCTCGCGGTCGCCGAGGAGATCGCCCGTCACATGCCGGGCTACCGGGTGATCGTGAACAAATCCACCGTACCCGTCGGCACCGCCGGGAAGGTGCAGGAGCGCATCGCGCAGGTACTCGCCGAGCGCGGCGAGACGGTCGCCTTCGACGTCGTCTCCAACCCCGAATTCCTCAAGGAGGGCGCGGCGGTCGCCGACTTCCTCAAGCCCGACCGCATCCTCGTCGGCACCCGCTCGGCGCGCGCGCAGGAGCGCATGCGCGAGATCTACGAGCCCTTCAACCGCAACCACGAGCGCACCCTGTTCACCGACGTGCGCAGCGCCGAGCTCACCAAGTACGCCGCCAATGCGATGCTCGCCACCCGCATCAGCCTCATGAACGAGCTCGCCAACCTCGCCGAGCGCCTCGACGCCGACATCGAGGAGGTGCGCAAGGGCATCGGCGCCGACCCGCGCATCGGCTACCACTTCATCTACCCCGGCTGCGGCTATGGCGGCTCGTGCTTCCCCAAGGACGTCCGGGCGCTCGGTCGCATCGCCGAGCAGGTAGGCTACGACGCGCCGCTGCTGCGGGCGGTGGAGGCCGTGAACGAGCGCCAGAAGAACACCTTGTTCGCCAAGCTCGCCGACCACTTCGGCGGCGCCGGCGGACTCGCCGGACGCACGATCGCGGTCTGGGGCCTCGCCTTCAAGCCCAACACCGACGACCTGCGCGAAGCCCCCAGCCGCAGCCTGATCGAGGCGCTGTGGCAACACGGCGCGCGCGTGCAGGCCTACGACCCGGTGGCGATGGACGAGATGCGGCGGCTCTATGGCCCGCGCGCCGACCTGGCGCTGGCGAGCAACAAGTACAGCGTGCTCGAAGGCGCGGACGCGCTGGCGATCTGCACCGAGTGGCAGCAGTTCCGCGCGCCCGATTTCGACGAGATGGCGTCCCTGCTTCAGGCCAAGGTCATCGCCGACGGGCGCAACCTGTACCCACCGGACCGCCTGCGCGCCGCCGGCTGGCACTACTACGGCATCGGCCGACCCGAGCGCCCCCAAGCCGCAGTCCCGTAGAACAGACGTGGACATCGCGACTTGCGTCGCTCCTGCAGAACCGCCGGGCCAGCGGGCACGGCGGCACTGGCTGTGGGAGCGACGCGAGTCGCGATACGGCGTGCGGGCCAACGATCGCGCAGGCCGCAAGCCACGATCCCGCCTCCCCTCGCTCCGGCAAGAACCGTCGGGCCCACCGGAGGTGGCGGGGGCCTTCTGCCTCACAATGAGGCAATCGCCCGCAACCCTTGTGCCTCGCGGCTTGCGCGCGTTTGTCCACAGCCCCGCCCACATGCCTTTCCCCATCGGCTGGGGACAACACCGGAGCCGGAAGGCTTTCTCTGGTTATCATCCCGCAACCCAACCCGAGGCCCCCCCGATGACCGTCAAAGCCTATGGCGCCCATGCCGGCGACCAGCCCCTCGAAGCCATGGAGATCACCCGCCGCGCGCCCGGCGCGCACGACGTGCAGATCGAGATCGCCTTCTGCGGCGTATGCCACTCCGACCTCCACCAGGTGCGCTCGGAGTGGCCGGGCACGCTCTACCCCTGCGTGCCCGGCCACGAGATCGTCGGCCGCGTGTCGGCGGTGGGCGCACACGTGAAGGGCTTCAAGACCGGCGAGCTCGTCGGCGTGGGCTGCATCGTCGACAGCTGCCAGCACTGCGAGGACTGCGACGCCGGCCTGGAGAACTACTGCGACGGCATGGTCGGCACCTACAACAGCCCCATTGCCGACGCCCCCGGCCACACCCTGGGCGGCTACTCGCAGCGCATCGTGGTGCATGAGCGCTACGTGCTGCGCATCCGCCACCCCGAGGCCCAGCTCGCCGCGGTGGCGCCGCTGCTGTGCGCCGGCATCACCACCTGGTCGCCGCTGCGCCACTGGAAGGTCGGCCCCGGGCAGAAGGTGGGCATCGTCGGCATCGGCGGGCTGGGCCACATGGGGGTCAAGCTCGCCCACGCGCTCGGCGCGCACGTGGTCGCCTTCACCAGCTCCGAGTCCAAGCGTGCAGCCGCGCTCGCGCTCGGCGCCGACGAGGTCGTGGTGTCACGCGACGAGGGCGCGATGAAGGCGCGGCGCAAGTCGCTGGACTTCATCCTGAACACCGTCGCCGCCCCCCACGACCTCGACGCCTGCCTCGCGCTGCTCAAGCGCGACGGCACGATGAGCCTGGTCGGCGCGCCGGCCTCGCCCCATCCCTCGCCACAGGTCTTCCACCTCATCATGAAGCGCCGCAAGCTCGCCGGCTCGATGATCGGCGGCATCCCCGAAACCCAGGAGATGCTCGACTTCTGCGCCGAGCACGGCATCGTCGCCGACATCGAGATGATCCGCGCCGAACAGATCGACGCGGCCTACGAGCGCATGCTGAGGGGCGACGTGAAGTACCGCTTCGTGATCGACAGCGCGAGCCTGGCGGGGGAAGGCTCCGCCTGAGCGGCCGCGCTCATCCGCTGAAGAGGCCGTGCTCGACGCGTTACGGCATGTCAAGCACTGCGCCTACCCCGCCGCGCGGATCCACTCCGCGATCGTCGCCGCGGTCGGAATCCTCCCCGACGACACCAGCTTCTCGTTGATCACCAGCCCGGGCGTCTTCAGCACGTCGTAGGCGACGATCTGCCCCATATCGGTGACCTTGGTGACTTCCGCCTCCACGCCGGTGGCGGCGAGGGCCTCGTGCACGATCTCTTCGAGCTTGCGGCAGTTGGCGCAGCCGGGGCCGAGAACCTTGATGTCGAGCATGATCAGACTCCTTTGAGGGTAGAGGCGGTCGCGCGCCTGCTGGCGATCGCCAGCAACACCGCAAGCACCGCGATGAAGCCCGCCAGGTAAAGCGCGAGCGAGAACAGCGAAGCGCCGTCGATCCAGGCGCCGTAGATGAGACCGGCCACGGCGCTGAACAGCGCCACCAGGCCGACGTAGGTGAAGGTCTTCCTGCGGCCGATGATCGCCGAGATGATCAGGATGCTCTGCAGCGACAGCTCGGGGTCGGACATCAGGTAGGCGAGCAGCGGGCCGCGGTGCATGCCGAGTTCGAGGAACATCTTGGCGATCGGCACCTCGACCAGGGTCGGGAAGTACATGAACACGCCGAACACCACGCCGGCCAGGTTGCCGGTGAGCGAGTTCGTGCCGGCCAGCATCTCGATCCACTCCGGGCGGATCAGCACGCGGATCATGCCGACCACGAACACGCCGACCACCAGCAGCGGAAAGATCTGCTTCACGAAGCGCCAGGATTCCCACAGCCAGTCGCGCAGTTCGTCCTCGCTCAGGCGATGGCGCACGATGAAAGCCAGCGCCGCGAGCGCGGCGGCGACGGCGAAGAACTTGCCGGTGAGTCCGATGCGCAGCCCGCCATCCACCGGCTGCACCGCCAGCGCCGCCACCAGCAGCGTCGCCGCGATCAGCGCGAGGCTGACCCAGGTCCACGCGTTGGCGCCGTCGGCGATGTTCTCCAGGCCGCGCCAGGCGGCATAGCCGATCGAGGCCAGCAGCGCGATCAGCACCACGCCCTGCACCGACACGCCCTCCTCGCCCTTGGCGGCGTCGTAGGGCACCAGGCGGTCGAGCGCGGCCTGCCAGCCCTGCGCGTCGCCGATCGGAAGCTGGAAGTTCAGGTAGGTCCCGGTCAGCACGTCCAGCTTCAGCGTGCCGGCCAGCAGCAGTGCCACCCACACGAACAGGAACACCAGCGCCATCCGCCCCATCCCCGCCCCCTGCGCGCCGAAGGCGCTGTCGGTGGCGAGGTCGTGCGCGGCGTCGTCGGCACGGAAGAGCAGCGCCATGATCAGGCCGATGCCGATGCCGAAGGTGAGCGACAGCAGGAAGCGCGCGACGGCGAGGTCGGGCCCGATGATGCCGCCGGTGTAGACCAGCGCGAGGATGTTGGCGGCCGGGGCGAAGAACAGGAAGGTGATCGCCGGGCCGAGGCCCGCGCCCTTCTTGTAGATGCCGGCAAAGAGCGGAACGATGGTGCACGAGCACACCGCCAGCAGCGAGCCCGCCGCGGCAGCCGCCGGGTAGGACACGGTCTTGCTGGAGTTGCGCCCGAGGAAGCGGGTGATGGTCTCCTTCGGGATCAGCGCCGACATCGCGCCGGCGATGAAGAAGGCCGGCAGCAGGCACAGCAGCACGTGCGCCGCAAGATAGGCGGCCAGATTGCCCAAGCCGCCATAGAAGACGGGGAGGACCCAGGAAGACAACGCATCCATGACACGAACTCCAGCTCGAGAAACCTGCATCCCGCCATGCGATCGGATCGACCTAAAGACGAAACCTAGTCGCCTGCGCGGTCGCCGGCAAGCGGCTCCAACCATGAAGACGCACGAGTGGTGAAAAGGATGCAGGCGCAGGTGCGGGATGCAGGCGGGGGATGCAGGCGGGGGCTAGAGCGGCGGGCGCGGCACGAAGCAGCACACCTTCCCGTGCTCGTCGAGCTGCACCTGGCAGGCGCGCAGCAGCTGCGCGCGCAGCCTCTGCCGTGCGCGCTGCACGCGCGACTTGGCGCCCGACAGCGACAGGCCCTCGAGTTCGGCGAAAGCCTGTTGCGTCATCCCGCCGATGTCGCAGCGCTCGATCGCCTCGCGGTCCTCCGCGGCGAGCTCGCCGAGGACGCGCGGCAGGCAGGCCGAGAGCAGGTCGACCGGCGCCGGGCCGTCCTCGCTCGCGAGGTCGGGCGCCGGCGCGGCGAGATCGTCCGGCAGGGGCACGCTCGCGTGCGTGCGTCGCGCGTTGTCGATCACCAGGTTGCGCGCCACCGCGAAGAGCCAGGCACGAGGGTTGCCGACGGCGCAGAAGCGCTCGCGCTGGCGCACCGCCTTGAGAAAGAGGTCGTGGAGCAGGTCCTCGGCCTCTCCCGGCTGGCGGAGGTGATGGCGCAGGTAGCGCAGGAGCTCGGCCTCGTGCGCCGACCAGGCGTCGAGCAGGCAGGGGACGGTCACGCCGGCGCTCCCGCGCGCGGCAGCTCGACGCCTCGCTCAGCCACGCGCGCCACCCGGTCGGTCGAGAGCCGCCTGCGGCCCTGCCGCGGACGGAAACCAATGCCGCGTTCGATTGACGATCGCCACCAGCGACAGCATCACCGGCACCTCCACCAGCACACCGACCACGGTCGCCAGCGCCGCCCCCGAATTCAGCCCGAACAGCGAGATCGCCACCGCCACGGCGAGCTCGAAGAAATTCGAGGTGCCGATCAGGCAGGCCGGGCCGGCGACCTCGTGCGGCAGCCTCATCACCTTCGCGGCGAGATAGGCGATGAGGAAGATGCCGTAGCTCTGCACCAGCAGCGGCACGGCGATCAGGCCGATCACCAGCGGCTGTTCCACGAGGGTGCGCGCCTGGAAACCGAACAGCAGCACCACGGTGGCGATCAGACCGACGATGGACCAGGGCTTGAGGCGAGCGACGAACCCGGCCACCGCCTGCGCCGAGCGACGCTCCAGCACATGCCGCGTCGCCATGCCGGCGAGCAGCGGCAGCACCACGTAGAGCACGGTCGACAACAGCAGGGTCTCCCACGGCACGACGAGATCGGTGACCCCGAGCAGGAAGGCGGCGATGGGGGCGAAGGCGAACACCATGACGAGATCGTTCACCGACACCTGCACCAGGGTGTAGTTGGGGTCGCCCTTCACCAGCTGGCTCCATACGAACACCATCGCCGTGCACGGCGCCACCCCGAGCAGGATCATGCCGGCGATGTACTCGCTGGCCGAAGCCGGATCCACCCAGGGCGCGAACAGGTGCTGGAAGAACAGCACGCCGAGCGCCGCCATCGTGAAGGGCTTGATCAGCCAGTTCACGACCAGGGTCAGGACGAGTCCCTGCGGCTTCTTGCCGACATCGCGAACGGCGTGCCAGTCGATCTGGATCATCATCGGGTAGATCATCACCCAGATGAACACCGCCACCACCAGGTTCACCTGCGCGAACTCGAGCCCGGCGATGGCCTGGAAGGCCCCGGGCGCGAGCAGCCCGAGGCCCACCCCGGCGAGGATGCCCAGCCCCACCCAGACGGTGAGGTAGCGCTCGAAGAGTCCCATCTCAGGCCTCCACTGCGGCCGGCATCTGGCCGATGCGGTCGATCTCGTGCTGGACCGCGAGGCGGTCGAGCGTGGCCAGTGGCAGGCTGGTGAAGAGGCGCAGACGATCGAGGAGCTGGTTCAGCGTCAGGCTGAAGGCGTCGAGCCGGCGCCGCTCGCCGCCCTCGGCCTTCACCGGATCGGCCACACCCCAGTGCGCGGTCAGCGGCTGACCCGGCCACACCGGGCAGGTCTCGCCGGCGATCGTGTCGCACACGGTAAATACGAAGTCCATCTGCGGCGCATCCGGCGCGGAGAACTCGTCCCAGCTCTTGCTGCGCAGCGCGCTCGTGTCGTAGCCCTGCGCCTTCAGCACCTGCAGGGTCATCGGGTGCACCTCGCCGCGCGGCGCGCTGCCGGCGCTGCAGGCCTTGAAGCGGCCCTGGCCGATCCGGTTGAGGATGACCTCGGCGATGATGCTGCGCGCCGAGTTGGCCGAGCACAGGAAGAGCACGTTGTAGCACTCGTCGGACATGGAAGACTCCGGTCGTCGTGTCTGGCCCGCCGCGTGGCGCGCGGCGGGCGTGGTGGATCCGGTCGTGGAAGCGCTGCCATCCAGCCCGCACAGTGCAGGCGCACCGCCGCAGCATTCCTCGGTGAGGTAGGCGATCAGCCCGCGCATCCGCGCCATGTCGGCGCGATAACGCTGGAAGCGCCCTTCCTGTTCGGCCGAGACCAGCCCCGCCTGCGCGAGCGCCTTGAGGTGGAAGGACAGGTTGGTCGGCGGCAGACCGAGCGCGCTGGCGAGCTCGCCGGCCACCCTGCCCTGCGGCCCGGCACGCACCAGCAGGCGGAACACATCCAGGCGGATGCCCGAGGACAGCGCCTCGAAGGCGGAAACTGCGGCTTTCTCGTCCATTCGGATCTCTTCGTCAAGCGGAGTCAGGGGGCCGCCCGGGCGGCGTCATGGCGTTCGAGCGGCAACGCCAGCGTCACCAGCCAGCACGCCAGCAGCATCGCCGCCGAGCCGACGAGCGCGTACAGCAAGCCGCCCCACTGGTACAGCAGTCCCGACAGCAGCGTGCCGATGAAGCGCCCGAGCGCGTTCGCAGCGTAATAGAAACCGACGTCCTCCGCCGCCTTCTCCGAGCCCGCGTAGGCCAGCACCAGGTAGGAATGCACCGAGGAGTTGACCGCGAAGACGAAGCCGAACAGGCCGAGGCCGCCGACCACCACCCACTCCAGGCCGGGCGCCTGCAGCCACACCGCCACCGCGAGCGCGGCGGGAATCAGCGCCAGCAGCGCCGACCACAGCCGTGCCGCCGGCACCTCGCGGCTCAGGCCATCGGCACTGCGGCGCACGATCTGCGGCGCCAGCGCCTGCACCAGGCCGTAGGCGATCGTCCACCCGGCGAGGAAGGTGCCGACCATCGTGAAGGTCCACCCCGCCGAGTAAAGGAACACCGGCACCCCGACCACGAACCACACGTCGCGCGCGCCGAACAGCGCCACGCGCGCCGCGGCCAGCGCGTTGATGCCGGGGCTCTTGGCGAACAGCTCGCGCACCGAGCCCGACGCCTTCTTCCTGCCCATCATCGGCGGCAGCGCCAGCAGCACGCCAGCGAGCACCAGCGCCAGCAAGCCCGCCATCACCCACAGCGCACCACGAAAGCCGAGCACCTCCAGCAGCACCCCGCCGAGGAAGAAGCCGATGCCCTTCATCGCGTTCTTGCTGCCGGTGAACCAGGCCACCCACTTGAAGAGCTGGCCCGCGCCCTGCTCGTTGGCCTCGGCCTGGAACTGGGCCTGAGTGAGCTTGATCGCCGACTTGCTGGCCGTCTTGGTCAGGTCCTTGGCGACGCCGCAGATGCCCTGCGCCACCACCACCCAAGCCACCGCCATCGTTGCTGTCCATCCGGGGTCGAGCGCGGACAGCAGGCCAAAGCCGAGAATCTGCGTGACCAGCCCCACCGCCAGCATGCGCGCGATGCCGTGTCGCGTCGCCAGCCAGCCGCCGACCAGGTTCGCCAGCACACCGGCCGCCTCGTAGAGCAGGAACAGGAAGGCGAGCGTGAACGGCGAGTAGCCCAGGCGATAGAAATGCAGCAGCACCAGCATGCGCAGCGCGCCGTCGGTGAGCGTGAAGCCCCAGTAGGCGGCGGTGACGATGGCGTAGTTGCGCGCGGCGTGTTGCGGGCCGCCGCCGGGCCGCCCCACGGAGGATCCAGCCCCCTCGGGGGGCAGCGAACGCAGCGCGCGTGGGGGCTCGTTCATGTTTCAGAGGCCCACGGCTTCCATGTGGCAGGCCAGATCCACCATGCGGCAGGCGTAGCCCATCTCGTTGTCGTACCAGGCGTACACCTTGAGCAGCGTGCCGTCGGTCACCATGGTCGACAGCGCGTCGACGATGGCGCTGCGCGTGTCGCGCGCGTAGTCGATGCTCACCAGCGGGCGCTCCTCGTAGCCGAGGATGCCGGCGAGCGGGCCTTCCGCCGCGGCCTTGAACAGCGCGTTCACCTCCTCCACCGTGGTCGCGCGCCGCAGCTCGAACACGCAGTCGGTGAGCGAGGCGTTGAGGACCGGCGCGCGCACCGCGTGGCCGTTGAGCTTGCCCTTCAGCTCCGGGTAGATCAGCGCGATCGCGGTGGCGCTGCCGGTGGTGGTGGGCGCCAGGCTCAGCAGCGAGCTGCGCGCGCGGCGCAGGTCCTTGTGCGGCGCGTCGACCACCAGGTTGGTGTTGGTGGGATCGTGGATGGTGGTGATCTGGCCATGGCGGATGCCGAGGTTTTCATGCACGACCTTGACCACCGGCGCGAGGCAGTTGGTGGTGCACGAGGCCGCCGTCACGATGCGGTCGCGCGCCGGATCGTAGAGTTCGTGGTTGATGCCGACGACGATGTTGAGCACGCCGCCGGTCTTCACCGGGGCCGCGACGATCACGCGCCTGGCGCCGCGGTCGAGGTGGCCCTGCAGCGCCTCGGGGGTGAGGATCTTGCCGGTGCATTCGAGCACGACATCGACGCCCAGCTCGCCCCAGGGGATGTCGGCCGGGCTGGCGTGGGCGGAGAAGGACAGGCGCCGGCCGTCGATGCGGATCGCGTCCTCGCCGTCGGCGCGGATGTCCGCCCGCCAGCGTCCCTGCACACTGTCGAAGGCGAGCAGATGCGCGCTCGCCGCCGCGCCGCCCTTGATCTCGTTCAGATGGACCACCTCGAGGCGATTGTCCGCACGCGGGTCGTCCGCCTGCCGCTCCGCCGCGCCCATTGCGGCGCGCAGCGCCAGGCGACCGATCCGACCCATGCCGTTGATGCCGACTTTCATCTCGCACCCCTACTGATCAACATTTTTAGAATTGTTGAATTATAACGAGGCGACGTTACGACGGTGTGAAGATTCGGAGGCGGAAGCGTCAAGGCGCTTGAGGCGAAGCGTACGCGCGGCGCATGTGATCGCGACGCGCGTCGCGCCTGCAACGACCTCCGCAGTCGCAGCAGTTCTCCGCAGGAGCGACGCAAGTCGCGATCAAGGCTCTTGCCGTCACGCCACGACTCTCCGCAGGAGCGACGCGAGTCGCGATGCACCGGACTGCGCCGCCCCCAGCCGGTCCGGTGGGACGAGGCATAATCTGCGCACGACTCGCGGCGCATGCGGACGAATACGCCAAACCATCCCGCACGGCTGCGCACTGAACGATGCCCTCCAAGATGACCGCCCCTGCCCCCGCCGCCTCCCTCCCCCCCGGCTTCATCGCCCTGCACGGCAACCGCATCGAGACCCTGCTCGACACCGTCGCCGGCTGGCTGGCGCAGCATCCGCTCGCCCCCCTCGAATCCGAGGTGATCCTGGTGCAGAGCAACGGCATGGCGGAATGGGTGAAGATGGCAATCGCGCGCCGGGCCGGGGTATGCGCGGCGGCGGCGGTGCAACTGCCGGCGCGCTTCCAGTGGCAGACCTACCGCCAGGTGCTCGGGCGCGCGCAGGTCCCGGCGCGCTCGCCGCTCGACAAGACCGCGCTCGCCTGGCGGCTGATGCGGCTGCTGCCCGAGGTGCTGGCCGAACCCGGCTTCGCGCCGGTCGCCGGCTACCTCGCGGATAACGACCCCGGCCGCCGCTTCCAGCTCGCGCTGCGCATCGCCGACCTCTACGACCAGTACCAGGTGCACCGGCCCGACTGGCTCGACGCCTGGGGAGAAGGGCGCGAGGCGCTGCCCGACGCCGGCCGCGGCGAGACTCCACTCACCGGCCGCGGCGAGACTCCACTCGCCGGCCGCGGCGAGACCCCGCTGCCCGAGGACCAGCGCTGGCAGGCACGGCTGTGGCAGCGCGTGGTCGACGAGCTCGACCCGCAGCAGCGCGCGCTGACCCGGCCGCAACTGCACGACCGCGTGCTCGCGGCGCTCGACGCGATCGCGGAGGACGCCGCCCTGCACCCGGCCGCCGCGCTGCCGCGCCGCGTCGTGCTCTTCGGCATGACCCACGTGCCGCTGCCCACGCTGCAGCTGCTCGCCGCGCTGTCGCGCCACGCCCAGGTGCTGCTCGCCATCCCCAACCCCTGCCGCTTCCACTGGGCCGACATCCTGGACGGGCGCGAGTGGCTGCGCATCGCCCGCCGCCGCCAGCCGCTGCGCGACGGCCGCGAGCTGCAGGACGTCGGGCTGGACGCGATGCACCTGCACGCCCACCCGCTCCTCGCCGCCTGGGGTCGCCAGGCGCGCGACTTCGTGCGCCAGCTCGACGCCTTCGACGACGCCGAGCAGACGCGCGCGCGCTTCCCGCTCGCCCGCATCGACCTCTTCGACGACGACCAGGACACCCACGACGTTGCCCAGCCCACCCTGCTCGTCCAGGTCCAGCGCCACATCCGCGACCTCACCCCGCTCGCCGAGCATCCGCACCCGCCGGTGCCGGCCGAGGACCGCTCCATCGTCTTCCACCTCGCCCACAGCCCGGTGCGCGAGCTCGAGATCCTCCACGACCAGCTCCTCGCCCTGCTCGCCCGGCCCCCCGGGGACAAGCCGCTGCGCCCGCGCGACATCGTCGTGATGGTGCCCTCGATCGACGACTTCGCGCCGGCGATCCGCGCGGTCTTCGGCCAGTACGGCCGCCACGACCCGCGCCACATCCCCTTCGACATCGCCGACCTGTCGGCGCGCGCGAGCAGCCCGCTGATGGGCGCGGTGGAGTGGCTGCTGCGCATCCGGCACGACCGCTGCCGGCTGTCCGACCTCGGCGCCCTGCTCGACGTGCCCGCCATCGCCGCCCGCTTCGGCCTTGCCGAGGAGGGGCTGCCACGGCTCACCGGGTGGATGCGCGGCGCCGGCATCCGCTGGGGCCTCGACGCGCGTCACCGCGCAGGGCTCGGCCTGCAGGCCTGCGGCGAGCAGAACAGCGCGCTCTTCGGCCTGCGCCGCATGTTGATGGGCTACGCCGCCGGGCGTTCGGAGGTCACGACGGACGCGCCTTTCGCCGGCATCGAGCCCTACGACGAGGTCGGCGGCCTCGACGCCGAGCTCGCCGGCGCCCTCGCCCACCTGGTCGAGCGCCTGATCCGCTGGCAGGCCGACAGCCGCCGACCCGCCACGCCCGCGGCCTGGACCCAGCGCCTGCGCGCCCTGCTCGCCGACCTGGTGCGTGCGGTGGACGACACCGACCGCCAGACCCTGGCCGCGCTCGACGACGCCCTCGAACGCTGGCTCGAGGCCTGCGACGAGGCCGCTTTCGAGGCCGAGCTGCCGCTCGCCGTCGCCGCCGAGGCCTGGCTCGCCGCGCTCGAGAGCCCCGCGCTCGACAAGCGCTTCCGCGCCGGCGGGGTCACCTTCTGCACGCTGATGCCGATGCGTGCGATCCCCTTCGAGGTGGTCTGCCTGCTCGGCATGAACGACGGCGACTATCCGCGCCGCAGCCCGCGCAGCGACTTCGACCTCATGGCCCTGCCGGGCCAGCAGCGCCCGGGCGACCGCGCCCGCCGCGACGACGACCGCCAGCTCATGCTCGAGGCCCTGCTCTCGGCCCGCCGGGTGCTCTACCTGAGCTGGTGCGGGCGCAACGTGCGCGACAACAGCGTGCAGCCGCCCTCGGTGCTGGTCGCCCAGCTGCGCGACTACCTCGCCGCGGGCTGGTCACCCGCGGTGGTGGCCGAACGCACCGTCGAGCACCCGCTGCAGCCCTTCAGCCGGCGCTACTTCGAGCCGGGCACGCCCTTGCTCACCTACGCGCGCGAGTGGCGCGCCGCACACGTCGAGGCGGCAGCGCAGGACGATGCCGTGCCGTCGCATGACGGGCAGGCGAACCGCGAAGCCACGGGCCGCGCAACTCGTCCCACGCGCGGCGAGGCTGCCTCCCCGCCGCTGCCCCCCTTCGTCCCCGACCCGGCGGTCCCGCTCACCATCGCGGCGCTCGCCGCCTTCCTGCGCAACCCGGTCAAGGTCTTCTTCCGCGAGCGCCTCGGCGTGGTGTACGAGGACGTGGACGAGGCCCTGCCCGACGACGAGGCCTTCGGCTTCGACGGTCTCGAGGAACACGGCCTGGTCGAGGAACTCGCCGCCGCGGTACTCGCCGATCTCGCCCTGCTGCCACCACCCGAGCTGCACGCCTTCGCACTCGAAGCCGCGGTCGAGGCCCAGCTCGGACGCATCGAGCGCGCCGGCCGACTGCCGATCGGCGGCCTCGGCCTGCGCGCCCGCGCCGCACTCGGCGAGGCCGTGCTGCCGCTGCTGCGCGCGTGGCGGCTGGTCCGCGCCAGCCATCCCCTCGACGCCGAGCGCCGCAACCTGCGCTTCGCGCATGCCGGCGCGCTCATGGAGGACTGGCTGGACCACCGCGTGCGCGCCGACGAGCACGCGCTACCCTCGTGGCTCGCCCACGACCCTGGCCGCCTGCTCGAAGACGCCGACAAGGGCACGCTGCGCCCCTGGCGCCTGCTGCTGCCCTGGGTGCGCAGCCTGCTCGCCGCCGCGGCGGACAGCCCGAGCGGCGGCCTGCTGGTCGGCCGCGACGCCACCGTCCACATCGTCCCCACCGACCCCGCCGTCGCGCGCGCCCTGCTCGCCCGCCTGATCGAGGCCTGGATCGCGGGCCTGGGCGAGCCGCTGCCGGTGGCGGCCCGCACCGCGCTCGCCCTCGTCGGCGAGGGCAAGCCGGCCGAAGCCTACGAGGGCAGCGAGCACCGGCGCGGCGAGGTCGAGGAGGCCAGCCTCGCGCGTTGCTATCCCGACTACGCCGCGCTGATCGAGGACGGCCGCTTCGAGCACCTCGCGCGCGCGCTCTACGGCCCGCTGCTCGAATGGATGGACAGCCACGTCGAGGCCGTCCCCCACCCGGCACCCGAGACCCAGGAGTCTGCCCGATGAGCCACCGCCTCGACCCCGCCTGCTTTCCGCTGCGCGGCAGCCGCCTCATCGAGGCCAGCGCCGGAACCGGCAAGACCTGGACCATCGCCGCGCTCTACCTGCGCCTGGTGCTCGGCCACGGCGACGCCGACACCGCCTTCGCGCGTCCGCTGCTGCCCGCCGAGATTCTGGTGATGACCTTCACCCGCGCCGCCACGCGCGAGCTCTCCGAGCGCATCCGCGAGCGCCTGCGCGAGGCTGCGGCCTGGTTCCGCAACGAAGACGCGGGCAGCGCACCCGACCCCCTGCTCGACGAACTGCGCGCTGCCTACCCCGACGCGGCCGCGCGCCGCAACGCCGCCTGGCGCCTGGCGATGGCGGCCGCGGCCATGGACGACGCGGCGGTGTTCACCATCGACGCCTGGTGCCAACGCATGCTGCGCGAACACGCCTTCGACAGCGGCAACCCCTTCGACGAGGAACTCGCCGCCGACGAGAGCGTGCTGCTGACCGAGGCCGCGCAGGACTACTGGCGCCAGCACTGCTACCCGCTCGCCGGCGAGGCGCTGGAGCTCGTACTCGCGCAGTGGGCCGACGTGCACGCCCTCGTCGAGGACATGCGCGCGCTCGTCGGCCAACCGCTGCAGGGCGCGGATCGGGATGACGGCGGGGACCGGGATCGGAGCGCGGATCCCGGCGACCAGGACGGCGTGCGGCGCGATTCGGCCGGTGGCGAAACCCTGGCCGCGCTGATCGGGCGCGTCGGCGGCGCGCACCGCCGGGCGCGGGTGGCGCTCTCGCGTGGCTGGGCCGAGCGCGCGCGCGCCATGAAGGACTGGCTGGACGAGGAACTCGCCACCAAGGCCAAGCTGTGGAATCGCACCAAGCTGCACGAGCGCTATTACACGCCCTGGCTGGAGGCGCTCGAACAGTGGGCGCGCAACCCGCTCGACCGCAGGCTCGAGCTCCCCGACAGCGCCCGCCACCGCCTCACCCCAGACGGCCTGCTCGAGGCGCGCAAGGCCGACGCCCCGGCGCCCGTGCTGCCCGAGCACTTCGCCGCCTTCGCCGGCCTGATCGAAGACCACGACGCCCTACCCGACCCGCGCACCGCGCTACGCATCCACGCCGCCACCCGGGTCGGCGAGCGCCTCGCCGAGCTCAAGCGCCAGGCGCGCAGCTTCGGCTTCGCCGACCTGCTCGACCGTCTCGACCGCGCCCTCGCCGGGCCGCACGGCGCGCGCCTGCGCGAGCGCATCCTCACCCAGTACCCGGTGGCGCTGATCGACGAGTTCCAGGACACCTCGCCTCTGCAGTACCGCCTCTTCGACGCGCTCTACCGCGCCGCCGACGACGACCCGCGCAGCGCGCTGCTGCTGATCGGCGACCCCAAGCAGTCGATCTACGGATTTCGCGGCGCGGACATCTACAGCTACCTGCAGGCCCGCCGCGCCACCGCCGGCCGGCACTACATGCTCGGCACCAACTTCCGCTCGGCGCACGCGCTGGTGGGCGCGGTCAACGCCTGGTTCGCCCAGGCCGAGGACCGCCCGGGCGCGGGCGCCTTCGGCTTTCGCGACGGGGCGGACAACGCCCTGCCCTTCGAGGCGGTGGCGGCGCAGGGGCGCGAAGAGGTCTTCCATGCCGATGGCGGCGTGCCCCCGGCGCTGCTCATCCACCATGACCTGACGCTGCGCAGCGCCGGCGAGATCCGCCGCCTGTTCGCCGCGCGCTGCGCCGAGCGCATCGTCGGCTGGCTCAACGACGAGCACGCCGGCTTCCAGGCCCCCGGCAAGGCATTCCAGCGCCTGCGCCCGGCCGACATCGCGGTGCTCGTGCGCAGCGGGCGCGAGGCCGCGGAGGTGCGGCGCGCGCTGCGCCGGCGCGGCCTGGCCTCGGTCTATCTGTCGGACAAGGACTCGGTCTTCGCCAGCGCGGAGGCGCACGACCTGCTGCACTGGCTGCGCGCGGTGGCCTCGCCGCTCGACGCCCGCCTCGTGCGCGCCGCGCTCGCCACCCGCACGGTGGGCCTGTCGATCCCCGAACTGGCCCGGCTGGCGAGCTCGGACGCGGCCTTCGACGCGCGCAGCGAGCAGTTCCGCGCGCTGCACGTCGCCTGGCGCGAGCTCGGCGTGCTCACCATGCTGCGCCGCAGCCTGCACCTGCTCGACCTGCCCGCGCGCTGGCTGGCCGAGCCCGAGGGCGAGCGCCGGCTCACCAACTTCCTGCACCTGGCCGAGCTGCTGCAGCAGGCCGGCGCCACGCTCGAGGGCGAGACCGCGCTGGTGCGCTGGCTGGCGATGACGATCGAGGCCGGCGGCAGCGGCGCCGGCGAGGAACAGGTGGTACGCCTGGAGAGCGACGCCGACCTCGTCAAGGTGGTCACGGTGCATAAGAGCAAGGGTCTCGAATACCCCGTGGTCTGCCTCCCCTTCGCCACCAGCTTCCGCGCGGTGGAGCGCAGGACCGCGCGCTACCTCAAGCTCGCCGACGCCAGCGGGCGGCGGCGGCTCGCGCTCGACTACGACGACGCCGACCTCGAACGCGCCGAGGCCGAGCGCCTGCGCGAAGACCTGCGCCTGTTCTACGTCGCGCTGACGCGCGCGCGCCACGCGCTGTGGATGGGCTTCGCCGCGGTCAGGATCGGCAAGGGCAAGGCCTGCCAGACCCATCGCAGCGCGCCCGGGCACCTGCTCGCGGGCGGCGCTGCGCTCGACGAGGCCGCCTGGCTCGCCCCGCTGCAGGCGCTGGCGACAGCCGCCGCGCAGGATGGCGCGACCGGCACGGAGGCCGACGGCCGCACCCGCATCGCGCTCGAGGCCGCGCCGCCCGAAGAGGCGCACACCCTGCTGCGCCGGCGCGAGGCCTTGCCGCCGCTGCAGGACAGCGCGCCCTACCGCGCCGACTTCGAGCGTCGCTGGTCGCTCGGCAGCTTCTCCGCGCTGGTGCGCGACATCGATCCGGCGCAGATGGTCGCCCTGCCGGGCGCCGGAAGCGCGCCACCGGCGCCCGCACGCGGCACCACCGCCGACCTCTTCGCCGCGGCGCCCGATGAAGCCGGCTCGGCAGCCCCCCTGGCGGCGGACGATTGCGGCCAGGCCGAGGCGGC
>NZ_AMXD01000057.1 GCF_000310185.1 Thauera aminoaromatica S2 | reverse complement strand
CGGCGGGCGAGGGCGGCGGCGAGCAGGCGGCCGAGCGGCGGCAGGCGCTCGCCCCAGGCCCGCCGTGCCGCGGCGCTGAGCGGAGGCTGGTCGGTCAGGGTCAGGTGCAGGCCGACGTCGGCCGGCGCGCGTGTCATCAGTGCGCGCAACGGCGGCGCGGCGCGGCGCCAGTCGGGCAGCGCGCTCATGCAGCTCGTGGCCGACAGCCGGCCGGTCTCGACGAGCGCGGCGATGGCTTCGCTGACACCGGGGGCGAGGCCGTAGTCGTCGGCGCACACCACGATCGGACGGGTGCCTGGAGCGGCAGGGCGGGAGGGGGCTTGCATGTGATCGGCGCTGCGGGCGGAAAGCCCGCAGTATCCCGCACCCGGTCCTCCCGCGGTGCAGTCCGTGCGGCGGTGCCCGTCCCTGCGAGCCAGCCGTGCTCCGGGCGCGCCGGGCAGGGCGCGAATGGTTTATCGTGGACGCCTTCGCTCCGGCTGCGGAGCCCACTCGCCGGTTGTTCCATCGTGTCGCACTCCGACTCGCTCGATGCCCACCCCCATGTGCCGCCCGCCTCCTCGGCACACCCCCGACTCTCGGTCGTGGTCCCGCTCTACAACGAGGGCGAAACGGTGGAGGCGCTGCATCGGCGCCTGTCGCAGGTGCTTGCGGCGCTGGAGCTGTCCGACTGGGAGATCGTCTGCGTCGATGACGGCAGCCGCGACGACACCTATGCCCGCGTGGCCGCCCTGTGCGCGGGTGACCCCCACCTCAAGGCGATCCGCTTCGCGCGCAACTTCGGCAAGGAGGCGGCGATGGCCGCCGGGCTGCAGGCGGCTGGGGGCGACGTGATCGTGCTGATGGACGGCGACCTGCAGCATCCGCCCGAGCTGATCCCCGAGATGCTCGCGCGCTGGCGTGGCGGGGCGATGATGGTCACCGCAGTGCGGCGCTCGCGCGTCACCGATCCCTGGCTGCGGCGCAAGCTGACTCGCGGCTTCTACGCCTTCTTCAGCAAGGTCTCCGAGGTCGAGCTCGCCGAGGGCGGGGGCGACTTCCGCGTCTTCGACCGCGCGGTGGTCGACGCGATCAACAGCCTGCCCGAGCGCACCCGCTTCATGAAGGGGATCACGAGCTGGGTGGGCTTCCGCCAGGAGGTGGTCGAGTTCGAGCCCGCGCAGCGCGCCGGCGGCGTCTCCGGGTGGTCGATGCTGCGCCTGCTGCGCTATGCGATCGACGGCCTGTCCGCCTTCAGCACCCTGCCGCTGCGGGTCTGGTCGGTGATCGGCCTGATGATGGCGGGGCTCTCGGGCTTGTACGGACTTTTCCTCGTGCTGCGCACGATGCTGTTCGGCATCGACCTGCCCGGCTACGTGTCGCTGATGGTGTCGGGGCTGTTCATGTCCGGCATCCAGCTCATCAGCCTGGGGGTGCTCGGCGAGTACGTGGGGCGCATCTTCACCGAGGTCAAGGGCCGGCCGCTGTTCCTGGTGTCGGAACGGCTCGGCTTCGAACGCAGGCCGGAGCGCGATCGATGATCCCGCCAGGCGGGACGGCGGGTGCGCCGGCCGCGGCGGCATCCGTCGGGGCGCATGGCGCGATCGCGCGCGGGCTCGCCCTCGCCGTGCTGGCGCTGGCCGGGGTGTTCGTGCTGCTCACCTTCGACCAGCACGGCATCAGCAACGACGAGGAGGTCCAGCATGTCTACGGCCGCCTGCTGCTCGACTTCTACGCCTCCAGCTTCGCCGACCGCCAGGCCTTCGAATACAAGAACCTCTATCTTTACGGGGGCTTCTTCGACCTCCTCGCGGCGGCCTTCGACCGCGCCGGGGTGGCCGAAGGGCCGGCGCTGTGGGACCTGCGCCACCTGATCTCGGCCGTCTTCGGTCTCCTCGGGCTGGCCGGCACCTGGCTGCTCGCGCGCCGGCTCGCGGGCGAGTGGGCGGGGCTGGCGGCGCTCGTGCTGTTGTCGATCACCGGCTCGTGGTCGGGCGCGATGTTCACCCACACCAAGGACATCCCCTTCGCCACTACGATGCTGTGGGCGCTGTACTTCAGCGTGCGCGTGCTCGACACGCTTCCCGCGCCGCCGTGGCGCGTGCTCGCGGGGCTGGGTGTGGCGCTCGGCTGCGCCTTCGGCCTGCGCATCGGTGCGGTGTTCGCGGTGTTCTACCTTGGCGTCGGCGTGCTCGCGGCGACGGCCTTGCAGCCGGGCGGGCGGGTGCGTTTCCTGCTTCGCGGCGTGCTGGCGCTGCTGCCGGCGGCGGCGATCGCGCTGGCGCTGGGCGCGCTGTTCTGGCCGTGGGCGGCGATGGAGCCGGGTAACGTGCTCACGGCGATGCGCGCGTTCTCGCATTTCAGCTTCGAGCTCGACACCGTGCTGGCCGGGCGCGTGATGAACGTCGGCGAGGTCCCGGGGCATTACCTCGCGGCCTACCTGCTGGTGCGCCTGCCGGAGCTTTTCCTCGCCGGGCTCGCGCTCGCGCTGCTGCTCGGCGTGCGCGCCGTGCCGGCGCTCGCTGGCGAGCAGGCCCTGCGCGCGGCCCTGCCGTGGCTGCCGGTGGTGCTGGCAGCGCTGTTCCCGCTCGTCTACACCCTGCTTGCGGCGCCGCCGCTGTACAACGGGCTGCGCCATTTCAGCTTCGTGCTGCCGCCACTGGCGGTGCTGGCGGGCATGGGGCTCGTGCGCGCGTGGCACGGCCTGAGCGTCCGTCCGCCGCTGCTGCGCCGCGCCGTGCTGGGCGCGTGCGCCCTGGCGGTCCTCGGCCAACTCGGCCAGCTCGCCCGCCTGCATCCCTACGAGTACCTCGCCTACAACCGCCTCGCGGGCGGCGTGCAGGGGGCGGTCGGGCGCTGGGAGCAGGACTACTGGGCGAGCAGCCTGCGCGAGGCGGTGCACGCCCTCAACGCCCTGGTCGCGCGCGAGGGGGGGGCAGGGCGACACTATTCCGTGGCCGTGTGCGCCGAGCCGCTGCAAGCCCAGGTGTGGCTCGCGCCCGGGTTGCGCGCGACGCGCGACTGGTGGGGGGCGGACTTCTACCTCTCCCCCACCCACATGGGTTGCGACGAGGCCATGCGGGGCCGCGTGGTGGCGCAGGTCGAGCGTGCGGGGCTGGTGCTGGCGGTGGTCAAGGATCGGCGCGCGCTGGTTGGCGAGGAGCGGCGGCCCCGATGAGCCCGTCCGGCGGATGCGCGCGTTTCCTGCGCTTTGCCGCGGTGGGGGCGGTGGGTACGCTCGCCCACTACGCGCTGTTGCTCGCGCTGGTGGAGGGCGCGGATGCGCCGCCGCTGGCGGGGGCCATCGCCGGATTCATGCTCGGCGCGCTGGTCAACTACGCCCTCGCGCGCCGGCTGGTGTTCGCGTCCACGCGCAGCCACGCCCAGGCCCTGCCGCGCTTCTTCGCCGTGGCGCTGGCCGGGCTGGCGTGGACGGCGCTGCTGATGAGTTTCTTCATGGAGCTGCTCGGCCTGCACTACCTGCTCGCCCAGGTGCTGACGACCGCGCTGCTGCTGCTGTGGCACTACGCCGGCAACGCCCTGTGGACCTTCCGCCGCGGCCGGCGCGACACGGAGAGCCGATGAGCGCACAGGCTCCCGCCGGTACGCCGCCGCACCGCCTCGAGGCCGACCTCCTGCTCGTGCTCACCACGTTGATCGCCGCGGCGGGCTGGATCTTCTCCAAGGAGGCGCTCACCGGCATGCCGCCGCTGATCTTCATCGGCCTGCGCTTCGCCATCGCCGGGCTGGTGCTGGCACTGTTCTCGCTGCCGCAGCTGCGCGCGCTCGATCGGCGCGGACTGCGCAACAGCCTGCTCGTCGGCGCGCTGTTCGCCGGCGGCATGGTGCTGTGGATCCTCGGCCTGTCGCACAGCAGCCACCTCGGCGAAGCCTCGTTCATCTCCAGCATGGGCATCGTCATGGTGCCGGTGTTCGCGCGCCTGTTCTTCGGCGATCGTCCGCCGGCGAGCACCTGGTTCGCGCTGCCGCTCGCACTCGCCGGCTTCGCCTGCCTGTCGCTCGACGGCGGCTTCGAGGTCGAGCTCGGGCAGTGGTTCTTCCTCGGCGCGGCGCTGGTGTTCGCGCTCATGTTCAACGTCAACTCGCACATCGTACGCAACGTGCCGGTACGCGCGCTCAGCGTGGTGCAGATGCTCGCCGTCGGCGTGCTGGTGCTGCCGCCGGCCTTGCTGATCGAGACCTGGCCGCAGGCCTGGAGCGCGCCGGTGCTCGGCTGGCTGCTCGCGAGCGCGCTGCTCGCCACCACGCTGCGCTTCCTGCTCCAGCTCCACGGCCAGAGCCTGACCACGCCCAGCCACGCGGCGCTGATCATGATGCTCGAGCCGGTGTGGACCGCGCTCGCCGCGGCGTGGTGGTTCGCCGAGACCATGAGCACGCTGCAACTCGCCGGCTGCGGGCTGATCTTCCTTGCCCTCGTGGTGAGCCGCTGGGCGTGGATCCGCGGCCTCTTCGGCGGGCGCGGCTGAACGATCGGGGAGAGAGATTCCATGGCTGTCCGTACCCTTCTGCGCATGGGTGATGCGCGCCTTCTGCAGCCGGCCGCGCCGGTCGGCGAATTCGGCACGCCTGCGCTCGCCGCGCTCATCGAGGACCTGTTCGACACCATGGCCGCGCACGGCGGTGTGGGCCTGGCCGCGCCGCAGATCGGCGTCGGCCTGCAGGTGGTGATCTTCGGCTTCGAGCGCAGCGAGCGCTACCCGGACGCCGCGCCGGTGCCGCGCACCATCCTGCTGAACCCGGTGATCGTTCCGCTCACGGAAGAGCGCGAGGAGGGCTGGGAGGGCTGCCTGTCGGTGCCCGGGCTGCGCGGCATGGTGCCGCGCGCCACGCGCATCCGCTACACCGGCTACACGCCCGCGGGCGAGCCGATCGAGCGCTTCGCCGAGGGCTTCCATGCGCGCGTGGTGCAGCACGAGTGCGACCACCTCGCCGGCGTGCTGTATCCGATGCGGGTGCGGGATTTCCGCCGCTTCGGGTTTACGGACGTGCTGTTTCCGGAGCTGCAGGGATAGCCAAGGCCTGGCTTTATCCCCAGGACGGGGGTGGCGGCCCGGACTGCTATCCTGATGATTGTTTCGATCACGTCCAGAGGGGTCGTCCGATGAGGCTGAAAACCTGTCTCGGTTGCGGGGTCGTCGTGCTCGCATCGCTGTGGCTGTCGCTGGCGCATGCGGCGGACAAGGCCGTCCTGTTCGAGAATGTCTTCGTCTTCGACGGCAGGAGCAGCGAGCGGGGCCGCTCGCCGGTCAACGTGCTGGTGGTGGGCGACACCATCCAGACCATCTCGGCGGCGCCGATCGCGCCGCCCGCGGACGCCGACCTGACGCGTGTCGCCGGCGGGGGCCGCACGCTGATGCCCGGCCTGATCGATGCGCACTGGCACTCGATGCTGATCGGCCAGAAGCTGGTCGATGCGATGACCAGCGACGTCGGCTATACCAATCTGCGTGCGGCGCAGGTCGCCGAGGCGACGCTCATGCGCGGCTTCACCACGGTGCGCGACATGGGCGGGCCGGTGCAGGGCCTGCGGCGTGCGATCGAGGAGGGGCGTTTCCCCGGGCCGCGCATCTTCCCGTCGGGCGCGATGATCTCGCAGACCGGCGGCCATGGCGATTTCCGTCTGCCGCACGAGGTGCCGCGCGCCGCCAGCCAGGGTCTCAGTCATACCGAACTTACCCGCACCGCCGCCATTGCCGATGGCGCCGACGAGGTGCTGCGGCGCACCCGCGAACAGCTGATGCTCGGCGCGACGCAGATCAAGCTGATGGCTGGCGGTGGGGTGACGTCGATCTACGACCCGATCGACGCCACCCAATACACCCAGGACGAGATCCGCGCCGCAGTGGCTGCGGCAGAGAACTGGGGCACTTACGTTACGGTGCACGCCTACACCAGCCGTGCGGTTCAGGTCGCCATCGAGGCCGGGGTCAAGGCGGTGGAGCACGGCCAGCTGGTCGATGAGGAGACGGTCAGGCTGATGGCGCAGAAGGGGATCTGGTGGTCGCTCCAGCCCTTCCTCGACAACGAGCTCGCCAACCCGCAGGCCGGGGCCAACCGGGTCAAGCAACTGATGGTGGCGGCCGGCACCGATCGCGCCTACGCACTGGCGCGCAAGCACGCGGTGAAGGTGGCCTTCGGCACCGACATCCTGTTCTCGGGGGACAACGGAGAGGTGCAGAACGCACGCCTGGTCTCGCTCGAGCGCTGGTATCCCCCCGGCGAGGTGCTGCAGATCGCGACCGGCAACAACGGCGCCCTGCTCGAGCTTACCGGCGAGCGCAACCCGTATCGCAAGCCGCTCGGGGTCGTCGCCGAGGGCGCGCTCGCCGACCTGTTGCTGGTCGATGGCGACCCGACGGCGGACCTGTCGCTCATCAAGCGTCCCGAGTCGAGCTTCGTCCTCATCATGAAGAACGGGCGCATCTACAAGAACCTGCTGCCCTGAGCGGCGCCTTCGCTGCCCCCCATGCGTTCGAGTTTGCTCATCCGTGCCGGCATGGTGGCGCCGGTCACCATTGCGCTGCCGCCGACGGCGGGCGCACAGCCGCCAGCCTCCGCCGACTTCCTCGACGCCGAAGGGGGCGCCGGTCAGACGTTGAACAGGAAGTTCAGCACGTCGCCGTCCTTGACCACGTATTCCTTGCCTTCCGCGCGCATCTTGCCCGCTTCCTTGGCGCCGGCCTCACCCTTGTACTGGATGAAGTCGTCGTAGGCGATGGTCTGGGCGCGGATGAAGCCGCGCTCGAAGTCGGTGTGGATGACGCCGGCGGCCTGCGGGGCGGTGTCGCCGACGTGGATGGTCCACGCGCGCACTTCCTTGACGCCGGCGGTGAAGTAGGTCTGCAGGCCGAGCAGCTTGTAGCCGGCGCGGATCAGGCGGTCGAGGCCGGGTTCTTCCAGGCCCATGGTCTCGAGGAATTCCTTCTTGTCGGCGTCCTCGAGGTCGGCGATCTCGGCCTCGATCGCGGCGCACAGCGCGACCACTTCGGCGCCCTCGGCGGCGGCGTGGGCGCGCACGGCGTCGAGGTGCGGGTTGTTTTCGAAGCCGTCCTCGGCGACGTTGGCGGCGTAGAGCACCGGCTTGGCGGTGATCAGGCAGAAGGGCTTGAGGCTGGCCCATTCTTCCTTCGACAGGTCGAGCGCGCGCACGGCCTTGCCCTGGTCGAGCTGGGCGAAGCACTTCTCGAGCACGGCGACGAGGATCTTGGCCTCCTTGTCACCCGAGGCGGCAGGGCGCTTGTAGCGGTTGAGCGCCTTCTCCACGGTGGCCATGTCGGCGAGGGCGAGCTCGGTGTCGATGACCTCGATGTCGCGGATCGGGTCGACACTGCCGGAGACGTGGATCACGTTGTCGTCCGCGAAGCAGCGCACGACGTGCACGATGGCGTCGGTCTCGCGGATGTTGGCGAGGAACTGGTTGCCCAGGCCTTCTCCCTTGGAGGCGCCGGCAACCAGGCCGGCGATGTCGACGAACTCGACGATGGCGGGCTGGATCTTCTGCGGCTTGACGATCTCGGACAGCGCGGCCAGGCGCGGATCCGGCACCTCGACGATGCCGACGTTGGGCTCGATGGTGCAGAAGGGGTAGTTCTCGGCCTGGATGCCGGCCTTGGTCAGCGCGTTGAAGAGGGTCGACTTGCCGACGTTGGGCAGGCCGACGATTCCGCATTTCAGGCTCATGTGAATCCTTGATCGTTCCGGGGGCTGCGTCGCCGCATCGGGGGCTACGGCCTTGATCCGGTATGGAAAGCCGGGGATTGTACCGTGTCGCGGGGTAGGGCTCCAAAGCGGGCGCGGGGTCGCGCCGTGCGCGGACTGCGGGGTAGGGAGGCGGTGGGGTGCCGTGGTTGGGTGCGGCTTCGATCCGACCGCGGGGCCGGGGCGGGGCACGATCTCTTCGTGCATTTCCGCAGCCGTGCCGGTTTCCGTAGGAGCGACGCGAGTCGCGATCGCCACCTCCGCATCCACCGTGGCCTGGCCGACCGCGTCGTCGCGGCTCCTGCGGCCATCCTCGCCATTTCCGGCCAGGAGCCATTCGGTTCGCTGCCGGCCTACAATCGCCCATCCTGCATTTGCCCAAAAACACACCGGAGGAGAAGGGATGAGCATCAACTGGATCGAGGCGATCGATGCGTGCAGCAACGCGGCGCTGGCGTCGGGGGCGCTGGTGCCGGTGCAGGCCGAGCAGGTCGAAATGGAAGACGCGGGCATGCGCTTCATCGTGCGCTGGGTGTCCTCGCTCGCGGCCAAGGATGCGAGCAGGAGCGCCGCGCCGGCGCAGGCCGACGCCGCTGGCGACAGGGCGGGCAAGGCCGAAGGCGTGCAAGGTGGGGTGGTCAATGACAAGGTGACCAAGGACGACAGGACGGTGGCGATCCCCGGCGGGCCGCGCGATCCGAACTTCAATCCTTTCCTGAATCCCGACCCGGCGCTCACCGTCGGACGGGTGGGTGATGCCCATGTGGCGATCCTGAACAAGTTCCCCCTGTGCGCGCGCCACCTGGTGCTGGCGCGGCGGGAGTTCGAGGAGCAGCTGCGGCCGCTCGCGCGCAGCGACTTTGCCGCGCTCGCCGAGCTGATGGGCGAGGCGGGCGGGATCGGGCTCTACAACGGCGGCACCGCTGCGGGGGCGAGCCAGCGCCACAAGCACGTGCAGTGGATGCCCGACGATGCCGGCAACGCCAGCCTGCGGCTGTTCGCGCCCGGGCTGCCCGCAGGGCTGGCGGAGCAGGGGATGGCGACGCATCCGGCGCTGCCGATGCGGCATTGCTTCGTGCGCGTGCGCTGCGGTCGCGGCGAGGCGGTGGAGACGGCGGCCGACAGCCTGCAGGCCGGCTTCGAGCGTGCGTGTGCCGAGCTCGGCCTGGGAGTGGGGGAGGACGGGCTGCTGCCACCCTTCAACCTGCTCGCGGGCGATGGCTGGCTGCTGGCGATTCCGCGCAGCCGGGAGCACTTCGAGGGGATCTCGATGAGCGCGGTGTGCTTCGGTGGCACGCTGTACACACGCCATCGCGAGCAGATCGAGGCGATCCGCGCGGTCGGGCCGCTGCGCGCGCTGGCGGCGGTGGGCTGCTGAGCGGGATCAGGCGGCGGAGCCGTCCGTCGCGGGCGGTTCCGTGCCGGCGTCGGGTTGCGCGGGCCTGGGGGTCTTGGGAGGCTTCGGGGGCTTGGGCGGCGCGGGACGTACGTTGAGCCGGGTCGCCGCGGCATTGAGCTCGCCGCGCACGATCTGCGGCCAGACCGCGAGCGCCTTGTCGAGCGCTTCGTCGATCTGCTGCTGTTCTTCGCGCCGCGCGGGCTTGAGCACGAAGTTCACCACCTCGTTGCGGTCGCCCGGATGGCCGATGCCGATGCGCAGGCGCCAGTAGTCGTTGGTGCCGAGGTGGGCGGAGGTGTCCTTGAGGCCGTTGTGGCCGCCGAGGCCGCCACCGAACTTGAGGCGCAGCTGGCCGGGGGGGATGTCGAGCTCGTCGTGCACGACGAGGATCTCGGCCGGTTCGATGCGGTAGAAGCGCGCGAGCGCACCGATCGCCTGGCCGGAGCGGTTCATGAAGGTCTGCGGCATCAGCAGCCACATGCCCGCTTCACGCGCGTTGGCCACCAGGCCATGGAACCGCGACTCGAACGAGTAGCGCGCGCCGAGCTGGTCGGCGAGCCGCTCGCAAAACCAAAACCCGGCGTTGTGCCGGGTTTCGGAGTATTCGGCGCCCGGATTGCCGAGGCCGACGATCAGACGGGGCGGACGCGCGGCGGCGTTGCTCATCGGTCGTCGGTCTCCTGCATCCGGGCCGGGCGATCAGGCCTGCTCGCCTTCGCCTTCGGCTTCGGCGGCACCCTTCACCTGCAGCGCGGTCGCGACCACCGGGTCGCCTTCGCCGTGCTGCACCAGCTCGACGCCGGCCGGCAGCTTGATCTGCGAGACGTGCACCGACTGGCCGGCTTCCAGCGCCGACAGGTCGACCTCGATGAACTCGGGCAGGTCCGTGGGCAGGCACTGCACGTCGAGTTCGTTGATGGTGTGCGAGATCATGCAGCCGCCGAGCTTGACGGCGGGGGCGACGTCGGCGCCGACGAAGTGCAGCGGCACCTTCAGGTGCATCTTCTCGCCCGCGGCGATGCGCTGGAAGTCGAGGTGCAGCACCTGTTGCTTGAACGGGTGCCATTGCACGTCGCGCAGCACGGCGTTCTGCTTGGCGCCATCGACCTCGATCGAGAGCACGGAAGCGTGGAAGGCTTCCTTGCGCAGCAGGTGGTAGAGTTCGTTGTGGTCCATCGACACCGGCTGGGTTTCGCCCGCACCGCCGTAGAGGATGCCCGGGATCCGGCCGGCGCGACGCAGGCGGCGGCTCGCACCCGTACCCTGCGCGTCACGCTTGGTGGCCTTGAATTCGATTTGCATGTGATGCTCCTGAGTGGGTTGTCCCTGCCCGCGACCAGGCGGAGACGGTGGATGCCCGTCCGACGCGGGGTCGGAAGGGCGAAAGCCTTATTCCATGAACAGCGAGGAGACCGACTCCTCGTTGCTGATGCGCAGGATGGTGTCGGCGAGCAGCGAGGCCACCGAGATCTGGCGGATGCGCGGGCACGCCTTGGCGTCGTCGCGCAGCGGGATGGTGTCGGTGACGACCAGCTCGTCGAGCTCGGACTCGTTGATGCGCGAGACCGCCGCGCCCGACAGCACCGCGTGGGTGCAGTAGGACAGCACACGCTTGGCGCCGTGCTTCTTGAGCGCGGCGGCAGCCTTGCACAGGGTGCCGGCGGTGTCGACGATGTCGTCCATGATCACGCAGGTGCGGCCCTCGACCTCGCCGATGATGTTCATCACCTCGGAGACGTTGGCCTTGGGGCGGCGCTTGTCGATGATCGCCAGGTCGCACTCCATGCGCTTGGCGAAGGCGCGCGCGCGCACCACGCCGCCGACGTCGGGCGAGACGACGAGCAGGTCGTCGTACTTCTGCTTGTCGAGGTCGGCGAGCAGCACCGGCGCGGCGTACACGTTGTCGACCGCGATGTCGAAGAAGCCCTGGATCTGGTCGGCGTGCAGGTCCATGGTCAGCAGGCGCTGGACGCCCACCGCCTGCAGCATGTTGGCGACCACCTTGGCGGTGATCGGCACGCGCGCCGAGCGCGGGCGGCGATCCTGGCGGGCGTAGCCGAAATAGGGGATGGCGGCGGTGATGCGGCCGGCGGAGGCGCGCTTGAGGGCGTCGACCAGCACCAGCAGTTCCATCAGATTGTCGTTGGTCGGGGAGCAGGTGGGCTGCAGGACGAAGACGTCCTTGCCGCGCACGTTCTCGAGCAGTTCGACATTGACCTCGCCGTCCGAGAAGCGGCCGACGGTGGCCGAGCCGAGGGAGATCCCCAGGCGTCGCGTCACGTCGGCGCCAAGCTTGGGGTTGGCGTTGCCGGTGAAGACCATCAGGCTGCCGTGGGGCATTTCTGCTACTCCGAGTGCCGTAAGGAACGACGAGCGAATATTCGGCGCGTAAAAACGACTCGGGCAGACCCATGGTCTGCCCGTCGTTGTATGGCTGGGGAGGAAGGATTCGAACCCTCGAATGCCGGAATCAAAATCCGGTGCCTTAACCGACTTGGCGACTCCCCAAGAAACCTTTTTCGCTGCGCGTCGAGTGCTGCGCGGGCGCTATTGTAACCACTCGTAAAGCGGATGGCGAGCGATGCTGCGCGCCTTCCAAGCCTTCCAGCGTGGCGGACAATCTTTCGTGATGCGGTCGGCCTCTTCTTCCGAGGAGACTTCCGCGAACACGCAGGCGCCCGAGCCTGTCATGCGGGCCGGTGCATGCACATCCAGCCACTCGATCACACGCAAGACTTCGGGGTAGCGACTGCACGCAACCGGCTGCAGGTCGTTTCGCGTAGTGCTTGCTGCGAAGTCCGCCATTCTGATGGGGGGCGTATTTCTCGTCAAGTCCCTCGCCGAAAAAATTTCGGCGGTCGGCACCTGGACCCCGGGCGAGATCACCACGTACCAGGCCGGCGCCAGTTCGAGCGCCTGCAGCGCCTCGCCCACGCCTTCGGCGAAGGCGTCGCGGCCGTAGACGAACACCGGCACGTCGGCGCCGAGCTGCAGCCCGAGCGCCTGGAGTTGCGCGCGTGACAGCCCGGTGCCCCAAAGGCGGTTGAGCGCGATCAGCGTGGTCGCCGCGTCCGAACTGCCGCCCCCGATCCCGCCGCCCATCGGCAGCACCTTGTGCACCGTGATGTCGGCGCCGAGCGCGCAGCCGGTGTGCGCCTGCAGCAGGCGGGCGGCGCGCACCACCAGGTCCGCGGCCTCGGGTACGCCGGGCACCTCGTTGCGGCGGTGGATCGCGCCGTCCGTGCGTACGGCGAAGTCGATCGTGTCGCCCCAGTCGAGCAGGCGGAATGCGGTCTGCAGCAGGTGGTAGCCGTCGGCGCGGCGGCCGACGACGTGGAGGAAGAGGTTGAGCTTGGCCGGCGCGGGGCAGGCGGCCAGTCGCGCGGGATCGCTGCAGTCGGGGGTGTGCAGGGTGTTCAGGGCAGGGCGGTCCATGAATCGATGATCAGACGCACGCGGGCATCGCCGCGCGAGATTTCGAGGCGTTGCGGTGCGGCCGCGGCGGTGTCGTCGGCATAGCCGGCGTAGTCGATGCGCCAGCCCTGGTCGAAGACGAGCTGCGGACGACCGGCGGCGTCGAGGATGCGCACCTCGGCGTCGGCCGCCGGGGCGGCCTGGATCCAGCGCGGCAGGCGCGCGGCGGGCAGGTCGACGCCGAGCGCCTCGGGCAGCAGCGCGTCCACGTCGGCGGCCTCGCGCCGGCTGCCGTCTGCAGCCTCCAGGCTGGCGCCCGCAGGATCGCCCTCGAGCAGGGCGACGACCTGGCCGAGGGGGCTGAACAAGGTGAGGCGGTCCTGCTCGTCGTCATGCACCCATTCGAAGCGCCCGCTCGCCGCATTACGGCCGTCGGTGGCCGACAGCCGCCCCTCGACCGCGAACGCGGGCAGGAAGGGACGCGCGGCGGGCTGAGCGCCGTCGCGCACCAGCGTCGGCGTGCATGCCGCAAGCAGCAGTGCGCAGGCGCCGCCCAGCAGGGTCCGGCGCAGGCCTTGCGAGCGATGCGGGGGGCGTCGGCTCACTGGATGCCCAGTCGGCGGCCGGTGTCCGTCAGCAGACGGTTGTCGGGGTGGGCTGCGAGCGCCTCGGCGAAGATCCGTCGGGCCTCGTCCCGACGGCCGAGTGTCCATAGCACCTCGCCGAGGTGGGCGGCGATCTCGGCGTCCTTGCGCATGCCATAGGCGCGCTCCAGGTGGACGAGCGCGCCGACCTGATCGCCGCGGCGGAAGCGCACCCAGCCGAGGCTGTCGAGAATGAAGGGGTCTTGCGGCATGAGCGCATGCGCGCGTGCGATCAGCGCCTCGGCTTCGTCCAGGCGCAGGCCGCGGTCGGCGAGCGAATAACCGAGCGCGTTGAGCGCATGCGCATGATCGGGCTGCAGCTCGAGCACGCGGCGCAGGCGCGCTTCGAGCAGGTCCATGCGACCGATGCGCTCGGCGAGCATGGCGGCCTCGTAGAGCAGGCCGGTGTCTTCGGGGTTCTCGCGCAGGGCGGCATCGAGCAGCGCGAGGGCCTCGGTCGGACGCTCGGCGTCGCGCAGGATCTGCGCCTCGGCGAGCAGGTAGCGGCGGGCGAGGTCGGGATCCTCGACGTCGTTGCGTAACAGGGCGCGCGCCTCTTCGATGCGTCCTTCGTGCGCGAGGCTCAGGGCGCTGCGGATGTCCGCCTCGGGACGGAGGTCCTCGCTCTCGATCTCGCCGAACCACTTGCGTGCGCGCTCGCCCTCGCCGCGGTCGGCGGCGATCTGGCCCAGGTGAAGGCGGATGAGGTCGGGTTGCGGGTGCTCCGCGGCGAGCGCGCGTGCGAAGTGCAGCTCGGCCGCGGCGAAGTCCTCGAGCTGCATCGACAGCAGGCCCACCGCATAGAGCAGTTCGGGATCCTGCGGCGAGGCTTCGAGCAACTGGTTGAAGGCCGCGCGTGCCTCGCCGAAGCGCTGCGCGCTCACCAGCGCACGCGCCTTCGCCAGGCGCAGCGACCGGCTCGCCGGCGCGCGCGCGGCCTCGGCCTCGAGCACGCGCAGGGCCTCCGTGTGCGCGCCTGCCTGCTGGAGGATCTGCACCTTCAGCAGCACCGCGGGTTCCCAGCCGCTGCGCAGCTCGAGGGCGCGATCCACCGCAGCGAGCGCGCCCATCCTGTCCTCGACCGCCTGTGCCGCCTGCGCGCGGGCGATGTGCGCCTCGGGCATCTCGACGTAGGGTTCGGTCAGGCGCATCACGATGCCGCGCACCGCCTGTTTGTCGGGTACGCGGGCGAGGGTATGGCCGAGGCTCAGCAGGTTCTGCGCGAGGCGGCCGTTCGATTGCGCGAGCACGCGCGCGAGCTGGAACTGGATGGCCTCGAGGTTGATGTCCTCGCCGCGGCCGGCGCCGCTCAGCCCGGCGAGTACCCGGCGCGCCTCGTCCGAGTCGGGGGCGACCTCGGTCCAGATCTCCGCGGCGCCGCGCGCCATCACGAGGTTGCGCGAGTACATCGCGATCTCGGTGGCGCGGCGGGCGATGCGCGGGTCGCGCGTGCTGCGCGCGAGGTCGAGATAGAGCTGTGCCGACAGGCCGATCTGGCCGCGCGCGCCGGCGATCTCGGCGAGCAGGAAGTGGTACAGCGTGCGCGGCGTGAGTTCCTGCGCGGGCAGGTTGCCCTCGCCGGCCTCGCCGCTGGCCGCCGTCGCGACCCCGCCGGCGCCGAGCGCGAAGGCCAGGCAGAGGGAGCGGGCGATGCGGGCGAGCTGGGTTTTCATGGGAGGAATTCCGGGACCTTCGATGGGTTGCGCCAGAGCCGCGGCGCAAGAAACGCCTGGCACCCGCCGGGGGGTGCCGCGAAAGCTTCGAGTGCTCGGCTACAATTCGGTTCATGCCATGGTAGGCAGATCGCCGCCCCTGCCGCAACCCGTTCCCCGTGTGCGCCCGCGCGCGGGCAGCCCACGGATTCCTTTCCCGATGCCCGAACTGCCCGAAGTCGAGACCACCTGCCGTGGAATCCGGCCGCACGTCCAGGGCCGCAGCCTGAGCCGGCTGGTGGTGCGCAATCCGCGCCTGCGCGTGGCGGTGCCCGCCGACCTGCCCGCGCACATCGAGGGCGCCAGGCTCGAGGCGGTCGACCGGCGTGCCAAGTACCTGCTGCTGCGTTTTCCCGCGGGCACGGTGATCGTGCATCTCGGGATGTCGGGCAGCCTGCGCGTGGTCGCGGCGGCCGAGCCGGCGGGCGCGCACGACCACGTCGATTTTGTCTTCGGCGAGTGCGCGCTGCGTCTGCGCGACCCACGCCGCTTCGGCATGGTGGTATGGCAGCCCGGCGACGTGGCGGCGCATCCGCTGCTCGCCGGCCTGGGGCCGGAGCCGCTCGGCGACGGCTTCGACGCCGACTGGCTGCTGCGCATCACGCGCGGTCTGCGCGCGCCGATCAAGCATGTGCTGATGGACAGCCGCAAGCTCGTCGGCGTGGGCAACATCTACGCCTCCGAGAGCCTCTTCCGCGCCCGCATCCATCCGCTCGAGCCCGCCGGCCGGCTCGGGCCGCGACGCTGCGCGCGCCTGGTCGATTGTGTGCGCGAGACGCTCGCCGCCGCGATCGCGGCCGGCGGCAGCACGCTGCGCGACTTTGTCGGCGGCGACGGCCGGCCAGGCTATTTCCAGCAGCAGTACTTCGTCTATGGTCGCGACGGCGAGTCCTGCCGGGTGTGCGGCACGCCGGTGCGGCGCATCGTCAGCGCCCAACGCGCGAGCTTCTTCTGTCCGCGCTGCCAGCGCCGCAGCTGAAAGGACGGCGATGCCCCGGTGGGGGGCATGCAGGCGGCGTGCAATTTGGCACGCTCGCGAACCGCGAAGCGGGTTATGGTGAATAATGTTCTGCGCTGCGGGCCGGCGAGGCCTTGCCCTCGCGCGCGCCCGACGCCCCCCCGCCTGCCGGACGAGCACGCCGATGACCGATCTCACCGAACAGTTTTCCGCCTACAGCCGCTGGCGCGGCCACGCCAGCGACGCGGTGGCCCGCCTGCGCGCGTGGCTGGCGCGCAACGACGTGGGCAACGCCCAGGCGGACATGCGCCTGCAATACCTGCTCGACCGCCTGCGCGACGACAAGCTCACGGTGGCCTTCGTCGCCGAGTTCTCGCGTGGCAAATCCGAGCTCATCAACGCGATTTTCTTCGCCGACCACGGCGACCGCATCCTGCCCTCCAGCGCGGGCCGCACCACGATGTGCCCGACCGAGCTGCAGTGGCAGAAGGGGGCGCAGCCCGAGCTGCGTCTGCTGCCGATCCGCAGCCGCGCGCGACAGACGCCGGTGAGCGAGCTCAAGCGCTATCCCGAAGAATGGACCGTGATCGCGCTTGACGCGGTCGACGCCCCCGGCCTGCAGGCCGCGCTCGCGCGCGTGGGCGAGACCGAGCGGGTCGAGGTCGCCGAAGCGCAGGCGCTCGGCTTCCGCGTCGATGCCGCAGGGGACGACGGCATCCGTCCCGATGCCGAGGGTCGCATCGAGATCCCGCGCTGGCGCCATGCCGTCATCCAGTTCCCGCATCCCCTGCTCGAGCAGGGCCTGGTGGTGCTCGACACGCCGGGCCTCAATGCGATCGGCGCCGAGCCCGAGCTCACCCTGTCGATGCTGCCGAATGCGCACGCGGTGCTGTTCATCCTCGCCGCCGACACCGGCGTCACCCAGAGCGATCTCGCGGTGTGGCGCAACTACGTGCAGGCTGGCAGCGAGCGCCAGCGCGGGCGCCTGGTCGTGCTCAACAAGATCGACGGGCTGTGGGACGGGCTGCGCGACGAAGCGCGCATCGAAGCCGAGATCGGCCGCCAGGTCGACTCGGTCGCCGCGACCCTCGGCGTCGAGCCCGCCGCAGTGTTCCCGGTGTCGGCGCAGAAGGGCCTGGTGGCGCGCATCCAGGGCGACGAGGCCCTGCTCGCGCGCAGCCGTGTGCCACAGCTCGAGCGTGCGCTCGCCGAGGGGCTGCTGCCCGCCAAGCAGGAGATCGTGCGCGAGGACATCCTCGCCGAGTCCGCCGAGGTCGCCGCCGCCACGCGCAGCCTGCTCGAGGCGCGCCTGGCCGGCTTGCGCGAACAGCTCCAGGAACTTACCGACCTGCGCGGCAAGAACCAGAGCGTCATCGAATACATGATGCGCAAGATCCGCAGCGAGAAGGAGGAGTTCGAGCAGGGTCTGCAGAAGTACTACGCGGTGCGTACGGTGTTCACCGACCTCGCCAACAACCTGTTCGCGCACATGGGCCTGGACGCGGTGCGCGACGAGACGCGGCGCACGCGCGAGGCGATGCTCGAATCCAGCTTCACGCGCGGGCTGCGCAACGCCATGCAGGGCTATTTCCGCAGCCTGCGTGGCAACCTGCAGCGCTCTACCGAGGAGATCGGCGAGATCACCCGCATGCTCGACGCCATGTACAAGCGCTTCAGCGTCGAGCACGGCCTCAAGCTCACCGCACCCGAAGGCTTCTCGACGCTGCGCTACGAGAAGGAGCTCGAGCGCCTGGAGACGGCCTTCAACCGCCAGATCAACACCGCGCTGACCCTGGTCACCACCGAGAAGCACGCGCTCACGCAGAAGTTCTTCGAGACCGTCGCGGTGCAGGCGCGCCAGACCTTCGAGCTCGCCAACCGCGACGTCGAGCAGTGGCTGCGCGCGGTGATGTCGCCGCTGGAGACCCAGGTGCGCGAGTACCAGATCCAGCTCAAGCGCCGGCTCGAGAGCGTCAAGCGCATCCACGAGGCCACCGACACGCTGGAGAGCCGCGTGGAGGAGTTGATGCAGGGCGAGGAGGCGCTGCGCGCGCTGCTGGACGAGCTCGACAACCTCGAGGCCGCGGTCGCCGACGCGCTCGACGTGCCCGCCAACACGCCTGTGACGGGCGTGCGTGCGGCCGCCTGAGCGGCGCGCGCATGCAATAAAGCGGACGGGGGCGCGCCGATGGCCGCCCCCGTCGTCTCGTGCGGCGGGATGGGCTCCCGCCGGGTGTGATCAGGCCTTGCCGGTCAGCTTGAGGAACTTGGCCATCAGCTGGTCCTTGGTCTCCTCGCGCTTGGGGTCGAGCGGGATACAGTCCACCGGGCACACCTGCTGGCACTGCGGCTCGTCGAAGTGGCCGACGCACTCGGTGCACTTGTTGGGGTCGATCTCATAGATCTCTTCGCCCTGGTAGATGGCGCCGTTGGGGCACTCCGGTTCGCAGACGTCGCAGTTGATGCATTCGTCGGTAATCATCAGAGCCATGGTCTTCGCTTCCTTGCGTTTACTTTGATTTGAGTCTTTCCTGCAGCCGTGCGAGCACCCTGGGCTGCACGAACTTGCTCACGTCGCCGCCGAGGCGGGCGATCTCCCGCACCATCGTGGCGGAGATGAACATGAATTCTTCACCGGGCGTCAGGAACACCGTCTCGACGTCCGGATAAAGCTTGCGGTTCATCCCTGCCATCTGGAATTCGTATTCGAAGTCGGATACCGCACGCAGCCCGCGGATGATCACGCGCGCATCCTGCTGCTGGAGGAATTCCATCAGCAGGCAGTCGAAGCCGACCACTTCGACGTTGGGAAAGGCTGAGACGGCATCGCGTGCGATGTCGACCCGGTCCTCCAGTCCGAAGATCGGGTTCTTGCTGTTGCTGCGCGCGACCGCGACGACGACCTTCTCGAACAGGATCGAGGCGCGCCGCACGAGATCCTCGTGGCCGCGGGTGAACGGGTCGAAGGTGCCCGGATAGACCGCGATCGCTTCCTTCATTCCTCGCTCCTGCGCATGAGATGGAAATGGACCTGCCCGGCGCGGCCCTGCTTGACCGCGCGCCATGCGCCGAGGCTGTCCACGGCGACTTCGGATTCGACATAGAGCCATCCCTCGGGACGGACCAGCCGGTCCAGCCAAGGCGACACCCGCTCGATCCAGCCCTGCTTGTAGGGCGGATCGAGGAACACGCCGTCGAAACGCTGCGGCGTGGATTGCGCGAATCTTACCGCATCGCCGCGCACGATCTCTACTTGCGCCGCCTGTAGGGTCTTTGCCGCCTTGTGCAGTGCGTCGAGCGCGCGCGCGTCGTGCTCGACCAGGACGACGCGGGCGGCGCCGCGTGAGGCGGCCTCGAAGCCGAGGATGCCGGTGCCGGCGAAGAGGTCCAGGCAGGCGTGGCCGTCGAGGTCCTGGCCCAGCCAGTTGAACAGGGTCTCGCGCACGCGGTCGGGCGTCGGGCGCAGGCCTGACACCGAGGCCACGTCGAGCAGGCGCGAGCGCCACTGTCCGCCGACGATGCGGACCCGGCTCACTGCGCGGCTTCCGCGGGGGGCGTGGTGGACGCACCCGCCGCCGCGGGACGGTCGCCGTCGCCGCCGGCGATCACGGTGACGAGCTGTTCCGGGCGGATGCGGCGTTGCCAGGCCGCGCGCACCGCGGCGACGTCGACCGCGGCGACCTGCTGCGGGTAGCGCTCCAGCCAGTCGAGCGGCAGGCGGTAGAAGCCGATCATCGACACGTAGTCGAGCAGCTTGGCGTTGGAGTCGAGGCGCAGGCCGAAGCCATTGATCAGGTTGTCCTTGGCGGCCTGCAACTCCTCGGCGCTGGGGCCGTCGGCGAGGAAGCCCGCGAGCGTCGCCCGCACCACCGCGAGCGCTTCCTCGGCCTGGCTTCCGCGCGTCTGCAGGCCGATCTGGAAGGGGCCGGCGACCTGCTGTGGCGACAGCGCGCTGTACACGCTGTAGGCAAAACCGCGCTTCTCGCGTACCTCGGCGGTCAGCCGCGACACGAAGCCGCCACCGCCGAGCACGTAGTTGCCCACCAGCAAGGGGAAGTAGTCGGCGTCCTCGCGCGCCATGCCGGGCTGGCCGACGAGGATGTGGGCCTGCGCCGAGGGGTGCGGGATGCGCAAGGTCCGGGCCGTGGTGGGCGCGGGCGCCGGCAGCGGCATGGCGGCCTGCGTCGCGGGCAGGCCCGCGGTGAGGCGGACCGCGATGCGCTCGGCGGCGGCGCGGTCCACGTCGCCGACGATCGCTACCGTGGCGCGGTTGGCGCCGTAGTGGCGGCGATGGAAGTCGACCAGGTCGTCGCGCCCGATCGCGGCGAGCGACTCCGGCGTGCTGTCGTGGCCATAAGGGTGGCCGGCGTAGAGCGCGGCGTTGAACTGGCGCGCGGCGAGCGTGGCGGGCTTGGTCAGCGCCTCGCGCAGGCCGGCGATCGCGCGGCTGCGCTCGCGCTCGAGCACCGCGGCGGGAAAGTCGGGGCGGGCGAGCAGGGTGGCGGCGAGCTCGACTGCGGCGTCGAGCTCGGCGGGCGAGGACAGGCTGCGCAGCGCCATGCTGGCGCGGTCGTTGTCGGTGCCGCCGGAGAGCTCGATGCCGAGATCGGCCTTGCGGTCGGCGATGGTCTGCTCGTCGAGCCCGCCGGCGCCGGCGTCGAGCAGGGCCTGGGTCATGCTCGCCAGCCCGGCCTTGCCCTCGGGGTCGAGCGCGCCGCCGGCAGCGAAGGAGATCTGGATGTCGACCAGCGGCAGCGCGCGGCTCTCGACGAAGTGCACCCGCGCGCCGGTGGGCGCGGTCCATTCGACGATCTCGGGGGCGGCGAGCGCGCCGGCCGCCGCGCCGGCACCAAGTACGAACGCGGCGGTGCGCAGGAGATGGAGGCGGCGGGGGCGGGTGGGGGAGCGCTCGAGGCTGGGGGTTTCTGCGGTCATGGCGGGCATTTCGTGGGCGTTGCGCTTCAGTGGCGCGGGGCGGCGAAGGACGAGCGCGGGCGCTTGTCGCCGAGCGGCTGCGGATCGAGGCGGGCGGTGTTGAGGCTGGCGTCGTCGAAGTAACGCTTTGCTACCGCCTGCACCTCCTCGGCGGTGACCGCGCGCAGGCCATCGAGCAGCCTGTCCTCGTCGCGCCAGGACAGGCCCGCGGATTCGAGGTGGCCGATCTCCATCGCCTGGCCCATCAGCGAGTCGCGCTTATATACCTGGGCGGCGATCGCCTGCGTCTTCACGCGCGCGAGCTCCGCGGCGCTGATGCCTTCGTCGGCGATACGGCGCAGCTCGGCGCGCAAGGCCTCGGCGAGCGCCTCCGGGCTGGTGCCGGCGGCGGGCACGCCGTGCAGGTAGAACAGCGCCGGGCCGCGGTTGCCGGTGTCGTAGCTGGCACCGACGCTGACCGCGATGCGCTGGTCGCGCACCAGGCCGCGGGTGAGGCGGGCGCCGTCGTAGCCGTCGAGCACGGCGGCGAGCACGTCGAGCGCGAAGGCCTCGCGGTCGTTGGCGGGATCGCGCAGCGCGGGCACGTGCCAGGCCATGGCGAGATAGGGCAGCTCGGCGGGGGCCTTCACCGTCGAGGCGCGCGGGCCGCGTTGCGCCGGTTCGGGGGAGATGCGGCGGGCGGGCAGCTCGCCGGCGGGGAGGGCGCCGTAGGTCTGCTCGGCGTGGCGGAACACCTCGCGGTGGTCGACGTCGCCCACGACCACCAGGTACGCGTTGTTGGGCGCGTACCAGCGCCGGTACCAGGTGCGCGCGTCTTCCGGCCGCATGGCCTCGAGGTCGGGCATCCAGCCGATCACCGGGCGGCGGTAGGGGTGGGCCTGGTAGGCGGTGGCCATCAGCTGCTCGAACACGAGCGCGCGCGGCTGGTCGTCGGTGCGCAGGCGGCGCTCCTCCTTGACCACCTCGATCTCGCGCGCGAACTCCTCGTCGGTGAGCACGAGGTTTTTCATGCGGTCGGCCTCGAGCGCCATCATCGCCGGCAGGTGGGCGGGCGGCACCTGCTGGAAGTAGGCCGTGTAGTCCTTGCCGGTGAAGGCGTTGTCGCGCCCGCCGACGGCGGCCACGCGGCGGTTGAACTCGCCCGGGCCGACCTCCCTCGTGCCCTTGAACATCATGTGCTCGAGCACATGGGCCACGCCCGAGACGCCGTCCGGCTCGTCCATCGCACCCGTGCGGTACCACACCATGTGCACCACCGAGGGGGCGCGGCGGTCCTCCTTGACGATCAGCTTCATGCCGTTGGCGAGCGTGGTCTCGAAGGGGTTGGCGAGGACGGGCGGGGCGAGCGCGGCGGAGAGCGTCGCGCCGAGGAGGAGCCCGCGTGCGAGGCGGCTTCCGGGCAGGCGGGCGAGGCGGAGGGCGGGGGGGAGGCGAAACATGGAGTTGTCCTGCATCTGTTAGAATCCGCGGCACTCCGCGAGGCCCGCTGCGCATGGCGCAGCCAGTGCCGGGGAGCCGCATCTTAGCGTGATCGGCGGTGCGCGCCCATGCTTGCCGGGCCGCGTGCGCCGACGCAAAACGTCCCCTCTGACCCGAGCGTTTCATGTTTGGTTTCCTGAAGAAGAAGTTCGGCAAGTCTGTCGACGAGGCCAGGCCCGCCGAGCAGGCTGCCGAGGAGCAGACCGCCTCCGAGGTCCGCGCCGAAGACCTCGCCGGCGCGCCGGCGCCGCAAGCGCCCGCGGAGGCCTCGGTGGCCGAGGCTGCGCGTCGCGACGCGGCGGAGATCGACGCGACCGCAGAGCCCGTCGAGCCCGCTGCGCTGCCCGAATCCCCTGCGCAGCCGGCCGCCGAGGCGGCGGCCCTTGCCGAGCCGGAGCCCGCTGCGCAGGCGCCAGCCGAAGCCGTGCCCGAGCCGCAGCCGGAA
>NZ_AMXD01000056.1 GCF_000310185.1 Thauera aminoaromatica S2 | reverse complement strand
GGGCGCGCGCTGCGCAGCGCGATGCGGGCGGTGATGCGGTCGACGTCGGCCACGCCGCGCAGCGCGCTGCGCACCGCGAAGGCGATGCGGCCGTCGCGGCCACCGAGCGCGAAGCCGCCGGGGGCTGCGCCGGTGTGCTCGCTCATCTCGCCTTCGACCGTACCCACCAGCTCCGCCACCGCGGCATGGCGCGCGGCGGGCTCGGCGCGCTCGCGCAGCGGGTGGTGCAACGCATGGCGCAGCCAGCGCGAACCCATGCTGGTCACGCAGGTATCGAGCAGCGACAGCAGGGTGGGCGAGGACTCGCCGCGCAGGGTCTCGGTGAGCTCCAGGTTGCGCCGGGTTGCGGCGTCCAGGCGCAGATATTCCGACTCGCGTTCGACCACGAGGCCGGTGACGTGGGAGAGCGTCTGGCGCTGGGTGGCCTGGGCGTAGTCGTACAAGGCCGCGGCGGCGCCGAGTGCCACCGGCAGGTCCTCGACGCCGAAGCCGGCGAGGTCTCGCGTGCCGAAGTGGGTCGTCAGCAGCCGCGTGCCGGTCTCGGCGTCGAACTGCCAGTCGGCCAGGCGGCGCAGCGCGGGGGCGAGGGTGTCGAGGAGCGGCAGGGCGAGGCCGTCGGGCACCAGCACCTCGGCCGGGCGCAGGCGCTCGAACTGCGCCTGCAGTGCGTCCGATGGGCACTGCATGAGGCGGAAGTCGCCGTTGGCGAGATTCAGCCAGGCCAGCCCGAGCACGCCGCGGTGCAGGCTGGCGGCGAGCAGCAAGGAGTCGCGGCGGTCGTCGAGCAGCGCGGCGTCCGTGAGCGTACCGGGGGTGACGATGCGGCTCACCGCGCGCTCCATCGGCCCCTTGTTCGCGCCCGGCTCGCCCACCTGCTCGGCGATCACCACCGATTCGCCGAGCTTGACCAGGCGCGCGAGGTATTGCTCGACCGCGTGGAAGGGCACGCCCGCCATGCGGATCGGCTTGCCGCCCGACTGGCCGCGGGTGGTGAGCGTGATGTCGAGCAGGCGCGCGGCCTTCTCGGCGTCGTCGAAGAAGAGCTCGTAGAAGTCGCCCATGCGGTAGAAGAGCAGGGTGTCCGGATGCTGCTGCTTGATCCGGAGGTACTGCTGCATCATCGGAGTGTGGGCGCCGATCTCGGCCTCGCTCAGCGCGGCGGGGCGGATGGCCGTGTCGCCGAAGGGCGGCTTGCGGATTGCCAACTGAAGAAACCTCCCGGTTGCCGTGCTGTCGTCAGCAAAGGCAGGATTATCACCGTGGATCGAAGGAAAGACCGACTTGAACACACCCGACGCCGACACCCGCCGCATCGGCCGCAGGCTGGGCCTGCTGGCGACGCTCGCCTTTCTCGCGCTGGGCTGGGTGAGCTTCGACGGCGCGCTCGAGCGCCGCGAGGACCCCAACCGTAATCTCGTGGTCGCCCCCGGCGCCAGCGAGCTGGTGCTGCAGCGCAACCGCGCCGGGCACTACCTGCTGCCCGGCGAGATCAACGGCCGTCCGGTGCGCCTGCTGCTCGACACCGGCGCGACGCAGGTGTCGGTCCCTGCGCGCCTCGCCGCGGAGCTTGGGCTGCAGGCGGGCGCGCCGGCCTCGGTGCTGACCGCCAACGGCGCGGTCACGGTGCGCCAGACGCGCATCCCGCGCCTCGCCTTCGGCCCCTTCGAGTTCCGCGACGTGGCCGGCCACCTGAACCCGGGCATGCAGGGCGACGAGGTGCTGCTCGGCATGTCGGCGCTGCGTCACCTGGAGTTTACCCAGCGCGGCGACACGCTCACCCTGCGCGCGCCGGGTTCCGGCTAGCGGGCCGCGTTTTCTCGGTCCTCAGGCCCGCAGGTTGGCCGGGCGCCAGGCCTGGATGATCGGCAGCAGCTGGCCGAAGATCTTCGGCGTGCCGGCAACCAGGTTGCCGGTGGTGAGGTAGTTGGCTTCGCCCGACAGGTCGGACACCAGGCCGCCGGCCTCCTGGATCAGCAGCACGCCGGCCGCCATGTCCCAGGGCGACAGGCCCATCTCCCAGAAGCCGTCGAAGCGGCCGGACGCCACGTAGGCGAGATCGAGCGAGGCGGCGCCCGGGCGGCGGATGCCGGCGGTCTTCTGGGTGAGCTCCTTGAACATCGCCAGGTAGGCGTCGACGTGGTCGAACTGGCGGAAGGGGAAGCCGGTGCCGATCAGCGCCTCGTTGAGGCGGGTGCGGCGCGAGACGCGGATGCGGCGGTCGTTGAGGAAGGCGCCGGCGCCGCGCGAAGCGGTGAACATCTCGTTGGTGTTGGGGTCGTAGACCACCGCGTGCTCGAGCACGCCGTTCTTCGCCTGCGCGATCGAGACCGCGTACTGTGGCATGCCGTGGATGAAATTGGTGGTGCCGTCGAGCGGGTCGATGATCCAGGTGTATTCGCTCTCGGGTCCGGACTCGCCGGACTCCTCTGCTAGAATCCCGTGCCCCGGGAAGGCGTCGCGCAGCACCTCGATGATCGCCTGTTCGGCGGCGCGGTCGACCTCGGTGACGAAGTCGTTGGGCGACTTGGACTGGACGGTCAGCAGATCGAGCTGGGTCGACGCGCGGTTGATGACGGACGCGGCGCGACGGGCGGCCTTGACGGCGATGTTCAGGGTGGGATGCATGCGGAGCGGTCTCGGTTAAAGAATCGGGGCCTGCCACGTGCCTCGGGCGCGCCGCCGCCGCCCGCTTCATCGAGCCGCCGCGCGACCGCCGGGCCACGTTCCGGGCAGGCAGCCCGGCAAATTCGGAAAACGCGGAATTTTAATATGAATCGCCCCCTCGCGCTCGACCGCATCCGCGTCGTGCTGTCCCGTACCACCCATCCCGGCAACATCGGCGCCGCCGCGCGCGCCATGAAGACCATGGGCCTGCGCGAGCTCTGGCTGGTCGCGCCCGAGTCCTTTCCCGACGAGGTCGCCACCGCGCGCGCCTCGGGCGCGGCCGACCTGCTGGACGCCGCGCGGGTGGTCGGCACGCTGGAGGAGGCGCTCGCCGACACGGTCTTTTCCGCGGCGCTGACCGCGCGCCGGCGCGAACTCTCGCTGCCGCGCCTGCAGGCGCGCGACGCGGCGCTGGAGCTGGTGCGGCGCACGCAGGACGGCGCCGTCGCGCTGGTGTTCGGCAACGAGACCAGCGGGCTCACCAACGAGGAGGCCGCCTTGTGCAGCCTGCCGGTGACCATCCCCACCGACGCCGGGTTCTCCTCCCTGAACCTCGGCGCGGCGGTGCAGGTGCTGGCCTACGAGCTGCGCATGGCCGCGCTCGGCGACGCCGCCGCGCCCGCCGACCCGCAGCCCGAGCCGGCCACGCATGCCGACTTCGAGGGCTTCATGGCGCACCTCGAGCGTGCGGTCACCGCCAGCGGCTTCCACGATCCTGCCAACCCCAAGCGCCTGTTGCCGCGCATGCGGCGCTTGTTCAACCGCGTGCGCCTCGAGCGCGAGGAGGTCGCCCTGCTGCGCGGCATGCTCACCACCTTCGAGACGCCGCGCCGGCGCGGCTGACCCGGGGAGTCGCACCCGGCGAAGGGGCTGCGAGCACGGGCATGCAGCACGATGGACTGCCCGATGTGGGATAATTGCACCCATGGTATCCGTCACCCACGCCATCTCCCAGGGCGACACCGCCCCTCCGATCGATCTGCTCGCGGCCGGCCTGGAGCCGACCGAACGCGAGCACATCGAAGCCGCGCTCGAATGGATCGCCGACCTCTACGAGGGCAAGGTGCTCGGCACCGGCGAGCCGACCTGGACGCACGCGATCGGTGCCGCGTTGATCGCGGCCTCGCTGCGTTTGGACGCCGAGACGCGCGTGGCCGCGCTGTTGTTCGCAGCCTGGGAGGAACTCGAGGCCCCCGCCGAGGAGATCGAGGCGCGCTTCGGTCCGGCGATCACCGCGCTGGTGCGCGGCCTGCACAAGCTCAACGGCCTGCGCGTGCTCACCCGCCTCACCACCAGCGCGAGCGCGCCCGAGATCCGCGCGCAGACCGAAGTCCTGCGCAAGATGCTGCTGGCGATGGTCGAGGATATCCGCGTCGTGCTGGTGCGGCTGGCCTCGCGCACCCAGACCCTGCGCTTCTACACCGACCTGCCGGGCGAGGCCCGCGTCGAGGTCGCGCGCGAGAGCCTGGACATCTACGCGCCGCTCGCCAACCGGCTGGGGGTGTGGCAGATCAAGTGGGAGCTGGAAGATCTCTCCTTCCGCTTCATCGAGCCCGACACCTACAAGCGCATCGCGAGGATGCTCGACGAGCGTCGGGTGGAGCGCGAGCAGTTCATCCGCGACTCCATCGAGCGCCTGAAGAGCGAGCTCGCCGCGGTCGGAATCGAGGCCGAGATCACCGGCCGCGCCAAGCACATCTACAGCATCTACAACAAGATGCGCAAGAAGCGGCTCGACTTCTCGCAGGTCTTCGACATCCGCGCGCTGCGCGTGCTGGTGCCCGAGATCAAGGACTGCTACACGGTGCTGGGCATCGTGCACCAGATGTGGCAGCCGATCGCGAAGGAGTTCGACGACTACATCACCAAGCCCAAGGGCAACAACTATCAGTCGCTGCACACTGCCGTGCTGGCGGGCGACGGGCGCGCGCTCGAGGTGCAGATCCGCACCTTCGACATGCACAAGCACGCCGAGCTCGGCGTGGCCGCGCACTGGCGCTACAAGGAAGGCGCCAGGCAGGGCGGCGACTACGACGAGAAGATCGCGCTGCTGCGCAGCCTGTTGTCGTGGCGCGACGAGGTTACCGATGCGGCGCACTGGGTGGAGCAGCTCAAGCGCGCCTCGCTCGACGACACGCTCTACGTGCTGACGCCGCAGGGCAGGGTGGTCGATCTGCCGCGCGGCGCCACGCCGGTCGACTTCGCCTACCGCCTGCACACCGACGTCGGCCACCACTGCCGCGGCGCCAAGGTGGACGGCCACCTCATACCCCTCAATACCCAGCTGGAGAGCGGGCAGACGGTGGAGATCGTCACCGCCAAGGAGGGCGGCCCCTCGCGCGACTGGCTGGACACGCGCCAGGGCTACGTCGCCACCTCGCGTGCGCGCAGCAAGATCAAGCAGTACTTCGCACAACTGGACGAGGAGGAGATCCTCTCGCGCGGGCGCAGCTTCGTCACCAAGGAGATGCAGCGCGACGGCCACGGCCAGGCCAACATCGACGGCCTGGCCGAGCGCCTCGGCTTCAAGAACGCCGAGGCGCTGTACCTGGCCGCCGGGCGTGGCGAGGTGGGCCCGCGCGCGATGCAGACCGCGTTGCGCGAGGGCAGCGCCCCCGAGCCGGCGGCGGAGGCCGAACCCGAGTTCGTGGTCAGCCGCAGCCGCTCGGGCGACAATCAGGACAAGATCCTGATCGTCGGCGTGGGCAAGCTGATGACCTCGCTGTCGCGCTGCTGCAAGCCCGCGCCGCCGGATGCGATCGAGGGCTTCGTCACGCGCGGCCGCGGCATCTCGATCCACCGCGTCGACTGCGCCGACTTCCAGGACCTCGCGCGCAAGCACCCCGAGCGCGTGATCCCGGCCGAGTGGGGCGAGAAGGCGCACGACACCCGCAACGCGCTCTACCAGGTCGACATCAACGTCCAGGCGAGCGACCGCCAGGGACTGCTGCGCGACATCTCCGAGGTGCTGTCGCGCGAGAAGCTCAACGTCATCGCGGTCAACACGCTCACCAAGAAAGGCACCGCCTACATGCGCTTCACCATGGAGGTGGGCGGCATCAAGCAGGTGCAGCGCGCGATCACGCTGGTGCGCGAGGTGCCCGGCGTCATCGACGCTCAGCGCAAGTGAGCGCCGCCCCCGGCCCTGCGGCGGGCTTGCGCAGTATCGGGCTTGGTCCGGCGAGCGCTTCAGCGGCGCCCCCCCATCGCCGACTCGCGCAGCACGCCTTCCCGTATCGACGCCTCAGCTGCTCGCCGCGAGCTCCTTCAGCAGGATGAGCTGCGCCGCGCGGCGGATGCTGCGCGGGTGCTTGCGGCGGTATTTGCCATCTGCCTGCATGTCCCAGGCCTGGCAGTTGTCGCCGAGGTAGGGGCGCAGGCCTTCCTTCATGACGCGGCGCTTGAGGCGCGGGTCGAGCACCGGGAAGGCGATCTCGATGCGGCGGAAGAAGTTGCGGTCCATCCAGTCCGCGCTCGACAGGTACATGTGCTCGGCGCCGTCGGCGTGGAAGTGGAAGATGCGGTGGTGCTCGAGGAAGCGGCCGATCACCGAGCGCACGCGGATGTTGTCCGACAGCCCGGGCACGCCCGGGCGCAGCGCGCACGGGCCGCGCACGATGAGGTCGATCTCGACCCCGGCCTGCGAGGCCTCGTAGAGCGCCTCGATGGTCTCGGGTTCGAGCAGCGCGTTCATCTTCGCGATCACCCGACCGCGCCGGCCTGCGCGCGCGATCTCGGCCTCGCGCCGGATCGCCGCGACCACGTTGGGCTGCAGGGTGAAGGGCGCCTGCCACAGGTGGCGCAGCTCGGTGGCCTTGCCCAGGCCGGTGAGCTGCTTGAACACGGTGGCGACGTCCTCGCCGATCTCCGCGTTGCAGGTGAGCAGGCCGAAGTCGGTGTAAAAGCGTGTGGTGCGCGGGTGGTAGTTGCCGGTGCCCATGTGCACATAACGGCGCAGGCCGTCTTCCTCGCGGCGCACGATCATCAGCAGCTTGGCGTGGGTCTTGTAGCCGAACACGCCATACACGACGTGCGCACCGACCTCTTCCAGGCGGTTGGCCAGCGTGATGTTGGCCTCCTCGTCGAAGCGCGCCATCAGCTCGAGCACCACGGTGACTTCCTTGCCCTTCTGCGCCGCGCGGGCGAGGTGCTCCATCAGCACCGAGTCGGTGCCGGTGCGGTACACAGTCATCTTGATCGCCAGCACCTGCGGGTCGTCGGCCGCCGCGCGCAGCATCTCGATCACCGGGGCGAAACTCTGGAAGGGGTGGTGGAGCAGGATGTCGCCGCCGCGGATCGCGGTGAAGACCTGGCGGCGTTTGTCGAGCACCTTGGGCAGGCCGGGCACGAAGGGTGCGTACTTGAGGTCCGGGCGCTCGACCCAGTCGGGGACCTGCATGAGGCGCACCAGGTTCACGATGCCGGGCGTGCGGTAGAGGTCGTCGGGGGTGAGGTGGAAGTGCTGCAGGAGAAAACCCGCCATCTCCTCGGAGCAGTTGTCGGCGACCTCCAGGCGCACCGCGTCGCCGAAGTGACGTTGCTGCAGCTCGCCCTTGAGCGAGGCGCGCAGATCCTTGACCTCTTCCTCGTCGACGAACAGGTCGGAGTTGCGCGTGACGCGGAACTGGTAGCAGCCGAGCACGTTCATGCCCGAGAACAGCTCGCCCACGTGGGCGTGCAGCACCGAGGACAGGAACACGAAGCCGTACTCCTGATCGCACAGCTCGCGCGGCAGGCGGATCACCCGCGGCAGCGCGCGCGGCGCCTGCACGATCGCCGCGCCCGAGTCGCGCCCGAAGGCGTCGCGGCCTTCGAGCTCGACGGCGAAGTTCAAGCTCTTGTTGAGCACGCGTGGGAAGGGATGCGCCGGGTCCAGCCCGATCGGGGTCAGCACCGGCATGACCTCGCGCATGAAGTAGTCGTGGATCCACGCGCGCTGGGCCTCGGTCCACAGGCTGCGGCGCAGGAAGACCACGCCTTCCTTCTCGAGTGCCGGGAGGATGTCGCCGTTGAGCAGCTGGTACTGCTCGGAGATGATCTCGTGCACCTCGTCGCTGACGCGCTCGAGCAGCTCGACGGGCGCGATCCCGTCCTCGCCCGACTTGCGGCTGCCGATGCGGATCTGCTCCTTGATGCCGGAGACGCGGATCTCGAAGAACTCGTCCAGGTTGCTCGACACGATGCACAGGAAGCGCAGGCGCTCGAGCAGCGGCACGGTGGGGTCGGCGGCCTGCGCCAGCACGCGGCGCTGGAATTGCAGCAGCGAAAGCTCGCGGTTGAGGAAGTGCTCGGGCGGGTAGTTCAGGGTCATGCGGTCGACGGGCATTCGGGATTCCTGTGCGCGGAAGTTCGCTCGCGATTATGTGACATTTCCATTTCGGTTTGATGACGTCGGGCCGCGCCCGCGGGGCCTTCCCCGGCGCCATGCCGGCGCGGCTCGGAAGCCTTTTGCGGGGTGCTAGAATCCAGGGTTCCGGCGCCCCGCGGGTGCCAGCCGCCGACAAAACCATGCAAGATCTGATCGCCGCAATCGACCTCGGTTCCAACAGCTTCCGGCTTCAGGTGGGCCGCATCGTCAACGACCAGATCTATCCGCTCGACGGTCTCAAGGAGGCGGTGCGCCTGGCCGCCGGCCTGTCGCCCGACAAGATGCTCGACCTCGCCTCGCAGCAGCGCGGGGTCGGCGCCCTGCAGCGCTTCCACGAGCGCCTGCGCGACTTCCCGCCCACCCGGGTGCGCGCCGTGGCGACCAACACCTTGCGCGTGGCCAAGAACGCGCCCGAGTTCCTGATCCGCGCCGAGGCCGCGCTCGGTTTCCCGATCGAGATCATCGCCGGCCGCGAGGAGGCCCGCCTGATCTACGTCGGCGTCGCACACACGCTGCCGGATCCGCACCGCCAGCAGCTGGTGGTCGACATCGGCGGCGGTTCGACCGAATTCATCATCGGCAAGAGCTTCGAGTCGCAGCTGCTGGAGTCGCGCTACATGGGCTGCGTCGGCTACAGCCTGCGCTACTTTCCGGAGGGCCGCATCGACAAGCGCGCCTTCAAGGAGGCCGAACTCGCCGCCCGCCGCGAGCTGCAGACGATCTCGGCGGCCTACCGCGAGGCCGGCTGGGAAGAAGCGGTGGGTTCGAGCGGCACTGCCAAGGCGATCGTGGAGATCCTCGAGCAGAACGGCCTGTCGGCGAGCGGGATCACCCGCGAGGGCCTGGAGAAGCTCAAGGCGCTGCTGCTGCGCGCCGGCAGCCTGGACAACATCGACCTCGCCGGCCTCAAGGGCGACCGCCTGCCCGTCATCCTGGGCGGCTTCGCGATCATGAGCGCGATCTTCAAGGAGTTCGAGCTCGAGCACATGGTGTTCTCCGAAGGTGCGTTGCGCCTGGGCGTGCTCTACGACCTGCTCGGTCGCTACCACCACCACGATCTGCGCGACGCCACGGTAAGCGCCTTCGTGCGGCGCTACGGCGTCGACCTGCGCCAGGCCCAGCAGGTCGCCGACACGGCCTGCCACCTGCTCGCCCAGCTCGAGCCGGAGACCGCCGATCCCGAGCACGACGACCACCGCTTCCTGCGCTGGGCGGCGATGCTGCACGAGATCGGCATCTCGGTGGCGCACTCGAGCTACCACAAGCACAGCGCCTACATTGTCGGCAACGCCGACATGCCCGGTTTCTCGCGCATGGACCAGGCCCGCCTGGCGCGCCTGGTGCTGGCGCATCGTGGCAAGCTCGAACGTGTCGCCTCGATCGACCCTGGCAGCGTGGACTGGCTGCTGATCGCCTGCATGCGCCTGGCGGTGGTGATCCACCGCGCCCGCGACGCGCGCGGCCTGCCGCCCGTCACGCTGCGTCGCGAGGGCCGCGGCTTCAGCCTCACCGCCGCGCCGGGCTGGCTGCAGAAGCTGCCGCTCACCGCGGCCGCGCTCGACGAGGAGCAGCGCCAGTGGCAGGGTCTCGGGCGCGCGCTCTACATCCGGGCGCTCAGCCTGCGCACGCCTGTGGCCTGAGCGCAGATGGCAGGGCGTGTGCTCGACGAGGTCTTCACGGCCGGAGCCGAGGGCATCCGCCTCGCCGGCGACTGGACCCTGCGCGGTCTCGACGAGTGCCTCCCGACGCTGCGCCGGGCGCTGGCCACGGTGCCTCCCGACGCGCGCTGGTCGCTGCGCGCGGTGCGCCGCATGGACAGCTTCGGCGCCTTGCTGCTGTGGCAGGCCTGGGGCGGACGCTGGCCTGCGGCGCTCGAGGCCGATGACGCCCAGCGCGCCATCATCGGCCGTATCGAGAACGCCTCCGCCCGTGCGCTGCCCGAGCCGCCGCGCGCTTCCGCGCTCGACGCGGTGGCGCTGCTCGGCAAGGGCCTGTTCGCATTCGCTGGCCATCTTTCCGGCTTCGTCGCGCTCCTCGGTCGTCTCGTGCTCGATCTCGGCCACCTGCTGCACCATCCACGCGACTGGCCGCTGCTGGAGATCTCGGCAAACCTCCACAAGGTAGGCGTCAAGGCGATGCCGGTCTCGGCCCTGGTCGGCTTCCTGATCGGTGTGGTGCTGTCCTATCTGTCCGCGCTGCAGCTGCGCACCTTCGGCGCGGACGCCTTCATCGTCAACATCCTCGGCATGGGCATCATCCGCGAGCTCGGCCCCGTGCTGGTGTCGGTGCTGGTGGCGGGGCGCTCCGGTTCGGCGATGACGGCGCAGCTCGGGGTGATGCGGGTGACCGAGGAGATCGATGCGCTCGCGGCGATGGGCGTCTCGCGCAGCCTGCGCCTGGTGCTGCCCAAGGTGGTGGCGCTTTCCCTCGCGATGCCGCTGCTCGTGTTGTGGACCTCGGCGATCGCCCTTTTCGGCGGCTGGGTGTCGGCCTGGGTGGAGCTCGGCATCGGGCTACAGTTCTTCCTGCGGGCGCTGCCCGATGCGGTGCCGGTGGCCAACCTCTACATCGGGCTCGCCAAGGGGGCGGTGTTCGGTTTCCTGATCGCGCTCGTGGCCTGCCATTTCGGCTTGCGGGTGAAGCCCGACACCGAGAGCCTGTCCGCGAACACCACCGCCTCGGTGGTGGCGGCGATCACGGTGGTGATCCTGGTGGACGCGGTGTTCGCGATCGCCACCCGTTCGATCGGGCTGCCGCTGTGAGCGAGCGGGCGACGAGCGACGCCGTGGTCTGCCTCGAAGGCATCGTCACCCGTTTCGGGCGCAATATCGTGCACGAGGGGCTGGACCTCACCATCCGCGCGGGCGACATCGTCGCCCTCGTGGGCGGCTCGGGCAGTGGCAAGACCACACTGCTGCGCCACCTCGTCGGGCTGAGCCGGCCCGCCGCCGGCCGGGTGGAGGTGTTCGGCGAGGCGCTCGATGCCGGCGGGGCGGCCGCGCGGCTCGCCCGCCAGCGCCGCATGGGGGTGTTGTTCCAGCACGGCGCCTTGTTCTCGGCGTTCAGCGTGGCGCAGAACATCGCCTTTCCGCTGCGCGAGCTCGGCGTGATCAGCCGGCCGGAGATCGACCGCCTGGTCGCCCTCAAGCTGGCGATGGTGGAGATGGAGCCGGCGCATGCGCCACTGATGCCTGCCGAGCTGTCCGGCGGGATGATCAAGCGGGTGGCGCTCGCGCGCGCACTCGCGCTCGAGCCCGAGTTGCTGCTGCTCGACGAGCCCACCGCCGGGCTCGACCCCGACCGCAGCGCGAGCTTCATCCGCCTGATCCGCGCGCTGCATCGCGAGCTCGGACTCACCGTGGTGCTGGTCACGCACGATCTCGATACACTGGCGCAGATGGCCACGAGCGTGGCGGTGCTCGCCGAGCGCCGCATCGTCAGCCACGCCTCGCTCGCCGACACGCTCGCCTACGACCACCCCTTCGTCGCCCGCTTTTTCAGTGGGCTGCAGGCGCGCTGCGGCCAGCCGCGCGGCGCAGGAGCAGGCTGAAATGGAAAACCGTGCCCACGCGCTTGCCGCCGGGCTGTTCGCAATCTTGCTCGGTGCCGGCGTCGTGTTCGCGATCTGGTGGTTTTCGGGCCAGCGCGTGCCGATGCGCGAGATCGTGCTCGAGGCACGCGGCGACATCAACGGCCTGGGCGCACAGTCGCGCGTGCGCTACCGCGGCATGGCGGTGGGGAGCGTGCGCGCCGTCGCGATCGACCCCGAGGACCTGCGCACGCTGCTGGTGCGCATCGCGGTGCCCGCCGATCTGCCCCTGACCCGCGGCACCACCGCCGCGCTCGGCACGCTGGGCGTGACCGGCCTGGCCTTCGTGCAGCTCGACGATCGCGGGGTGGACCGCCGGCCCTTGGCTGCCGCCGATGGCGAGGTGCCGCGCATCGCCTTGCAACCCGGGCTGGTGGAGGCGCTCTCCGGGCGGGCGCTCGCCGCCCTCGACCAGTTCCAGGCGCTCGGCGAGCGCCTGCAGGGGGCGCTGGCCAGCCTGGAGTCAGCGGCCGCGGGCGTCGATCGCGGGGTGGCGGAACTGCCGGCGACCCTGGCCGCGCTGCGGGCCGCCTTGAGTGCCGGGAACATCGCGCGCATCACCTCCGTGCTCGGGAACCTCGAGCGCGGCTCGGCCGAAGCCGTGCCCGCCGTTGCCGAGCTGCGCCGCCTGATCGTCCGCATCGATCAGGCGGCCGCGCGTCTGGAGCTCCGCGCCGCCGCCGCAGGGGACGACCTCGTCGAGCGCACGCTGCCGCAGCTCGATGTCCTGCTCGGTGAGCTCACGAGCACCTCGCAACGCTTCGGCCACCTGGTCGAGGAGCTCGACGCCTCGCCGCAGCTCCTGCTGACCGGGCGCGACCGTCCTCTGCCCGGGCCCGGTGAGGCGGGCCACGAGGGCTTTGCGGGGAGCGACCGATGAGCCGAAGGGAGAAAGGAATGCAGCCACGTCATCCCGACTGCCACCGCGTCCTGCCGCGCCTGTCCGCGTGTATCGCGACCGCGCTGCTGGTGGCCGCCTGCCAGGTGCTCCCCGAGCGTCCGCGTGCGGCGGCGACCTACGATCTCGGCACCGGCGAGCGCGCCGCGCTCGCCCACGGGCTCGCGCCCGCGCGGGTGGCGGTGTCCTCGCCCCCCTGGCTGCAGACGACGACGATGCATTATCGCGATGCCCGGGTCGATCCAGGGCGTCGCCGCGCCTATGCCGACAACCGCTGGGCCGCTCCACCTCCCGCCATGCTCGGACTCGTGCTGGAGCGCACGCTCGGTGCCGGCGAGGGGGGCGGGTGCCGGCTGCAGGTCCAGCTTGACGAGTTCGAGCAGGTCTTCACCGCGGGCGAACGCAGCGAGGCTCGTCTCCTGGCTCGCTTCGCCCTGCTGCCGGTGCGCGGCGCCGCGGTCATCGCCAGCGCTTCGCTCGTCGTGGCGGAGCCGGCCACGACGGCCGATGCGAGCGGTGGGGCGAGCGCCTTCCGTGCGGCGACCGAGCGGCTGGCGCTTGCCATCGCGCAGTGGATCGCCGAGACCGACCGCGCGCTCTCCGGCGGGCTCGGCATCGCGGGTCGCTGCCAGCGCTGAGGAAGGCGATGCCGCGGGGGGCGGCCGTCTCGAGCGCACCGGCGGCGGCCTGGTGGAGTGGGGCGCTCGGTTTCAGCGGGCGGCGATCACGACCTGGTTGCGCCCGGCGTCCTTGGCACGATAGAGCGCATCGTCGGCGTGCTGCAGCACCACGCCGAGGGTCTCGCCCGGTTCCGCCAGGCAGGCGCCGATGGTGACCGTGACGCGTTCGCCGCAGGCCGCGCTGCCGTGCTCGATGTCGGCGCGGACGCGGTGGGCGATCGCCTCCAGCGTGGCCGCGTCGCAAGGCGAGAGCAGCACGAGGAATTCGTCGCCACCCCAACGTGCGGCGCGGTCGTAGGGGCGCAGGCATCCTTCCAGGACACGCGCCAGCCTCGTCAGCGCCTCGTCGCCGGCACCATGGCCGCGGCGGTCGTTGATCTCCTTGAAGTGATCGACATCCAGCCACAGCAGGCCGAAGCGGCTGGCCTGGCGTTCCGCGCGGATGATCTCGGCCTCCAGCATTTCGCTCATGCCGCGGCGGTTGGTCAGGTTGGTGAGCGGATCGATCCGCGCCAGCCGGTGCAGGGCGTCGGTGCGCTCGCGCACCTTGGCCTCGAGCTCCGCGGTGTGCGCCCGGATCGCGCCCGCCATCGCCTCGAAGTGCTGGGTGAGACGCCCGATCTCTCCACTCGCCTGCGCCAGCGGCGCGGGGCTGAGGTCGCCGTCGCGCACCCGCAGCATGGCCTGCTCCAGCCTGCCCAGAGGGTCGAGAATGAGGCGACGCAGGACCAGATGGACGAGGACGAGCGCGACCAGCAGGGTGAGGACGAAGGCGACTGCGACCGGGGTGAGGGCTGCCACCGGCATCAGTACGTCGAGGTCGAGCAGGGTGATCTCGTACCAGCCGATCTCGGGCACGAAGGCGATTCCGAGCAGGGTCCGCCGCCCGCCGGACTCGACAAAGCGGTCCAGGACCCGCGGAACGCCGTCGCCCGACGCCGCCAGGGCACTCATCGTCTCGCGCAGTGCCACGCGGTCGGACTCGCGATCGAGCAGCTGGTCCGCCAGGCTCTTCTGCCCTTCCGGCTTGACCAGGCTGGCGAAGTCGATGAGCTTCGCGTCGCGGTGAAGCTGGATCGCACCGGAAAGATCAGCGAACAGCGTGCTCACGCCGTCCTGGTGCAGGTCCACGATCTCGTCCAGAAAGCGTGTCAGCTCGATGCCGGTGCCGACCACGCCGAGGATCTCGTCGCCGTCGCGGATGAGGACGTCGATCCACAGCTTGGTGACGCCCAGTTCGGCATCGGGATTGACGTTGAGGTGGAAGTCGGGCCCGACCTGGACGAGCTTGTAGAACCACGCGTCGGCGGGTTTGGCGGGGTCGAGGTGGTAGCGCAGCTGGCGGCCGGCGAACTCGTCCCCGGCGTTGTTGTGGTAATAGGCCCCGGAGGTGCGCAGCGCGACGAAATAGTTGCCGGAGCTGAAGTTGCGGCGGAAGTTCTCCATTTCGCGCACTGCCTCGGCTTCGAGCGCCGGATCGACGGGCGAGCGTGCCCAGCGTTTGAGCACGAGCGAGTCGGCCATCTGCCGCGCCAGCGCGATCTCGCGTTCGAGCGGTTGCAGGAGGCGGGCGCGGTCGTAGCGCACCTGGATGTCGGCGACGCGTTGTCCCCACTGCATGACGATCTGCCGGGCAAGATGATGGAACACCGCCCATGCGGATACCGAGCCGACCACGATGAGCGCGGAGATGAGGAGGAGAAATCGAGTTCTCAGGTTCACGCGCCGGCACTCCCTGCGTTCGGGTCGCTGTCCGTGGCTTCTTGCTCAGTTTGGGCTGCCGGCGCGGGCGCAGGTGTGCGTTTTCTCACACCCGGACGCATGGCGCGACGAATCGTGATGGGCGGAGCGCTGCGCGAAGCGCTGGCGTGGCGCGCTTGTTGACGTTAACGTTGCCGCCCGTGGCCACATGGCCCTGCGAACACGAAACCACGAGGAGAGAACCATGAACGCCGAATTCCGCCCCGATGCCGCAGCCGAAGCCCCCATCCTGCGCCGCGAGGATGCCGGCGGCGTGACCACCCTCACGCTGAACCGTCCGCAGCAGTTCAACGCGCTCTCGTTCGAGATGCTCGAGGCGCTGATCGCCGCGGTGGATGAGATCGCACGCGACGAGACGGTGCGCGTGGTGGTCATCGCCGGCGAAGGCAAGGCCTTCTGCGCCGGCCACGACCTCAAGGAGATGCGCGGCAACCATACGCTGGAATTCCAGCAGCGCCTGTTCCGCCTGTGCGGCAGGTTCATGATGAAGCTGACCGAGCTGCCCCAGCCGGTGATCGCGCGGGTGCACAGCATCGCCACCGCCGCGGGCTGCCAGCTGGTGTCGATGTGCGATCTCGCAGTGGCGGCCGAGCACGCGCGCTTCGCGGTGTCGGGCATCAATGTCGGCCTGTTCTGCGCCACGCCCGGCGTCGGCCTGTCGCGCAACATGGGGCGCAAGGAGGCCTTCGAGATGCTGGTGACGGGCGATTTCATCGACGCCCGCGAGGCGCAGCGGCGCGGGCTGATCAACCGCGTGGTGCCGGCCGACCAGCTCGACGAGGAGGTCGGCCGCCTGGCCGCGTCCATCCTGGCCAAATCGCCGGTGGCGATCCGCATGGGCAAGCAGATGTTCTACAAGCAGCTCGAGATGGGCCTCGACGCCGCCTACCAGCTCGCCTCCGAGACCATGGCCTGCAACGCGATGTGCGAGGACGCGGCCGAGGGCATCGATGCCTTCATCGCCAAGCGCAAACCTGAGTTCAAGGGGCGCTGAGCGGCGTCGGGATCATCCCCGTCGAGCAATGCGAAGGCGACCGGTGCTGATCGACACCCACGTCCACCTCGATGCTGCGGAGTTCGACGACGACCGCGAGCAGGCGATCGCGCGTGCGCGCGCCGCGGGGGTAGGGCGCTTCGTCGTTCCTGCTGTCGAGCGCCGGGGGTTCGATGCGGTCGAGCGGCTCGCCGACGACCATCGCGGCATCGTTCATGCGCTCGGCATCCACCCGCTCTACACGATGCGGGCGGCGCGGGAAGACCTCGAACTCCTCGACCAGCGCCTGAACCGTGGCAGGGCGATCGCCGTCGGAGAGATCGGCCTCGACCATTACGTGACCGACGTCGATCGCGGCGTACAGCTCGAGTTCTTCACCGCACAACTCCGCCTGGCCGCTCGCCACGGACTGCCGGTGATCCTGCACGTGCGGCGTGCGATCGATCCGATACTCGCGCAACTGCGCCGCATCCCGGTCCCGGGTGGAATCGCACATGCGTTCAACGGCAGCCGCCAGCAGGCGGACATCCTGATCGGGATGGGGTTCAAGCTGGGTTTTGGCGGATCGATGAGCTACGGCGGATCCACTCGGATCCGCGAGCTCGCCGCCTCGCTGCCCTTGGAGGCGATCGTCCTCGAGACCGATGCACCCGACATCGCGCCGGAATGGGCGCGCGGCAGGCGCAATGAGCCGGCGAACCTCGCCCGTTACGCCGGTATCCTGGCGGAGCTGCGAGGGATGGCGCCCGAAGAGGTGGCGGACGTGACCACGGCCAACGCCATCCAGGTCCTGCACTGGCCACCCCTCGAAGAAGAATAGGCGACGCGGGCGCCGAGATCCCCGGCGCCCGCTTGTCGATTTTTTTTACATTTTTTTCGCGAGCCACTCGATCGACTCGGCAAGTGTCTGTATTGATGGGGAAGAGCTTCCTGGTTCGAAATTTGCTTTAGCCGAACCGTCGCGGTGATGAATGCATACCCTTGTGCCGCGAGGTTTCGAGTTAACGCTTATTGGACGGGCCTCGTACGCCCGCAACCGGGAGAAAACAACATGAAAAACGGAATGGCCCTGCTCGCCGCCATCGGCATCGCCACCCTTTCAGCGAGCGCGCAAGCTGCGCTCATCCGCCTCGAGGTTTCGGGCAATCTCGCCTACGGGACCGATCGGACCAACGTCTTCGGCCTGGGGGCAAACACCAGCCTCACCGGACGCGCCGCGACCTTCTCGTGGCTCATGGACTCTGCTTCGCTGGGATCCGATCGCAACGCCGATCCGACCCTCTCCGCCTACGGATGCGGATCCGCAGCCCCCGGCTGCACCTACTTCATGAGCGCATCGGTCACCATCAACGGGGTCACGCGCACCCTTGCGGGGCGGGGGAGCGACCTCACGAACGACGTGCGGATGTACTCGGATACCAATGGCCCCGGTCTCGGCTCGGCGGACGGCTACTACCTGCGGATGGGGCAGACGCGGGATGTCGGAAACTGGTATCTGGACGAGGGCGGCAACTGGTATCGGGCCGCGACGCGGATCACGTCCAAGGTGGAGATCGGCGTAAACGATGCAGTCGACTCCATCCTCGCCGGCCTCGATCCGGCGGAGCTCCACGGCTGGTCCACCAGCCTGCTGACGGGCACGAACGATGACGGGAGCACGGTCTTCGTCTTCAGCGAGACCGATCTCAACGGCGTGCAGATTTTCGAGTACGCAACTGGTGGGCTGTTGTTGACGGACCGCTCCACGCGGTGGTGGACCGACACTGCGCCCAGTTCGGGTTCGGGCACCGGGGGGACCAACAACCCGGGCGGTGGCACGAACGCTCCCGCGATAACGGTGCCGGAGCCCGCAACGATCGCCCTGCTCGGCTTGGGGCTCGGATTGTTGCGCAGGAAATCCAGGCGCCATTCCGGTCGAGCCTGATTCCGCCCTCGACGCCTGCGCGCGCGCATCGCTCGGCGCGTGCGCTGCCGCGCAGGCGCTAAGCGACCACCCTCGACGGCGAGCGCGCGATCAGGTCGGCGATGTCGCGCTTGAGCCGGACGACGTCGCGATCGAATTTCTCGTAGATCATCAGCGAGACCCCGAACACGTAAGCGTACAACAGCATGCAGCGGCTGGAAGCCTCGTCCATCGGCACCCCGCAGGCGAGAAAGAGGTCGCGTGCGCAGCGCAGGCGGACGTCGTCGACCTCGGCGACGATCGCCGCGGCCTCGGCGTCCCGACGCGCCCAGTCGCGCACGGCAAGCTCGATCATCATGCCGCGACGGCTGCGGCTCGCGCTGTAGACGTCGATGACGTGGTAGATCTGCTCGAGCTCGCGGCCAGGCTGTGCCCGCGTCTGCTTGATGATGTCGCGGATTCGACCTTCCTTCCACTGCGCGAGGACGGCCATCAGCAGGTCGCGGCGGTCGGTGAAATGCCAGTAGAAACTGCCCTTGGTGACCTTGAGCCGCTTCGCCAGCACCTCCACGCGCAAGCCCGCGATGCCTTCCTCGGCGAGCACCTCGGTGGCGCCTGCGATCCAGGCGGCACGGTCGAGCTGGGTACGCGGCTTTTTCACAATGTTTTCCATACGGCGTAGTATTGACGATTCGGTGACCATACGCTACCGTATGCGCCATACTTGGCCGTATGGAAATGCTGCTGCGCAGCAGTGCGACCGGCCAAGGGCGGTGACATAATCCGAAAGTCGGGTCCGCATTTCGGGCCTACCATCCCCTGCAAAGAAGAGGAGCGCGTCAGAGTGAAGATTCTCGTACCCGTAAAGCGCGTGGTGGATTACAACGTCAAGGTTCGCGTGAAGGCCGACGGCAGCGGCGTGGACCTGGCCAACGTCAAGATGAGCATGAACCCCTTCGACGAGATCTCCGTCGAGGAGGCGGTGCGGCTGAAGGAAGCGGGCGTGGCCACCGAGGTGGTGGCGGTGTCCTGCGGCGTGGGCGCCTGCCAGGAGACCCTGCGCGCGGCGATGGCGATCGGTGCCGACCGCGGCATCCTGGTCGAGACCGATGTCGAGCTGCAGCCGCTGGCGGTGGCCAAGCTCCTGAAGGCGGTGTGCGACAAGGAGCAGCCGCAGCTGGTGATCTGCGGCAAGCAGGCGATCGACGACGACGCCAACCAGACCGGCCAGATGCTGGCGGCGCTGGCGGGCTGGCCGCAGGCGACCTTCGCGTCCAAGGTGACGCTGGCCGACGGGAAAGCCGCGGTGACGCGCGAGATCGACGGCGGCCTCGAGACCCTGTCGGTGAAGCTGCCGGCGGTGATGACCACCGACCTGCGCCTGAACGAGCCGCGCTACGCGACGCTGCCCAACATCATGAAGGCCAAGAAGAAGCCGCTCGACACCGTGAAGCCGGCCGACCTGGGCGTGGATGTCGCGCCGCGTCTGGCCACGCTGAAGGTCGCCGAGCCGCCCAAGCGCAGCGCCGGCGAGCGCGTGGCCGACGTGGCCCAGCTGATCGACAAACTCAAGAACGTTGCGAAGGTGATCTGAACATGGCCATTCTCGTCATTGCTGAACACGACAATCAATCGATCAAGGCGGCCACGCTCAACACCGTGAGCGCGGCCGCGAAGCTGGGCGGCGACGTCCATGTGCTGGTGGCCGGCGCCGGTTGCGCAGCCGCGGCCGAAGCGGCGGCGAAGGTCGCCGGCGTCGCCAAGGTGCGGGTGTGCGACGCGCCGCAGTACGAGGCGCAGACCGCGGAGAACGTCGCCGAGCTGGTGAAGGGTCTGGCGGGCGGCTACAGCCACGTGCTCGCACCGGCGACGCCGGCGGGCAAGAACATGCTGCCGCGCGTGGCCGCGCTGCTGGATGTGGCGCAGATCAGCGACATCGTCGCGGTCGAGTCCGCCGACACCTTCGTGCGCCCGATCTACGCCGGCAACGCGCTCGCCACCGTCAAGAGCGCCGACGCGATCAAGCTGATCACCGTGCGCACCACCGCGTTCGACGCGGCCGAAGCCGGCGGCAACGCCGCGCCGGTGGAGGCGGTCGCGGCGGCGGCCGACCTGGGCGTGACCGCGCTGGTCGGTCGCGAGATCGTCAAGAGCGCGCGCCCCGAACTGGGCGCGGCCAAGGTCATCGTCTCCGGCGGTCGCGGCCTGGGCAGCGGCGACAACTACCACAAGCTGCTCGAGCCGCTCGCCGACAAGCTCGGCGCCGCGCTCGGCGCCTCGCGCGCGGCGGTGGACGCGGGCTACGTGCCCAACGACTACCAGGTCGGCCAGACCGGCAAGATCGTCGCGCCGCAGCTCTACATCGCGGTCGGCATCTCGGGCGCGATCCAGCACCTGGCCGGCATGAAGGACTCCAAGGTGATCGTGGCGATCAACAAGGATCCCGAAGCGCCGATCTTCCAGGTCGCCGACTACGGCCTCGTGGCCGACCTTTTCGACGCAGTCCCCGCGCTCGTTGCGGCGGCCTGAGTCCTACCCGCCTCTCCCCCTCTGCGGCTCGTCCGGTCCGTTTCGACCGGCGGCCGCATTTTTTTCGTCCGCGTTCAGCGGCTTCCTGTCGGCAGGAGACCGTGGATCAGCCGCACCAGCTTGAGTGCCGGGGCCTCGATCTGCTCCACCGGGACCGCCGCGAAGCCGAGGTTCATGCCGGGGCGCCGGTTGGCGGCGTCGATCGCGTAGAGCGACAGCGGCCGCATCACCACGCCCTCGCGCAGCGCCTGCGATGAGAGCAGCACGTCGTCGAGCGGGCGCTCGAAGTGGACCGGGATGTGCAGGCCGGCGAGGCCGCCGGCCGGCGTGGCGATGCCGGCGAGGTGGCGCCGCAGCACCTCGATGAGGCGGTCGCGGCGCTCCTCGTAGATGCCGCGCATGCGGCGGATATGGGTGGTGAAATGGCCGCCGTCGATGAACTCGGCCAGCGCCGCCTGCTCGAGCATGCGGCCCTCGCGGTAGAGCTCGGCGTTGCCGGTGGTGAAGGCCTCGACGAGATCCTCCGGCACCACCAGGTAGGCCAGGCGCAGGCCGGGATACATCACCTTGCTGAAGGTGCCGACGTAGATCACCCGTTGCGCCGCCGACAGGCCGAACAGCGAGGCCACCGGGTGGTCGTGGTAGCGGATCTCGTTGTCGTAGTCGTCCTCGATGATCCAGATGCGGTTCTTCTCGGCGTATTCGAGCAGGCGGAGCCGGCGTTCGAGCGACATCACCGCCCCGGTCGGGTACTGGCTCGAGGGCGACACGAAGATCAGGCGCGGCGGATGGTCCCAGTCCTCGGCCTGCGGATGGATGCCCTGCGCGTCCACCGGCACCGGGTGGATGGCGAGATCGCAGGCGGACAGCACGTTGCGTGCCCCCCAGTAGCCCGGATCCTCCATCCACGCCACGTCGCCGACGTCGGCGAGCATGCGCGCGCACAGGTCGAGCGCCTGGTGCGAGCCGTTCAGGATCAGGATCTGCTGCGGGCTGCACGACATCATGCGGGTCACGCGCAGGTATTCGGCCAGCACCAGCTTCAGCGGCCCGTAGCCGCCGTAGCCGTACTGTGCGAGGTGGCGCTGCTCGAGCCGCATCTGCTTGGCGACCAGCTTGCGCCAGGTGGCGAAGGGAAAATGGGTGACGTCCGGGAAGCCGGGCATGAATGCGCCCGCCTGCACGCGGCTCGACAGCGCATCGGCGGCGATCCGGCACCCCCTTTTCGACAATCCCTCGCTGCGCGCGCCGACCATCCGCCGCGGTTTTTGCTGCGGCGCGGTAGCGGCCACGGCGTCGGAGACGAAGGTGCCCGAGCCCACCCGGCTGTCCAGGTAGCCCTCGACGATGAGCTGGTCGTACACCCGCACCACGGTGTTGCGCCCCAAGGCCAGATCCGCCGCCAGGGTGCGGGTGGGCGGCAGCGCGGTGCCGGGGGCGAGGCGGCGCGCGATGATGGCCTCGCGGATGGCGAGGTAGAGGCGCGCGCGGGCGCTGGACGAGGGCGCCTGTTCCGCATAAGCGTGGGCGATGAGCTCGCAGCTGAGTCGGCAATCCATTGCAGTGCAGCAAAAATTGGTTCTATCAAATTATAAGTAATTGGATCAAGCCTGGGCCAATTCGTGGCCTAGGATTCGATCGCCAGAGCGCACAGCGCCCCTTGCAGGAGACGGAGACAGATGGAAGCGGTCCACAACAGCCAGGCAGCCCACGTCAGCTTTCGCAACGTCCAGAAGACCTACGACGGCGAAACCCTCATCGTGCGGGACCTGAATCTCGACATTCGCCGCGGCGAGTTCCTCACCCTGCTCGGGCCGTCCGGTTCGGGCAAGACCACCTGCCTGATGATGCTCGCCGGCTTCGAGACGCCCACCGGCGGCGAGATCCGCCTCGACGGCGAGGTCATCAACCGGGTGCCGCCCTACCGCCGCAACATCGGCATGGTGTTCCAGAACTATGCGCTGTTTCCGCACATGACGGTGGCCGACAATCTGCGCTTCCCGCTGCGCGTGCGCAAGCTGGCGGCGAACGAGGTCGAGGCGCGGGTGAAGCGCGCGCTCGGCATGGTGCAGCTCGAGGCCTTCGGCAACCGCTACCCGCAGCAGCTCTCCGGCGGCCAGCAGCAGCGCATCGCGCTCGCCCGCGCGCTCGTGTTCGATCCCCAGCTGGTGCTGATGGACGAGCCGCTCGGCGCGCTCGACAAGAACCTGCGCGAGCGCATGCAGCTCGAGATCAAGCACATCCAGCAGAACCTCGGCATCACGGTGGTGTTCGTCACCCACGACCAGAGCGAGGCGCTGACCATGTCGGACCGCATCGCGGTGTTCAACCAGGGGGTCATCCAGCAGATCGACGCCCCCGAGACCCTGTACGAATACCCCGCAAACTCCTTCGTCGCCGACTTCATCGGCGAGAACAACGCGCTCGACGGCACCGTGGTCGCGGTGGCGGGCGAGGAGTGCGACGTGCGCCTGGACTGCGGCACGCTGCTGCGCGCGCGCACCGGCAACGTCGGCGCCGGCGGCCGCACCCGCATCGCGGTGCGCCCGGAGCGCGTGCGGCT
>NZ_AMXD01000055.1 GCF_000310185.1 Thauera aminoaromatica S2 | reverse complement strand
TGCGCGGAGTGGAGACGGTGTCGCTGCTGCAGTACTGGCAGGGACCGGCGGGCGAGGCGGGCTCGACCGTTCTCAGCGTCGAGGATGGCTGGATGTGGATGGCCGCGTTGGCCGATGGACGGCGCTATCTGCAGCTGACGGTGGACGTTGCCAGCGCCGACCTGCCGCCGAAAAGGGCCCTGGGCGACTACTGCAGCGCACGGTTTCACGCGGTCGAGGCGGCGGCGCCCTTCGTCCGCGATGCGCAGCCGGTCGGCGAACCGCACGCGCGCACCAGCACGGCGGTGCTCAACGAATCGGTGGCCGGCGACGACTGGATCCGCGTCGGCGATGCGGCGATGGCGGTCGATCCGCTCTCGGGCAACGGCATCTTCCAGGCGCTGTCGTCCGCGCTGCAGGCACCGGCGGTGGTGGCTACCCTCCGTCACGATCGGGGCCGCACCGCGCTCGCGCAGCACTTCCATACGCGGCGTATCGAGCACCTGTTCCACCGCTTCGCCCGAATCGGGCGCGATTTCTACGCTCAGGAAGCGCGCTGGCCGCAGGCGCCGTTCTGGGCCGCGCGCCGCGGCTGGCCGGATGCCCTGCCGCTGCACGCCAAGGTGAGGCCGGAGACCGTGCGTGTTGCGCGCGGGCCGGTGGTGTGCGCGGGGCGGATCGTCGAGCAAGACGTCGTGGTGACGCCCGACCAGCCGCTCGGCGTTTGGCACCTCGATGGTCTGGCGGTGGCGCCCATGCTTGCCGCCTTGCGTCGAGAGGGAGGCGATGCGCTGGAAAAAGCTGCCGGCGAGGCGCTGCTGTGCGCGCGTTTCGGGCTCGAGCGTGCGCGTGCCGCCGCCTTGCTGGCCTGGATGCGGGCACAGAACTGGCTGGATTGAGCGCCGCCTGCATCCATTTCGTCTCCCGGACGGCGGAGCGTGTTGCCGATTTGGGCTAATGGTTCCAGCAAAAGATTTTATTTTTCGCCCGCCGCGCCTGCTCAGCCCGCGCGCCTGAGCGTGTCCGACGGCAGCTCGCCGAACATCGTCTTGTACTCGGCGGAGAAGTGCGACAGGTGCCAGAAGCCCCAGCGTGCGGCGATGTCGGCGACCGTGCCGCGACCATTGGGGTCCGCGGCCTTGAGCGAGCGGCGCACCGCATTCAGGCGGATCGCGCGCAGGAACTTGACCGGGTTGAGATCGAGCACGTCCTGGAAGCTGTACTGCAGGGTGCGGCGCGAGATGCCGAGCTCGATGCACAGGTCGGCGACCGTGATCGGCTCGTCGATGTGGGCCTCCATGTAGGCGCGCGCGCGCGCCACCACCTGCTGGCGGGCGCGACAGGACGGTGCACCGGCCCGTCCGCCGCCACAGGAGAGCGTGTCGAGTAGGGTCGCGAACAGCGCCTGTTCCATCGCCTTGCGCATCTGCGGGTGCAGAAGCAGCTCGGGGGTCGCCCGCAGGCTGGCCGTCATGGTCGCCAGCAGTTGCCCGAGCGCCGCGATTCCCGCCGGGGTGGTCGGTGCCAGCTTGCGCCCGGCGAGCTCGGCCTCGAGGTTGCGGTGGTCCACCTGATGCGCGTAGTCGTGGAGCGCGGCCGAGTCGGCGGTGCAGGCGAGGATCTCGAGCCGGCGCGGGGTGCGGAAGTCGAGCTCGTCGTCGCCTCCGAGTGTCAGCATGGAGTGCGCGTCATACATCTCGCCGCCGAACCAGCCCGTGCCCTCGATCGCGACCGGCACGGCGAAGGTGCGCGAGCCGGGCCACGCCCCGCCAGCCTGATGCACCGACTGGTTCAGGCCCTCGCGGAACAGCTGCACCCTGCCGAAGCAGAACTCCTCGAACACGCCGTCGAAGGCGCCCGCGGTGAGCTGGTCGTAGCGTTGATGCCAGTTGGTCAGGCAGGCGGCGTGCTCGTCGGCATCGAGCGTGTGGCGCAGGGTGTAGGAGTACGGGGCGTTTCCCGAAGGCTGGGCAGCCGGGCTCATTGCCCGCACCCCCTGGGCAGTTGCCGGGTGGCGTTGGCCAACATGTCTCTTCCTCTCTCGATCGGTGGCCGATCGTGCTTGTCGTTATGTTTGTCCCTGCCGCTCAGGGTGCGGATGAACGCTTCCCCAGTGCTGTGCGGCCGTTTTTCAGAATGGCACGGCGGCGGGTCGTTTTGCAACCCGGGGTCCGGGACCGGCCGCCGCCGTGGCTTGCCGTTTTCGGATAACGCGCACGGAAGGTCCGCGCCTACGATCTGCTCGCCTTCCACATCGACCCGGCGCCGACCGGGCGTGCGGAGGCAGAGGCAGCAGTTGTGCAGGCCCTCGCAGAAGGGCAGCAAGCGGACTCGCGTGACCTTGCGGTGGCGTGAGGAGGAGACAGGATCGGATCGCCCGTCGCGAGCGGTGTCCGTGCTTGCCCTCGGTCTGTGCAGCGCTGCGGTGTTCCCCGCGCACGGGACGGCGATGCCGGCCCACCGGGTGGACGCCTCATCCAAGGACACGAAGAGGAGATCCGGTCTTGAAAATCAGAACCCTTGCCACTGCCATGGGCAGTATGGCTGCGCTCGGCGTCGTGCTGGCCGCCCCCCCGGCGCATGCCTCGGCCGAAGCGCTGATCCGCGCCAAGTGCCTGCCCTGTCACACCGAAACCGAGGACGGAATCAGCCGCATCAGCCACCAGCGCAAGACCCCGGAAGGCTGGCTGATGTCGGTGGCACGCATGCAGATCGTCCACGGCCTGAAGATCACCGACGAGGAACGCCGCACGGTGGTCAAGCACCTGGCCGACCGCCAGGGCCTGGCGCCGTCCGAGACCACCGGCGTGCGCTACGCGATGGAGCGTCGCCTGAATACCGTCGAGGCCTTCGAGTCGGAGAAGTTCACCAAGATGTGCGCGCGCTGCCATTCCGGTGCGCGCGTGATGCTGCAGCGTCGCCCGGCGGCGGAGTGGGAGCATCTGGTGCATTTCCATCTCGGCCAGTTCCCGACGACCGAGTACCAGGCCCTCGGCCGCGACCGCGACTGGTTCGGCATCGCGTTGAAGGAAATGGTGCCGGAGCTTGCGAGCAAGCTGCCGTTGCAGTCCGAGGCCTGGAAGCAGTGGCAGGCGCGCGCGCCGCAGACGGTCAAGGGCGAGTGGAGCCTGAGCGGCCATCTGACCGGCCGCGGCGGATTCTCGGGCGTGATGAAGGTGACGGCGGGTGAGGGCCGGGACCGCTACACGCTCGCCTTCGACGGGCGTTGGGACGATGGCAGGCCGATGCAGGGCAGGGGGCGGGCGCTGATCTACACCGGTTACGAGTGGCGCGGCGACCTGGTCGTCGACGGCACGCCGATGCGCCAGGTGTTCGCGGTCGAGGACGGCATGATGCGCGGCCGCATGTTCCTGCGCGACCAGGACGAGGTCGGCGCCGACGTCGTCGCCAGCCTGCAACAGGCGGGCAACAGCCGCGTGCTGGCGGTGCATCCGGCCTACCTCAAGGCGGGTGAAGGCGCCGAACTGCGCATCGTCGGCTCCGGGCTGGCGGGCGAGGTGACGCTGCCGCAGGGCGTGAAGCTGGTCGGTACGGTCAAGCGATCGGCGACCGAGGTCGTGGTCCGCGTGCAGAGCGACGCCGCGGCGCGCGGGGTGCACGCGGTGGCGGTCGGCAAGGCTTCGGGCGGCAGCCTCGCGCTGTACGACAGCATCGCCGCGGTCAAGGTGTCGCCCGCGTTCGCGGTCGCACGCATCGGCGGCAACGGCACGCCCACGGCCAAGGTCGAGGCGCGCTTCGACGCCGAGGCCTGGGCAGCCGGCGCGGACGGCAAGGCAGGCACCGAGGACGACTTCCGCATCGGCGTGGTGCCGGCGAAGTGGTCGGTCGAGCCCTTCGACGAGGCGGCGGTGCGCGACCAGGACGTCGAGTTCGCCGGCCTGATGGATGCCGCGAGCGGGGTCTTCGTGCCGGGTGATGCCGGTCCCAACCCGGTGCGGCGGATGTCGGCGAGCAACGTGGGCAACCTGAAGGTGGTGGCCGAGGTGGCGCAGGGTGGCGAACGCCTGCGCGGCGAAGGCCAGGTGATCGTGGCGCCGCCGCGCTGGAACAACCCGCCGCTGCCCTGATCGGTGGCGCGTCCTGTTCCGGCAGGCGCGGCCTGCCCTCCGCAATCCCGACCCCGAAGGAGGCTCCCATGGGTGCCGTCTTGAATCTGGTGCAGGACAACCTGCACGAGCTGCGCATCGATGAGACGCGCATGCTGTTCCACATCCCGAGCAGTTCGCTGTTCGCGCTCGACCCGCTGAGCGCGGCGCTGATCGATCGCATCCGCCGTCAGAGCCTCACCGTCGAGGCCCTGATCGATGGCCTGCGTACCGAGTTCGACGCCGACGAGGTGGCCGAGGCGATCCGCGAGCTGGTCGCGCTCGAGCTCATCGACGACGGCCGCCCCGCCAGCGCCGGCACGCTCGCGCACACCTTCGAGCGCTTCCCGCTCACCACGGTGGTGCTCAACGTCAACACCGGCTGCAACCTGAGCTGTACCTACTGCTACAAGGAAGACCTCGACAAGCCCTCGGCGGGCCGCAAGATGGCCTTCGGGACCGCGCGCGACGCGATCGAGATGATGTTGCGCGAGTCGCCGGACGAGCCGCGCTACAACGTCGTCTTCTTCGGCGGCGAGCCGCTCAGCAACCTGCCGCTGATCAAGGACGTGGTCGCGTACTGCGAGGCGCGCTTCGCCGAGCTCGGCAAGCAGGTCGATTTCGTCATGACGACGAACGCGACCCTGCTCGCCGACGACACCATCGACTGGCTCGATGCCCACCGCTTCGGGCTGTCGATCAGCATCGACGGTCCGAAGGCGATCCACGACCGCAACCGGCTCACCGTCGGCGGCCAGGGCACCTACGAGACCGTGCGGCGCAAGGCCGAGCGCCTGCTGGCGCGCTACCACGCGCGGCCGGTGGGGGCACGGGTCACGCTCACCCACGGCACCACCGAGGTCGAGCGCATCTGGGACCACCTGTTCAACGAGCTGGGCTTTGCCGAAGTGGGCTTCGCGCCGGTGACCTCGGGCGACATCAGCACCTTCAACCTCACGGGCGCGGAGCTGGTCGAGGTCTTCGCCGGGCTGAAGCGGCTCGGTGCGCGCTATCTGGAGGCGGCGCTGGAGGGACGCAACATCGGTTTCTCCAACATGCACCAGCTGATCACCGACCTGCACGAAGGCCACAAGAAGGCGCTGCCCTGTGGCGCCGGGTTGAAGATGCTCGCGGTCGACCACAAGGGTGAACTGAACCTGTGCCATCGCTTCACCGGCTCCACGCTGCCGACCTTCGGCGACGTGAAGAACGGTATCCAGCGCGCGCAGCTCGGCGATTTCCTGTCCCAGCGCCTGGATCGCACGGATACCGGCTGCGCGAGCTGCCGCATCCGCAACCTGTGCTCGGGCGGCTGCTACCACGAGAGCTACGCGCGCTACGGCGATCCCGCACATCCCACCTACCACTACTGCGATCTGATGCGCGACTGGGTGGACTTCGGCATCGAGGTCTACAGCCGCATCATGGCCGGGAACCCGGCCTTCATCGAACAGCATATTTCCCCGAGGAGGGCGTCATGAAACATCTCAAGGCGATCAACAACAAGGCGCGGCTGCTGGACAAGGCGGTCGCGGAGGACCGGGTCGAGGAGGTGGTGGCGATGAGCGCCATCGCCGGCTGCGCGGCGACGGTGGACCCGGGCTGGGAAGTGGACGCCTTCGGCGGTGTGTCCTCGCTGTGCCAGCCGATGGAATCCGATCTCTACGGCTGCGCCGATCCGTGCTGGTGGCCGGCCCAGGTGCCGGACGTGATGAACACCTACCCGGACTGGAACAAGGACGCGACCAACTCGCGCGAGGACTGGCGCAATCTCGGCTCGGTCTTCCCGGGCGACAAGCTGTAAGGGGGCGGACATGAAGAAGACGATGATCGGCGGCGCACTGCGCCGCAGCGCGGCCGCGCTCGCCTGCCTGGCCGCCGGAGTCCTGCCCGCCGCAGCGGCAAACGAGGCGCGGCCGCTCGAGCCGGGCAGCGAATACCTGATGGTGGCCAACTACCCGAACAACCTGAACGTGGTCGATCTGGCCAGCGAGAGCGTCTACAAGACCTGCCCGCTGCCCGACGCCTTCGGACCCGGCACCACGCAGATCGCGCCCGACCGCCGCACCGCCTACATCCTCAACAACCGTTTCGGCACGATCTACGGCATCGATCTCGATACCTGCAGGCTCACCTTCCGCGCCGAGATGTCGCAGGGCGACAACGAGCGTGCCAAGTCGATCGCATCCTTCACCGTCAGCGCGGACGGCAAGGAGGTCTATGCGGTGCAGAACCCGACCACCATCCATCGCGACCACTATCGCGTGGGGGCGCCGCGCTTCGCGGTCTACGATACCCGTGCCGGTCTGGAGGCCAAGCCTGTGCGTGTGTTTCCGGCGCCGCGCCAGGCCAACATCATGCAGGCGGGTGAGGACGGCTCGGTCTACCTGGCCGGACCGAACCTCTACAAGGTGGATGTGAACACCGGTGCGATGACCGTCGCCCTGCCGATCCGCGACTGGCAGCGTTCCACGCACGCGCCGCTCGATGTGCTGTACATCTGGCCGGTGCAGACGCCGACGCGGGACTTCACCATCCTCTACACCACGGCGAAGTACCAGGACGACAAGCAGGACATGGCGACCGCCGAGTACCAGTACGGCTATCTGAACGTGAACCTGAAGAGCGGCGAGACCGAGGCACGCGAGTTCGGACCGCTGACCGAGATCTACTTCACCGGGCTGCGTTCGCCGAAGGACCGCAACATCGTCTACGGCCTGCTGCACCGCCTGACCAAGTACGACATCGCGCAGCAGAAGCTGGTGCAGGCCGCCGAGCTCGACCACACCTACTACACCGTGCTGAGCAACCAGGCCGGCAGCCGGCTCTACCTCACCGGCACCTTCAACGACATCTCCATCCACGATGCCGACACGCTGGCCAAGGTCGGGCAGGTGAAGCTGCCGGGCGGGGACATGTCGCTCGGTACCGGGCAGGTCTTCGTGCGCTGAGCGCCCGCTTCCGGACGGGGCAAGCCCGCAGCAGCGGGACACCACGGCGCGCCAAGCGGCGCACCGCGGTGTCCCGCGCGCCAAAACAATCATCGAGGAGACGAACATCATGCGCATGCGCATCACCACGGCCGTCCTGCTGGCCGGACTGGCGGCGCTCGGCACGGCCCGGGCAGAGACCTTGCACGAACGCGACGGCACCACACTGAGCGCGAATATCGACGGCATGGCCGGCGCCTTCTCCACGCGCGAGGACTATCTCGGCGAGGGCGGCAGGCAGTGGCGCGAGGGCTTCATCCATGGCGTGCTCGCGGGCACCACCCGTGCCGGCGGCGGCGAGCTGTACGGCGGCCTGGGCGCGATCGCACAAGGCACCTGGGGCGACGGCGATGCCGGCGGCTATACCGACGGCCGCGAGCGCGACGTCGACCTGGAGGATGCGTACGTCGGCTGGCGCAGCGCAGGTGGCGCGTTCGACGTCTCGTTCGGCCGCCAGCAGTTCGTGCTGGGCGACGGCTTCCTGATCGCGAGCGACCGGATCAACCTCGGCAAGGGGCTCGATGCGCTCGGTGTGGACGTGGATCGGGGCGGGGCCTACTACCTCGCCGCCAAGAAGAGCTTCCGCAACACCGCGATCGTGCGCATCGATCCCGAGGGGCCCTGGCGCGGCGACGCCTTCTGGCTGCAGTCGGGCAACCCCTACCAGCAGGACACCGAGCTCGGCGGCGCGAACCTGGAGTATGTGTCGGAGACGCATGGGACGCTCGGGCTGAGCTGGATGAAGGTGCTCGACGTCGACCAGGGCGCCGGGCTGGGCATCTTCGACCGTCGCGACGGCATGCGCATCGCCAGCGTACGCGGCCAGGGCAGCCTCGGCGTGGAGAACCTGTTCCTCGCCTTCGAGTACGTCGACCAGCGCGGCGGCAGCGCCGCGGTGAAGAACGACGCCGACGCCTGGCACGTCGAGGGCGGGTGGACCTTCGCCGACCTGCCCTGGCGCCCCACGCTCGACTACCGCCACGCACGCTTCTCCGCCGACAAGTCCGCCACCGCCCGCAACGAGGCCTTCGACCCGCTGTTCTTCGGCCTCAGCCGCGGCCTGGGGACCTGGTTCCAGGGCGAGGTCGCGTCCAACTACGCCGGCCCGGCCAACAGCGGCAATCGGGTGGACCGCGTGGAGCTGAGCCTGGCACCCCGCGAGGATCTCTCCATCGGCGTGCAGTACTGGAAGTTCGCGCCCGAGGGCGAGGCCGCGGACCTGGCCGGGCGCGAGTTCGATCTGTTCGCGTTCTGGCAGATCGACAAGCACTTCACCTTCGTGCCCCTGATCGGCCTCTACGAGCCGCGCGGTGCGGACGTGAAGGCGCTGCAGGGCAACGACCGCCGCAATGTCTATCTGCAGGCGGTGCTGATTTTCAACTATTGAGGGGGCGGCCTGCGGCCGTCCCGGGCAACACACATCAAACACGGAGACGAGGAATGGACCGATACAAGGGTGAACTGCTGAGCGACGACACGCGCCGCTTCCTGGCGCAGCCCAAGCGCATGGCGATCGGCGGCGAATGGGTGGAGGCCCTCGGCGGTGGCATGCTCGAGGTGGTGGATCCCGCCAGCGGGCAGGTGTTCGATCGCGTGCCGGCGGGCGAGGCGACCGACATCGACCGCGCGGTGGCGGCGGCGCGGCGCGCCTTCGAGCAGGGCGACTGGCCGCGCATGCGACCGGTGGACCGCGAGCGCCTGCTGCTGCGCCTGGCCGAGCTGGTGGAGGCGCATGCGCAGGAACTGGCCGAGATCGAGGCGCTCGACAACGGCAAGCCGGTGACCATGGCGCGTGCGGTCGACGTGGCGCTGGTGGTGGACTTCCTGCGCTACATGGCCGGCTGGGCGACCAAGATCGAAGGCTCGACGATGGAGGTGTCGGTCCCCCTGGTGCGCGACCGCGAGTTCTTCGGCTACACCCGGCGCGAGCCGGTGGGCGTGGTGGGGGCGATCATCCCGTGGAACTTCCCGCTGCTGATGGTGGCGTGGAAGGCGGGGCCGGCACTCGCCTCCGGGTGCACGATGGTGCTCAAGCCCGCCGAGGAGACGCCGCTGTCGGCGCTGCGCTTTGCCGAGCTGGTGCAGCAGGCGGGCTACCCCGCGGGGGTGTTCAACGTCGTCACCGGCCACGGCCACTCCGCGGGTGCGGCGCTGGCCGCGCACAAGGGCGTCGACAAGGTGGCCTTCACCGGCTCGACCGAGATCGGCAAGCTGGTCGGCAAGGCCGCGCTCGACAACATGACGCGGGTGTCGCTGGAGCTGGGCGGCAAGAGCCCGGTGATCGTGCTCGACGACGCCGACCCGGCGGTAGCGGCTGCGGGCGCGGCGCAGGCGATCTTCTTCAACCAGGGGCAGGTGTGCTGCGCGGGTTCGCGCCTGTATGTGCACAAGAGTCGTTTCGAGCGCGTGGTGGAGGGGCTGTCGGGGATCGCCGCGGACATGAAGCTCGGCGCCGGCATCGAGCCCTCGACGCAGATCGGCCCGCTGGTGTCGGCCGTCCAGCAGCAGCGCGTGCTGGGCTACATCCGCAGCGGCTTCGAGGAGGGCGCGCGCGCGCTGGCGGGCGGCGCAGCGGGCGAGGGCGAGGGCTACTTCGTCAAGCCGACGGTGCTGGTCGATACCCGCGACGACATGCGCGTGGTGCGCGAGGAGATCTTCGGCCCGGTGGTGGTGGCGATGCCCTACGACGATCTCGACGAGGTCGCCCGCCGCGCCAACGACACCCCATACGGCCTCGGCGCCAGCATCTGGTCCAACGACCTGTCGCGGGTGCACCGCCTGGTGCCGAAGATCAAGGCCGGTACGGTGTGGGTCAACTGCCACAACATCCTCGACGCCTCGATGCCCTTCGGCGGCTACAAGCAGTCCGGCATCGGCCGCGAGATGGGGCGCGCGGTGCTCGACCTGTACACCGAGGGCAAGTCGGTGATCATGGCCCTGTAAGGGGGGCGCGTCGCGCGGCTGCGGCGCTCCATGCCCTTTCGATCCCTTGTCGCGGCACCCGAGGCCGCGGGGAGAAAGCGTGATGAGTTTTTCCGAGTTGGCGGTGACGGCAACGCACGCAGTCGATCTGGCGTGGGCCGCGGGGGGGCCCGCGGAGCGCGAACGCCACTGGCTGCGCATCCATGGCGATGCTGCCCTGGCCGCCTGGCTCGCGGGGCTGCAGCCGACGCATCTTCATTTCGGCAGCGAGTTCTGCGAGCACCTCCTGCCCGCGGAGCGGGTGCTGCGCGAGGCGCTGCGGCGGGTGGAGGAGGCGGGCCTGCGCTTCGTGCTGCTCACGCCGGTCGCCTCGCCCGATGTGTTGGCCCGACTGCACGGGCTGCTGCCCATGCTCCCCGCCGGGACGGAAGTGGTGGCGAACGACTGGGGTGTGGCGCACGAGTTGCACACGCGCTTTCCGGCCTTGCTTCCGGTGGCGGGCCGCGTGCTGTGCCGCATGACCAAGGATCCGCGCCTGCATCCCGGCTGGGCGGGGCGCTGCGGTCACGGCCTGGCCGCGCCGACGATGCGCGCACTGTTCGAGCGCCTCGGCATCCTCCGGCTCGAGCTCGACATGCCGGTCTTTGCCGACGATGGGGCGCTCGAGGGGCTGCCGCTCCCCGCCGGCGTGCATCTGCCCTGCGTCTATGTGGCCAAGGGCCGCATGTGCCGGGCAGGTGGGCTTTCCATGAAGGGGCCGGAGCGCTTCGCCGTCGGACGCCGCTGCCGCAAGGAGTGCCTGCGCCTTGCCGCCGAGGCCTCACGCCCGGGACGGGACGATGCCTGCCGGACGACCCAGCTCGGCAACACCTTGTTCAGCCGCCATTCGGACGCGATGGCGCAGGCCTTGCGGCGGGCCGCCGACGCGGGGCGGATCGCCCGCCTGGTCGTTGCCGGAGAACCGCTGTGAGAATCGTCGCGCCTGTTTCGCGCGTCGCCGAGGTTGCAGTGCTCGCCGCGGCCGGCGCCACCGAGCTGTATTGCGGCCTGGTGCCGCCCGACTGGCGCGGACGCTTCCAGTCGATCAGCGCCAATCGCCGGCCGTCGGGCAATCTTGCAAGCTATGCAGACCTGGCGGAGGCGGTGCGGAGCGCGCATGCCCACGCTGCCGCGCTGTCGCTGGTGCTCAATGCCCAGCACTACGCTGCAGCGCAGATCGAGGCCGCGGAAGAGATCGCCGGGCGCTTTGCGGACCTCGGTGGCGATGCCCTGATCGTCAGCGACCTGGGCCTGGTGGAGCGCCTGGCGACGCGTTTCCCGGCGCTGCGCGTGCACGTCAGTTCGGTGGCGACCTGCCGCAACGCGGCGGCGGCGCGGCTGTGCCAAGCCCGCGGTGCGCGCCGGCTGATCCTGCCGCGCGACGTGACCCTCGCCGAGGCCACCGCCATTGCCGAAGAGGTGCCGGACATCGAGATCGAAGCCTTCGTGCTCAATGATGGATGCATCTTCGAGGAGGGCGCCTGCCACACGATCCACCTCCCGGGGCAACTGGGCGGGCCGATCTGCCTCGACCGCTACCGCTTCCGCCATCGTCGGCGCGACGGCGGGGAGCTGTCGGCACGCCTCGCCGCACGCTTGCAGGAGAACGACGAGGCCTACGAGCGCTGGCTGTGGTACCGCTTTTCCTGCGGCTTCAGCACCACGCCCGAAGGCTTGCCCTTCGGACCATGCGGGCTGTGCGCGCTGCCCGCGCTCAGGCGCGGACGGGTAGCCGCGGTCAAGATCGCCGGGCGCGAGGCGCCGACGGCGCGCAAACTGGCGAGCGTGCGCATGGTGAGGTCCGTGCTCGACCGGGTCTGCGCAGGGGCGGATGCCGCCGCGGTGCGCGCGTTCGCCACCCGCCTGCGGCCGTCCGAGGCGCATTGCGCCACCGGCCACATGTGCTACTACCCCGAAGTGCTGCGGGCGGAGGCATGCTGAAGTGAGCGCGCCACGTCGTGACCTGGCGGTCTGGATGCTGGTCGCCGCCGCGACCATCGCCTTGGCATGCCGGGCGGAGCTGGGGTCGTTCGTCCTCGCCGCCGCAGCGGCGCTGGGGGCGTATGCGGCGTGCAGATCGACGGGGCGCGCGAGTGCGCTCGCCCTGTCGGCGGCGCTGCTTTGGAGTTGCACGCTCGCCCTGGGCTGGCACTTCGCAGTCGACCATTTCGCGCTGCGCTACGTCTGGCTGTACAGCAGCACAGCGCTGCCGCTGCACCTGAAGATCGCCAACCTGTGGGGCGGCGATGAAGGCACCACGCTGCTGCTGCTGGCCTGCTGCGCGAGCCTGGCGGCGAGTGGTGCCCGCGCCGGACTGGACCGCGGGCGTCGCTCGGTGGCGGCTGCGATCGTCGCCGCCTATGGCGCGGTCGTCCTGTGGTTGGCTCCCTTCGCCGCAACGCCCGCCGACTGGCTGGCACAGTCGCCCTCGCAGGGCATGAACGCGCACCTGATGAAACCCTGGATGCTGTTCCACGCCCCGCTGGTGATTGCCGCCTACGCCTGGGTGCTGGCACTCGCCGGGCCTGCGCTCGACGCCCTGCGCGGCGGGCAGGGCAAGTGGCCGGCGCGCGCGCGCATGCGTGCGCGGAGGGCCTGGCTGCTGCTCACCGCAGGGATCGGATTCGGCATGCTGTGGGCCTTCGAGGATGCGATGTATGGCCAGGTGTGGCACTGGGATCCGGTCCAGACCGCGGTGTTCGTCCTGTGGTGCCTGCTGGGGGCGCACCTGCACGGGATCAACGGCTGGGGCGTGGGCCGCAGGCACTGGCGCATGATGCCGCTGGCCGCCGTGCTGGCCGCTGCGGCGGTGCCCTGCGTGATGGCGGTGACGCGCAATCCGGTGCTGGCGAGCTCGCACCGCTACGTGGGGGCCGAGTCCTGGGTGGCACATGGTGCGCTCGGCAGCGCGTTGCTGGTGCTCGCCCTCGTCGCAGCGTTTTCCGGTCGCGGTGCCGGCGTGAGCCTGCGGCAGGGGGGGGCGCGTTCGTCCGCTGGCCTGGGCCTGTGGCTGGCACAGCTCTGCTTCCTGGGCGCAGCCGCTGTCGCCGTGGTGCAGTTGCTGCTTGCGTCCGCTGCGGCGGCGAGCGGCGCGCCACGTCCGGAGGAATACAAGCCCTTCCTCGCGATGCTCGCCAACCTCGTGAGCGGAGGCGAACTGGAGGCGCTGCGCGCGGCCTTCGAGCAGTGGGACGTGGACGGCCATGTGCTCGCACGCGGCCTCTTGCCGTCGCTGGCCGGGGCCGGACTGGCTGGAGGCTGGTACTTCTTCCGCCGCATCTCGGTCGGGGCGGGCCGCCTGTCGCTGCTGGCGGCGCTGGCTGTGACGGGGGCGAGCGCAGCCTGGGGCGGGTTGATGACGCGGCACTACGAGGGTGCGGGGATCCTCTCCCAGCAGATCGTGGCGCTCCTGCCGCAGTTCGACGCCGTGCTCGCGGGCTGTGCGTATCTTGCGCTCGGCGGTGGCGCGTGGACGGTATTCATGGTGCATCGGCATGGGCTGCGCGGGATTGCGCCGGCCTTGCCACTGCTGGCCATCCACGCGGGGGTCGCGCTGGCCCTTTCCGGCGGCCTGCTGGCAACCGCGCTGAACAGCTACTCGCAGCATGAGATCGTCTTCGACGGCGCGCCGAGCGCGTGGACGCGCGATCGCCACGGCTACGCCTTCAGGCTGGTCGATCTGAGGGTCGCGAGCGCAGGCGATGGAGGCGTCGGTGGCGCCGCCGGCGTGCATGCGCTGACCGCGATCGAGGCGCGCGCTCCCTCGGGCAGGACCTTCGACGGAGAGACGCTCTACCGGGACTCGCGCGCGCCCCCGGAGCGCTACGATGGCCCGCTGCGGCAGATCTGCGAGATGCTGGACTACCGTTACGCCCGCCACATGGGCAGGCCCGGTTATCTGCTCGACCCCCTGGTCGATCAGGGCTGGAAGCATGCGGTGCAGTTCTGGGTTTCCCCCGCGGGTGTGGTGGAGGCGCTTGCGGGACGCGCTGGAGGCCGGGCGGTGTTCGTCGTGGTGAAGGTCTTCCCCCTGATCTCCCTGCTGTGGAGCGGGCTCGTGCTCCTGCTGCTGGGCAGTGCGTGGCTGGCTCTGGCGCCCCCGGGCGGGCCGGCTCGGGCGGAGCCCGGCGGAGGGCGTTGAATGGGCAGTGTCCGGGTTATTCCCAACGATGCTGCCGCTCATCCGCTCGCAACAAGCAGATACAATCGCGGCTCGTTTCTCGGGAAAACACAAGAATGCAAGCGACCGTCGACTGGATCAACGGCTGGGTCTGGAGCCCCGCCCTCGTTTACCTGTGCCTGATCGTGGGCCTGTACTTTTCCATCCGCACCCGTTTCATGCAGGTGCGCCACATCGGCGAGATGGTGCGGGCGATGTTCCGCGGCAAGAGCTCCGCGGCGGGCGTGTCGTCCTTCCAGGCGCTCACCATCGCGCTCTCCGGTCGGGTGGGTACCGGCAATATCGCCGGCGTCGCCACCGCGATCGGCTTCGGCGGTCCGGGCGCGGTGTTCTGGATGTGGATGGTGGCCTTCCTCGGCGCCGCCACGGCTTACGTCGAGTCGGCACTCGGGCAGATCTACAAGACCGAACACCACGGCCTCTACCGTGGCGGTCCGGCGTATTACATCGAGAAGGGCCTGGGCTGGCGCGTCTATGCGATCGTGTTCGCGGTCGCCACCGTGTTCGCGTGCGGCGTGCTGCTGCCCGGCGTGCAGACCAACAGCATCGCGGCCAGCATGGAAAACGCCTTCGGCGTGGCGCCGGCGGTCACCGGCACCATCATCGTGATCCTGCTCGGCCTGATCATCTTCGGTGGCGTGCGCCGCATCGCCCAGGTCACCCAGGTGGTGGTGCCCTTCATGGCGCTCGGCTACATCCTCGCCGCGGCCGTGGTGGTGGCGCTCAACGTCGACAAGGTGCCCGAGGTCATCCGCCTGATCCTGTCCTCGGCCGTCGGTCTCGACGCGGGCTTCGGCGCGATGATCGGCCTGGCCATCCAGTGGGGTGTCAAGCGCGGCGTGTATTCCAACGAAGCCGGCCAGGGCACCGGCCCGCACGCCGCCGCTGCCGCCGAAGTGCCGCACCCGGCTGCGCAAGGCCTCGTGCAGGCCTTCTCGGTGTATGTGGATACCCTCTTCGTGTGCTCGGCGACCGCCTTCATGGTGCTGATCACCGGCACCTACAACGTCACCGGACCGGACGGCGCGCAGGTGTTCACCGGGCTGGCCAACATCTCGGCGGGCACCGGCTTCACCCAGGCGGCGATGGAGCAGGTGCTGCCGGGCTTCGGCTCGATGTTCGTGGCGGTGGCGCTGTTCTTCTTCGCCTTCACCACGGTGATCGCCTACTACTACATCGCCGAGACAAACGTCGCCTATCTGACGCGCAATCTGCGCTCGGAGGCCTTGATCTTCGTGCTGCGCGTGGCGCTGATCGGTTCGGCCCTGTATGGCTGCGTGCGCACCAGCGACCTGGCCTGGGGCCTGGGCGACATCGGCGTCGGCCTGATGGCGTGGCTCAACATCTTTGCCATCCTGGTGCTGCAGAAGCCGGCGCTGCTGGCGCTCAAGGACTACGAGGCGCAGCAGGCCCAGGGACGCCTCGAGCCCCAGTTCGACCCGCGCGCGCTCGGCATCGTGAATGCCGACCTGTGGGTGAAGATCGCCGATCGCAGGAAGCGCGAAGGCTGATCGGGCGGGGGAAGCCCGCCGTCCCCGCGTGCAGGACCCGCCCGCCGACACTGGGCTATAGTGTGGGCGGGCTTTTTCATCCGGAAGGGCAATGCAGATCGTTCTAATCAGCGGCTTGTCGGGTTCGGGCAAGAGCATCGCGCTCAACGTGCTCGAGGATGCCGGCTACTACGTGGTCGACAACCTGCCGGCGGTGCTGCTGCCACAGCTGGCGGCGCACCTGCACGGTGCGGGCTGGCGGCGGGTGGCGGTTGCGGTGGACATGCGCTCGGGCGCGAGCATCGCGGCCCTGCCGCAGCAGGTCGAGGTCTTGCGCTCGACGGTGCGCGACCTGCGCTTCATCTTCCTCGAGGCGCGCGACGACGCGCTGATCGCGCGCTTCTCCGAGACGCGCCGGCGCCATCCGATGGCGGTGGACGGCTACACGCTCGAAGAAGCGATCCAGCGCGAACGCGACGCGCTCGCCAGCGTGGCCGAGCTCGGTCACCGCATCGACACCAGCGACCTGCACCCGAACACGCTGCGCGCGTGGGTGAAGGACTTCATCCAGATGGCACCGGCCGAGGGCATGACGCTGATGTTCGAGTCCTTCGGCTTCAAGTACGGCATCCCGCTCGATGCCGACCTCGTCTTCGATGTGCGCTGCCTGCCCAATCCGCACTACGACCCGCGCCTGCGTCCGCTCACCGGGCGCGACCAGCCGGTCATCGACTTCCTCCAGGGCGTGCCCGAGGTCGGGCGGATGTCGCAGGACATCCACGATTTCGTCGCCAACTGGCTGCCCGCCTACGTGCGCGACAACCGCAGCTACCTGACCGTGGCGATCGGCTGTACCGGCGGCCAGCATCGCTCGGTGTACATCGCCGAGTGGCTGGCCGAGCGTTTCCGCGGCCAGGTCGAGGTCATCGTGCGCCACCGCTCGACGGCGCGCCGGGCGGCGGACCGCGCTGCCGGCATCGTGGATGCGGCCGGAGACGGGAACGGGCGGTGAGGCTGGAGCTTGCGGACTGGCGCGGGCTGCTGCGGCCCGGCGATGTCCTGGTGGCGATCGGCGGGCTGCTCGTGTGCGGCTATGCGCTGCTCGCGCTGTGGCAAGGCGGTGCGCCGGACGGCGCGGTGGTTCGTGCCGGCGGCAAGGTGGTGGCGCGGGTGGACCTGGCAGCCGAGCGCACGATCGAGGTGCCCGGCCCGCTTGGCGTCACGGTGATCGAGATCCGGCCCGGGCGCGCGCGTGTCGCTTCCGATCCCGGGCCGCGCCAGTATTGCGTGCGTCAGGGCTGGCTCACCCAGGCCGGCGCGGTGGCGATCTGCGCGCCCAACGAGGTGAGCCTGAGCCTCACCGGGCGGGCTGCGGATTATGACTCCCTCAACTATTGAACTGACTCCCACCGCCGAGGACCGCCGCATCGCCCGCCATGCGGCGGCGGCGATCGTGCTGACCGTGGCCGAGGCGGCGATCCCGCTGCCGCTGCCCGGGGTCAAGCCGGGGCTGGCCAACATCGTGACCCTGGTGGTGCTGGCACGCTGGGGCTGGCGCGAGGCGGTGTGGGTGTCGCTGCTGCGCGTGCTCGCCGGCAGCCTGCTGCTCGGCCAGTTCCTCGCCCCCGGCTTCTTCCTGAGCCTTTCGGGCGCGCTCGCCAGCCTGGTGTCGCTCGGTCTGGCGGTGCGCCTGCCGGCACGCTGGTTCGGCCCGGTGAGCCACAGCATCCTTGCGGCATTCGCCCACATCGGCGCACAGCTGGTGGTCGCGCGCCTGTGGCTGGTGCCGCACGACGGGGTGTTCTACCTCACCCCGGTGTTCGCGCTCGCGGCGGTGGTGTTCGGCCTGATCAACGGGCTGATCGCCGCGCGCCTGCTGCGCGAGCTGCAGGCTGCGCAGCGGCCCGCGGGCGATCCGATGGAACGCTGACCCGCTCCTGCCGTCCAACCAGCCGATGCCGGCAAGGCAGCGCCGGCGCAGCGGAGGGTGGTGGCATGCACGGACGGTGGTGGAGGTGGCTTGGCACGGTGCTCGCGGTCGTCAGCGGCCTGGTGTTCGGCTGGGTCGCGGGCTCCGGCCTGGTGCATGCGGCACCCGTCGGGATGTCGCATGCCGTGCGGTACCCGCCGGCGCAGTGTGCGGCGGCGAGTGCTCAGCCGAGCGCCGCGCCAAGGTGCGCGAGCGCGCGCTTCCAGCCGTCCTCGGCCTCGGCCTTGCGGTAGCTCGGCCGGTAGTCGGCGTGGAAGGCGTGGGGTGCGTCGGGATAGACGTGGATGGTGCTGCGGCCGCCCGCAGCGGAGAGCGCCGCCTGCATCTTCTCCACGTCGGCGAGCGGGATGCCCTGGTCCTGGCCGCCGTAGAGCCCCAGCACCGGCGCGTGCAGCCTGCCGACGACGTCGAGCGGGTGCTGCGGGGTGAACTCCGAAACGGCGCCGCTCAGGCGTCCGTACCACGCCACGCCGGCTTTTACCGATGGCTTGTGCGCGGCGTACAGCCAGGTGATGCGCCCGCCCCAGCAGAAGCCGGTGATCGCGAGGCGGGCGGGGTCGCCGCCCTGGCTCGCCGACCATGCGGCGCAGGCGTCGAGGTCGCCCATGACCTGGGCGTCGGGCACCTTGGCGACGATGTTCTGCAGGATCGCGGGGATGTCGGGCTGGGTGGTGGGATCGCCTTGGCGGAAGAAGAGTTCAGGCGCGATCGCGAGGTAGCCCGCGTGTGCGAGGCGGCGGCAGACGTCGCGGATGTGTTCGTGGACGCCGAAGATCTCCTGCACCACGAGCACGATCGGCAACCTGTCGCCTGCGGCGGGCCGCGCGTAGTAGAGCGGCAACTCGCCGCCCTCGACGGCGATGGTGGCAGTGCCCGTGGCGAGGCCGGTGCCGCTCGTGCTGATCACGGTGCTGGCATGGACAGGCTGCACGGCGAGCGCGAAGCCGGTGGCGGCGATGCCTGCGAGAAAGCCGCGGCGGTCGAGGCGGGCGGCGGGGAGCAGGCTGTCGAACTGGCCGCGCTCGTCTTCGGTGGCGTGTTGCGCACGGCTGGGGGTGGCTTGCATCGTGGCGGTCTCCTCTGGGGGGTAGTGGTCATGCCCCGGAGAGACAGCGCCTTGTGCCTGGTCGTTCCGCGCGTGGAGCGGGAAAGGGTGCGCGTAAACGACGCGCGGCCCCCGAGGGGCCGCGTGGGGCTCGAGCGCGACGCGATGCCGCCTCGAGGACTCAGCGCCGGCGCGGCGGGGGCGCTGCGGCGGCACCGGCCGGACGACCGGGCAGGTGGCGGAAGGTGATCCGGCCTTTGCTGAGATCGTAGGGCGACATCTCCAGCGACACGTTGTCGCCGGCGATGATGCGGATGTGGTGCTTGCGCATCTTGCCGCCCGAGTAGGCGATCAGGTTGTGACCGTTGTCCAGCGTCACGCGGTAGCGGCCGTCGGGCAGCACCTCGGTGACGGAACCGTGCATTTCGATGAGTTCTTCCTTGGCCATGTCGGGGCTCCTGTAGGGGTTCCGGTGCCCGCTCGTGTGCGGGATCGGAGAGGCGCGTTCCGCCGTGCACGGGCCTCGGAAGGGCCGACCGCCGCATTCTTGTGCGGCAGCGACCAAAAAAGACGGCACCAGATCGGCGGGCCGGCTGGAATGTTGCGATTGCGCATCCAGGCAAGAAGCCGGAGGCGTGCAGCGAAGGCGAGATCGAAGAGCGTACGCGGGGCGCTCGGGATGACGATGACGCGCTGCGTCACGCACGGTCGCGCCGGATTGAATGCGTACATTCCAAACCGGCCAAGAATCCAAATCAAACTATACCAGATCAGGCCTTGTCGGTCCATGGCTTCGTATTGCGTCGCAGCAAGCCATCGAGCCGGTTCGTGCAGCTGCGCGCATCGGCTGCGGAGAAGGTGCTCGGGCTGCCGGTGTCGACTCCGGTGCCGCGCAAGGTGCCCATGAAGTTGCGCAGGTCGAACAACTCGCGGACGTTCTTGCGGCCCTCGAGCTCGCCGGCGCGGGCACAGGACAGGGGTGTCCTTCACGAACACCAGGCAGGCGTCGGCATCGCCCCGGATGCGCAGGGAGGGGCTCCTGCGGGACTGACGCAAAAAGAAAATGCCCGGACCGAAGTCCGGGCATTTTCCGTGAAACTTGGTAGGCCGTGCGGGATTCGAACCTGCGACCAACGGATTAAAAGTCCGCTGCTCTACCAGCTGAGCTAACGACCCAAAAGCGAGGCCGAATGATAATGGCCGATGGAAACGTCGTCAAGCGCCTTGCCGGTTTCGCGGTCCCCCGATGGAGCCGCAGGGTGGCTCGTCGGGGCAGAGCGGCCGGCGGTTTGCCTCTTCAGCCTGCGCGGGTCGGAAGCCAGTACTGAAGCTTCATCGTCGCAACGGCTCCCGCGATGATGGCGGCGGTGGTGATCGCTGCGCCGAGCGCGAGGGTCGACAGGCCCGAGACGCCCTGGCCGAGCGTGCACCCGAGCGCAGTGACGCCGCCGAAGCCCATCAGCAGGCCGCCGGCGATGTGACGCACAAGGTCGGCGGGGTCGCGGAAGCTCTCGATGCGGAAGCTGCGCGTGGCCAGTGCCATCGCCGCCGCGCCGGCGATCACGCCGAGCGCGCTGGCGATGCCGAAGCTCATCTGGCGGTTGGCATCGCTCCACAGCAGCAGCAGCTCGAGGGTGAAGGCCTGCGGGGCGACGAAGCTGAGCGACTCGGCGCGGCCGCTGTTGGTGGCGAGGAAGACCTCCTCGAGGGTGTCGGGGTGCTCGGCGATGTGGCCGAGGTGGCCGGTGACGTACCAGCCGGCCACCACCGCGAGGCCGACGATGGCCCCGCCGAGCAGCACCTCGGGGTGGCGCGCGTCGCGGCTGGCCAGCGCCCAGGCGAGCAGGCCGCCGCCGGCGAGCGCGCTGGCGGCGAGCGAGGCCTTGCCTGCCTCCATGCCGGCCGCCGCGAGGAAGGCGGGCAGGGTCTGGCCGTGGGGCAGCTGCAGCGCCACCGGGTCGAGGAACTCGACCCGCCACACGCCGGTGAGCCCGCGCAGCGTCATCGAGGCGCCGATGGCGAGGAAGACGAACACCACGACCGACTTGAGGTTGCCACCGCCGATGCGGATCAGGGTCTTGCCGGCGCAGCCGGAGGCGAGCGTCATGCCGACGCCAAAGGCGAGTCCGCCCACGATGTGTGACAGCCAGGGCAGGCGGGCGCCGGTGTAGAGGGTCTTGGCAGGGTCGAAGAGCCCGAGGGCGTGCAGCGCGCCGGTGCCGAGGGTGGCGAGCGCGACCGCGAGCGCCCACATCCGCATCCGCGTCCAGTCGCCGATGTTCACCGCGTCGGAGACCGCGCCCATGGTGCAGAAGCCGGTGCGCTGGCTGGAAGCGCCGAACGCGGCGCCGATCGCGAAGCCGAGCCAGACGATGGTGGAGGCGGAGACGAGGGCGTGGTCCATGGCGCGGCAGGGGTTCAGGCCGAACGCGGCTGGTAGGGCGTCGGGTCGGGCACGCCGGCGGCTTTGAAACCGGCAGCGCGCAGGCGGCAGGCTTCGCAGCGGCCGCAGGCGCGGCCGTCGTCGTCGGCTTGGTAGCAGGTGACGGTGAGGCCGTAGTCCACGCCGAGGGCGGTGCCGCGGCGGATGATGTCGGCCTTGGAGAGCTCGATCAGCGGGGCGTGGATGCGCAGCTGCGCGCCCTCGACGCCGACCTTGGTGGCCAGCCGCGCCATGTGCTCGAAGGCCTCGATGAAGACCGGCCGGCAATCGGGGTAGCCCGAGTAATCGACCGCATTCACGCCGACGAAGATGTCGTTGGCGCCGAGCACCTCGGCCCAGGCGACTGCGATCGACAGCATGACCGTGTTGCGCGCCGGCACGTAGGTCACCGGGATGCCGGTGTTGTCCTGATCGAGCGGCACCGCGATGCCGGGGTCGGTGAGCGCCGAGCCCCCGAACTGGCCGAGTTCGACGCTGGCGGTGCGGTGCTCGCGCGCGCCGAGCGCTTGCGCCACGCGCTTCGAGGCGGCGAGCTCGGCGGCGTGGCGCTGGCCGTAGGCGACCGACAGCGCGTAGGTCTCGAAGCCCATGTCGCGCGCGATCGCGAGGCAGGTGGCGGAGTCGAGGCCGCCGGAGAGCAGCACGACGGCGCGGGGCGGGGTGTGGAGGCTGGTCATTCCGGAGTCATTCTGGATGGCGGGGCGGGGTGGATCTGCTCGCGGCGTCGCCGGGCCGGAACAGCGGCGCTCAGCGGCCGCGGGCGTCGTTCCACAGGATCTTGTGGAGCTGGAGCTGGAAGCGCACCGGCAGGCGGTCGCGCACGATCCATCCGGCGAGCTCGGCAGGGTCCAGCGCGCCGGCGACCGGCGACAGCAGCACGCCGCAGCGTTCGGCGAGGCGGTGCTCGGCGATCTGCTGCTTGGCCCATGCGTAGTCGGCGGCGTCGGCGAGCACGAACTTGAGCTCGTCGTGAGCGTACAGCAGCGCGAGGTTTTCCCAGCGGTTGCGGGCGAGCTCGCCCGAGCCGGGGGCCTTGAGGTCCACGATGCGCGACACGCGGGGATCGACCCCCGCGATGTCGAGTGCGCCGCTCGTTTCCAGCGACACGTCGTGGCCGGCATCGCACAGGGCGGCGAGCAGCGGTAGGCAGCCCTTCTGTGCGAGCGGCTCGCCGCCGGTCACGCACACGTGGCGCAGACCGTGGCTGGCCACCTCGGCGAGGATGTCGTCGAGCGTGCGTGTCTCGCCGCCGCTGAAGGCGTAGGCAGTGTCGCACCAGGTGCAGCGCAGCGGGCAGCCGGTCAGGCGCACGAACACGGTGGGCAGGCCGACGCGGGTGGATTCGCCCTGCAGCGAGGCGAAGATCTCGGTGATACGGAGGCGCACGGCCGTCGCCGGCGCCGTTTCGACAGCGGACATGGATCAGCGCGCGCTCAGGCGCTGGCGGGCGACCTGGGCGGCGTTGCTCTGCGGATAGCGCTCGACAAGCGATTGCAGGGTGCGCTTGGCGCCGGCGGCGTCGTTCATGGCCTGCTGACTGTTGGCCAGGCCGAGCATGGCGTCGGGCGCGACGTTCTCCTTGGGGTACTTGTCCATCACCGTCTTGAAATGGCGATTCGCACTGGCGACGTCGCGCGCCTGCAGTGCGGCGTTGCCGGCCCAGAAGTGGGCGCCGGCGGTGAAGTTGCCTGCCGGGTAGCGGGTGATGAAGCGCTCGAACGCGGTCTGCGCGTCCTTGTGCTTGCCGTTCTTGAGCAGCGCGAGGGCGCCCTGGTAGTCGGCGGATTCGGTGTTCGCGGATGAGGGGGCTGGCGCGGGGGCAGGTGCCTGCGGGGGCGCTGCGGCCGCAGCCGGTGCCGCCGGCGCCGCATCCCCGGAGGCCGGGGCGGCGG
>NZ_AMXD01000054.1 GCF_000310185.1 Thauera aminoaromatica S2 | reverse complement strand
CTCGAAGGCGGCCTGCCTGCGGGCGAGGCGCCGCGCTGGAGCGGCCGCCTCGCCGCGCTCGAGGTCGGCGGACGTTTCCCCGCCCGTCTGCAGGCGCCGGCCACGCTCGAGCTCGGCGCCGATCGCGTGCGCCTCGGTCGCGTCGAGATCGAGGCCGGCGACAAGGGCCGCATCCGCCTGCTCGAGACCGCCTGGTCGCCGACGCAGAGCGTGCTGCGCGGCGACCTCGCCGGGCTGGTGGTCGAGACCGAACCCCGGCGCCGCGACGGCCGTCCGCGCCGCAACGCCGACCCGCTGAGCCTGGGGGCGCGCTGGGACCTCGCGGTCGGGCGCACGCTGGAGGGCGAGGCGCGCGTGTTCCGCGAATCCGGCGACATCAGCGTGGAGGGCGAGCTGCGTACCCGGCTCGGCCTGGAGAAGCTCGAGGCGGTGCTGAACGCGCGCGGCGATCGCATCGACCTCGCCGTCGACGTGCAGGGCAAGGAGCTCGGCAGCGTGCAGGGCGAGGCCGGGCTGCGCGCGCGACGCGGTGCCGACGGCCTGTGGAGCGTGCCGCCGGCGACCGCGATCCGCGGCGCGGCGCGGATCGACATGCCCTCGCTCGCCTGGCTCGGGCGCCTCTCGCAGGAGAGCGTCGAGCTCGCCGGGCGCATCCGGGGCGACTTCACCGTGGGCGGCACGATCGAGTCGCCGCGTGCGAGCGGCCGCATCGAGGGGCGCGAGCTCGGCTTCACCCTCGTCGACCAGGGCCTGATGCTCGCTGGTGGCGAGCTCGATGTCGACTTCGACCAGGAGCGCGTGCGCCTGGAGCGGCTCGAGTTCGTCTCCGAGAACCGCGTGCGTCCGCGCGAGAATCGCATCCCTTTCGAGCGCCTCACCGCCACGCCCGGGCGCTTCACCGCGCGCGGCGAGCTTGCGCTCGACAGCGGCGCGGGCGATTTCCGCTTCGACGCCGACCGCCTGCCGCTGCTGCAGCGCGACGACCGCTGGATGCTGCTGTCGGGCGGCGGCACGGCGCGCAGCACCTTCGAGTCGCTGGCGCTGGACGCGGAGTTCCGCGCCGACGCCGGCTACCTCGAGTTCGCCGAGGCGCTGCCGCCCAGCCTCTCCGACGACGTCGTCGTGCTCGGGCGTGAGCCCGCACCGGCGCAGCAGGGCGGCGGCTTCGCGGTGAATGCGGATGTCAGCGTCGGCCTCGGCGACGCGCTCTACCTCTCGGCGCTCGGCCTCGAGACGCGGCTCGCCGGCGGGCTGCGCATCCGCCTGCAGCCGGGGCGGCCGCTGTCGGCGGTGGGCACGATCGAGACCGTGGGCGGCGGCTACCGCGGCTATGGGCAGAACCTCACCCTGGAACGCGGCCTGATCAACTTCCAGGGCCCGCTCGACGCGCCCGGACTCAACATCGTCGCGCTGCGCAAGGGCCTGGAGGTGGAGGCCGGGGTGGCGATCACCGGCAGCGCCAAGCGCCCGCAGATCAAGCTGGTGTCCGATCCCGAGGTGCCCGACCCCACCAAGCTGTCGTGGATCGTGCTCGGGCGCGCGCCGGACGCCGGCTCCGGCGCCGACCTCGGCCTGCTGCTCCCGGCCGCCGCGGCCCTGCTCGGCGGGCCGGGCGGCGGCATGACCGAGGAGCTCTCGCGCAGCCTCGGCTTCGACTCCTTCTCGATCGGCCAGGGCGAGCTCAACAGCACCACGCGCACGCGCAGCAGCCGGGTGCTCGGCAGCGGTCAGACGGTCTCGGGCGGGCCCTCGGTCGCCGGCCAGGTGCTGAGCCTGGGCAAGCGCCTCGGGCCGGACCTTTTCCTCAACTTCGAGCAGGGCCTGGGCGGGGCCGCCACCCTGGTCAAGCTGACCTACCAGGTCTCGCGCCGCCTGTCGGTGATCGCCCGCGGCGGCACCGACACCGCCCTCGACCTCCAGTACGGCTTCTCCTTCCGTTGAGGCGCGTGGCGGGCGGGGAATGATTCCCCTCCCGTGCGGTCTCTCCGATGCCATGACCAACCCCGATGGAGCGAACAGATGACAGAGAGCAAGAACGATCCGGTACGCGAGACCGCCATCCTGGGCGGGGGCTGTTTCTGGTGCCTGGAGGCGGTGTTCGACCTGGTGGCCGGCGTGGATGAGGTCGTGCCCGGCTATTGTGGCGGCCACGTCGAGCTGCCGAGTTACCGCGACGTGTGCTCCGGCGGCACCGGTCACGCCGAAGTGGTGAAGATCGTGTTCGATCCGGCGAAGGTGAGCTACCGTGAGCTGCTCGACGTCTTCTTCACCATCCACGACCCCACCACGGTCGACCGCCAGGGCAACGACGTGGGCCCGCAGTACCGCTCGGTGATCTTCGCCACCTCCGAGGCGCAGCTGCACACCGCGCTCGCCACCATCGAGGCGCTCGGCGAGCGCCGCGTGTTCCCGAAGGCGATCGTCACCCGGGTCGAGCGTGCGCCGCGCTTCTGGCCGGCCGAGCCGGAGCACCACGACTACTATGTGAACAACAGCGACCAGCCGTATTGCCAGTACGTGGTGGCCCCCAAGATCACGAAATTCCGCAGCCACTTCGACCTGCGCCGCTGGCCCGAAGGCAGCAGGTAGAATGCGCGCTTTCACTCACGGCAGGAGAACGGCATGACCCAGACCACCACCGCCAGCGGGCTCGTCATCGATGAACTCGAGCTCGGCAGCGGCGATACCGCCGAGAAGGGCCGCATGGTGTCGGTGCATTACACCGGCTGGCTCACCGACGGGCGCAAGTTCGACTCGAGCAAGGATCGCAACGATCCCTTCGTCTTCCCGCTCGGCGCCGGCCACGTGATCCGCGGCTGGGACGAGGGCGTGCAGGGCATGCAGGTGGGCGGCAAGCGCAAGCTCACCATCCCGCCCGAGCTCGGCTACGGCGCGCGCGGCGCCGGCGGCGTGATCCCGCCCAACGCCACCCTGGTGTTCGAGGTCGAACTGCTCAAGGTGCTGTGATCCCTCGCGGGGGCGGGCGCCCCCGCCGCGAGGCGGCGCGGCCGCCTCGCCATCGACACCAGGAGAACCCGGCGTTTCGAGCCGGGCAAGGCAGGGAGACATGAAACTCGACCCGGCGCAGCGTCACATCCTGACCCTGCTGCAAAAGGACTCCACCCTCAGCACGCAGGCGCTCGCCGACAAGGTCGGCATGTCGCCGACGCCGTGTTGGCGGCGTGTGCGCGAGATGGAGGAGGCGGGCGTGATCCGCGGCTACGTCGCGCTGGTCGACCGCCACAAGGTGGGCCTGGGCACCTGCGTGTGGGTGCGCGTCAAGCTCAAGCAGCACAGCGCCGACGTGCTCGATCGCTTCGAGCGCGTGGTCAAGGCCTGCGAGCAGGTAGTGGAGTGCTACGAGCTGCTCGGCGAGACCGACTGCCTGCTCAAGCTCTACCTGCCGAACCTCGAGGCCTTGTCGGTGTTCATGCACGAATTCCTGCTCAAGATCCCCGAGATCGACGTCACCCATTCCGCGGTGGCCCTGCGCGAGATCAAGAACGAGACCGCCCTGCCGCTGTGAGGCGGGCAGGGCGGTCGCGGTGTCGGCACGATGCAGGCTTCGCGCCGCGCTTGCTGGAGCGCCGGATCGCGACTCGCGTCGCTCCTACGGGCGAGGCAGGATCGCGACTCGCGTCGCTCCTACGGGCAGGGCGGAATCGCGACTCGCGTCGCTCCTACGGGCGCGGCTGGACGCGCCGCGATTTTGTAGGAGCGACGCAAGTCGCGATCGGTGCGTCGGTTCCTACAGGTTGCTCCAGAACACGAACAGCACGCCCACCGGCGCGACGTAGCGCGACAGCAGGGTCCACAAGCCGAATGTGGCATCGCCAAGGCCCAGTTCCGCCTTCACGCCCTGCTGGTCCAGCTTCCACGCCGCGAACACGATTGCACCCAGGCCGGCGAGCGGCAGCATGAACTTGCTGGTCGCATAGTCGAGCAGGTCGAAGATGTTCATGCCGAGCAGCTTGACGTCGCTCCACACGTTGAAGGACAGCAGCGCGGCGATGCCCAGCGCCCAGATGGTGATGCCGGCGATCAGCGTGGCGGCGACGCGGCCGAGCGGGGTGCGCTCCTCGATCAGCTCCACCACCGGCTCGAGCAGCGAGATCGACGAGGTCAGCGCGGCGAAGGTCAGCAGCAGGAAGAACAGTGCGCCGATGACCAGGCCGCCGCCCATGTGGCCGAAGGCCAGCGGCAGGGTCACGAACACCAGGCCGGGGCCGGCCGCGGGGTCCAGGCCGTTGGCGAACACGATCGGGAAGATCGCCATGCCGGCGCACAGCGCGAACACCGTGTCCATGATCACCACGGTGCGCGCGGCGCGCAGCAGGTTCACCTCCTGCCCGAGGTAGGAGCCGTAGGCCATCATGATGCCCATGCCCAGCGACAGGGTGAAGAAGGCGTGGCCGAGCGCGGCGAGCAGCACCTTGCCGTCGAGCTTGCTCCAGTCCGGGTTGAAGAGGTAGGCGAGGCCCTGGCCGAAGCTGCCGGTGGTCATCGCGTAGCCGACCAGCACCAGCAGGATCACCCCGAGCGCCGGCATCATCAGCTTGGTGCCGCGCTCCAGGCCGGCGGACACGCCGAGCGCCACGACGACGACGGTGAGCAGCATGAAGATCGAGTGCCAGGTCAGCAGCTCGGCCGGGCGGGCGAGGAAGCCCTCGAAGGCGCCGCCGATCGCCGCCTTGTCCAGGCCGATGAAGGCGCCGGTGGCGGCGTCGCGCATGTAGGCCAGCGCCCAGCCGCCGATCACCGAGTAGAAGGACAGGATCAGGAAGGCGGCGAGCACGCCGATCGCGCCCACCACGGCCCAGTTGGTGCTGTGGCCGTTGTCGCGCGCGACCTGGGCCATGGTGTTGATCGGGTTCTTCTGCCCGCGCCGGCCGATCATCCACTCCGCGACCAGAATGGGCACGCCGATGAAGGCGATGCAGGCCAGGTAGACCAGCACGAAGGCGGCGCCGCCGCTCTGGCCGACCATGTAGGGAAACTTCCAGATGTTGCCGAGGCCGACGGCGGAGCCGGTGGCGGCGAGCACGAAGCCCATCCGCGACGACCATTGGCTGTGTGCGTGCTTGGCCATGTCAGCGTTCCCTGCGGAGAGTGGGTGCGACGGGGGCGTGCGGCCGCGCGGGGGCGGCGCCGCGGGTGGCGGCGTTCGGGTTCATGCAGGTCTCCTCGGATCGTTTCACGCTCGTGGCGTGTGGAGGGAAAAGGCGCGGATTCTAAACGTCCGAGGCCTGCCGCCCAAGCGGGGATGCCTGCGCCGCGACGTGTGCGGATCCGTGCCGACCCCTTTTGTGGTCGCCGGACGGTTGGGTCCGGATGGCGCGCATCGTACGGCTTGATGCGTGAAATAATTTTTCTTATATCGGCGTCCGCAGCCCCGATTGCGCAAAATCTTTTCCGCCGCTCGCCCTAGCATGTGCATCCACGAGCGCCGCAGGCCGAGCCGGCCGCGGTTGCGCACCGACCCACCCGCAGAGGAGACCACGCCGACCCGCCGGCAGCCCGCGCCAGACGCGCAGGCCTGCCGACCGGCGGCGGTTCACGCCACCATGTCGAACATCGCCCCCACCGTCAGCCTCGACGATAAATACACCCTCAAGACCGGCCGCGCCTGGATGACCGGCATCCAGGCCCTGGTACGCCTGCCGATGATGCAGAAGCTGCGCGACGAGGCCGCCGGCCTGAACACCGCCGGCTTCGTCACCGGCTACCGCGGCTCGCCGCTCGGCAGCGTCGACCAGGAGTTCTGGAAGGCGAAGCGCTTCCTCGAGCCGATGAACATCCGCTTCCAGCCCGGGCTCAACGAGGACCTCGCCGCGACCTCGGTGTGGGGCACGCAGCAGCTCGGCCTCGACCCCAACGCCAAGGTCGATGGCGTGTTCTCCATCTGGTACGGCAAGGGACCCGGCGTGGACCGGACCTGCGACGTCTTCCGCCACGCCAACGCCGCCGGCACCTCGCAGCATGGCGGCGTGCTGGTGATCGCCGGCGACGACCACGCCGCCAAGTCCTCGACCCTGCCGCACCAGACCGAGCACGTGTTCAAGGCGCTGATGATGCCGGTGCTCGCCCCCGCCGGCATCCAGGAATACCTGGAGTACGGCCTGCACGGTTTCGCGATGTCGCGCTACTCGGGCTGCTGGGTGGCGTTCAAGGCGCTGACCGACACGGTCGAGACCTCGTCCTCGGTCGACATCGATCCCTTCCGCGTGGACATCCGGATCCCGAGCGCGCAAGAGTTCCCGCTGCCGCTCGACGGCCTCAACCTGCGCTGGCCCGACCCCCCGCTGGTGCAGGAGGAGCGCCTGCTCCACCACAAGCTCTACGCCGCGCTCGCCTACGGCCGCAAGAACGGGCTGGACCGCATGGTCATCGACCCGCCGCAGGCGCGCCTGGGCATCCTCACCAGCGGCAAGAGCTACCTCGACGTGCGCCAGGCGCTCGACGACCTCGGCATCGACGAGGCCACCGCCGCGGCGATCGGCCTGCGCCTGTACAAGGTCGGCATGGTGTGGCCGCTCGACGCCGAGGGCGTGCGCCGCTTCGCCGACGGCCTCGACGAGATCCTCGTGATCGAGGAGAAGCGCCAGTTCCTCGAGTACCAGCTGAAGGAAGAGCTCTATAACTGGAAGGACGAGGTGCGCCCGCGCGTGATCGGCAAGTTCGACGAGAAGGGCGAGTGGAGCCTGCCGCACGCCGACTGGCTGCTGCCCGCCGCCGGCGAGCTCACCCCGGCGATGATCGCGCGCGCGATCGCCGGCCGCATCGCGCGCTTCCACACCTCCGACCGCATCAAGGCGCGGCTCGCCTTCATCGAGGCCAAGGAGGCCGCGCTCGCCAGGCCGCGCCTGTCCATCCAGCGCGTGCCGCATTACTGTTCCGGCTGCCCGCACAACACCTCGACCAAGGTGCCGCAGGGCTCGCGCGCGATTGCCGGCATCGGCTGCCACTACATGGCGACCTGGCTGTCGCCCGAGCACACGCAGACCTTCTGCCAGATGGGTGGGGAGGGCGTGCCCTGGATCGGCCAGGCGCCGTTCACCAACACCCCGCACGTGTTCGCCAACCTCGGCGACGGCACCTACATGCACTCGGGCATCCTCGCCATCCGCGCCGCGGTGGCGGCGAAGGTGAACATCACCTACAAGGTACTCTACAACGACGCGGTGGCGATGACCGGCGGCCAGCCGCACGACGGCACGCTGTCGGTGCCGATCATCGCCCGCCAGCTGCTCGCCGAGGGCGTGGGCACGGTGGTGGTGGTCAACGACGGCACGCCGCGCGCCTACGGCCCGGCCGATCTGCCGCACGGCGTGGCGGTGCGCCACCGCGACGAGCTCGATGCCGTGCAGCGCGAGCTGCGCACCGCGCCGGCCGTCACCGCGATCATCTACGACCAGACCTGCGCCGCCGAGAAGCGCCGCCGCCGCAAGCGCGGCAAGTTCCCCGACCCGGCCAAGCGCGTGGTCATCAACGACCTCGTGTGCGAGGGCTGCGGCGACTGCAGCGACAAGTCGAACTGCATGTCGGTGGGCGCGGTCGAGACCGAGTTCGGCCGCAAGCGCTTCATCGACCAGTCCTCGTGCAACAAGGACTATTCCTGCGTGAAGGGCTTCTGCCCGAGCTTCGTCACCGTCGAGGGTGGCAAGCTTCGGCGTGGCAAGGCGAGCGGCGCGAGCGCCCTCGGCGGCCGTCTCGCGGACGAGCTGCCCGAGCCGCAGCTGCCCGACACCGCCGCGCCCTGGGGCATCCTCATCACCGGTGTCGGCGGCACCGGCGTGGTGACCATCGGCGCGCTGCTCGGCATGGCCGCGCACCTGGAAGGCAAGGGCATCTCGGTGCTCGACATGGCGGGGCTGGCGCAGAAGGGCGGCGCGGTGTGGTCGCACGTGCGCATCGCCGACCGCCAGGAGCAGCTCCACGCCGCGCGCGTCGCCGCCGGCGAGGCCAACGCCGTGATCGGCTGCGACCTCGTGGTGGCGGCCAGTGACGAATCGCTCGCCAAGATGCAGCATGGGCTCACCCGCGTCCTCATCAATCGCGATCAGACCAACACCAGCGAGTTCGTGCGCGGCTTCGCCGCCCAGGCGCGCAGCGGCGATGTGCTCGCCAACCCCGACCCGCAGTTCCCGGCGGCGGCGATGGAGGCACAGATCGTCGACGCGGTCGGTGCGGACAAGGCCGAGTTTCTCGACGCCACCGCGCTCGCCACCGAGCTGCTCGGCGATTCGATCGCCACCAACCTGTTCATGCTCGGCTTCGCCTGGCAGCGCGGCCTGGTGCCGCTTTCGCGGCAGGCGATCGAGCGCGCGATCGAGATCAACGGCACCGCGATCGAGGCCAACAAGGCCGCCTTCCTGTGGGGCCGGCGCGCCGCGGTCGACCTGCGTGCGGTGCGTGAGGCCGCCAAGCCGCGCTTCGGCACGCCCGCGCACCACCGCCTGTCGACCAGCGTCGACGAGCTGATCGCGCGTCGCAAGACCCATCTGACCGACTACCAGGATGCCGCCTACGCCGAGCGCTACCTGCGCCTGGTCGAGCGCGTGCGGGTCGCGGAGGCGAAGGTCGCGCCCGGCATCACCCTGCTGACCGAGGCGGTGGCGCGCGGCTACCACAAGCTGCTCGCCTACAAGGACGAGTACGAGGTCGCGCGCCTGTATACGGACAGCGACTTTCTCGCGCGCGTCGAGGAGCAGTTCGAGGGCGACTACAAGCTCGTCTTCCACCTCGCGCCGCCGATGCTGGCCGACAAGGACCCAGCCAGCGGCGAGCTGAAGAAAAAGGCTTACGGTCCCTGGATGCTGAAGGCGATGCGTGTGCTGGCGAAGCTCCGCCACCTGCGCGGATCGAGGCTCGACCCCTTCGCCCGCAGCCACGACCGCAAGCTCGACCGCGAGCTGATCGCCGACTACGAGCGTGTGGTCGACGAGATCGTCGTCAACCTCGACCGCGCCAACCACGAGGCCGCGATCGAGCTGGCGGCCCTCCCCGAGCAGATCCGCGGCTACGGCCACGTGCGCGAGCGCTACCTCGCCGGCGCACGCAGGCGCCAGGCCGCGCTGCTGGAGGACTTCCGCCACCGCCGCGCACCGGGCACGCCGCTCGCCACCAAGGCGCGCAAGACCATCGCGATCATCCCGGGCTGAGGCACGCCGCCGTATTCGCGACTTGCGTCGCTCCTACGAAGATCGCCGCGCTGGCGCAGGCGCTGTGGGAGCGACGCCAGTCGCGATCGACGATCGCGAATCGAGCGCGGTACAGACCGGCAGCGCCGTAATCGCGACTGGCGTCGCTCCTACGGAAAACCGGCGCGCTTCCGGAGGTGCCGGTGGGAGCGACGCAAGTCGCGATCGACGATCGCGAATCGAGCGCGGTGCAGAACGGCAGCGCCGTAATCGCGACTGGCGTCGCTCCTACGGAAAACCGGCGCGCTTCCGGAGGTGCCGGTGGGAGCGACGCAAGTCGCGATCGACGATCGTGAATCGAGCGCGGTGCAGAACGGCAGCGCCGTAATCGCGACTGGCGTCGCTCCTACGGAAAACCGGCGCGCTGGCGGAGGCGCTGTGGGAGCGACGCAAGTCGCGATCGACGGCGAACCGGAACCCCTCTTCACCCCTGCCGCAGCGCCGGCGTCGCCACCCCTGGCGCCGGGACTGCGGAAATCATCCACGTTCCCACAAGGAAGGAGACACAGCATGGCCGTATTTTCCCTGAGCGACTTCGCCGACCACGAGCAGGTGGTCTTCGTCAGCGACGACAAGAGCGGACTGAAGGCGATCATCGCCGTCCACAATTCCAACCTCGGCCCCGCGCTCGGCGGCTGCCGCATGTGGCCCTATGCCAGCGAGGAGGAGGCGGTGCGCGACGTGCTGCGCCTGTCGCGCGGCATGACCTACAAGTCGGCGATGGCCAGGCTCAAGCTCGGTGGCGGCAAGTCGGTGATCATCGGCAACCCGCGTACCGACAAGACGCCCGCGCTGCTCGCCGCCTTCGCGCGCGCGCTCGAGCAGCTGAACGGCCGCTACATCGCCGCCGAGGACTCCGGCACCAGCGTTGCCGACATGAAGTACATGACGCAGTTCACCCGTCACGTCGCCGGCATCCACGACAAGCCTTCGGACGAGGGCACGCGCAGCGGCGACCCGTCGCCGGCCACCGCCTACGGCACCTTCGTCGGCATCCAGACGGCGGTGAAGGAGCGTCTCGGCCGCGACTCGCTCGAAGGCCTGCGCGTGGCCGTGCAGGGCGTGGGCAACGTCGGCTTCGATCTCGCCCGCCAGCTCGGGGAGGCGGGCGTGAAATTGTGGGTCACCGACATTCACCGCGAGCCGCTGGTGCAGGCGGGCAAGGAACTGGGTGCCACCGTGGTCGCGCCGGAGGAGATCTTCGGGCTCGACGTCGATGTGTTCGCGCCCTGCGCGCTCGGCGCCATCCTGAACGATTCGACCATCCCGCAGCTGAAGGCGAAGATCGTCGCCGGCGCCGCCAACAACCAGCTCGCCGAGCCCCGCCACGGCCTCGAGCTGATGAAGCGCGGCATCCTCTATGCGCCCGACTACGTCATCAACGCCGGCGGCATCATCGACGTGTATCACGAGCGCATCGGCTTCGAGCGCGCCGCACTGATCCGCCACATCGAGGGGATCCGCGACAACCTCATGGAAGTCTTCGAGCGCGCGCGCGAGGAGGAACGTCCCACCGCCGAGGTCGCCGACGCGATCGCCGAGGAGCGCTTCCGGCGCTGAGCCGCGGGCGTCGCGCGGGGCGGTTGCACGGCACGGCACGTCCACCATGCCCCGAGCGAAGGCACGATCGAACGCTCGGAGGCGTTCGGATCGCGCCCGGGCACGGCAAAGAACGCCTCCGGGCATTCGGCCATGCCCGAGGCTCGGTGCAGCCCCCAGCGGCCCGGCCGTGCGCGTCCCTGTGCTGCGCGCGCGAGGCATCGTCTTGCGCTTGCCGATGCGCCTGCATGCAGTGCGAATGCGAATGGCTCGCGCTGCCGTTCGCATCCATCCTTGCCTTTCGTATTTTCCCGCATATATTGACGTAAGAGTTCCGCCCGTCGTGATGGCGGCCGCCCAGGCAAGGCCTGGCGGCCCGGGTCCGTTCCCCAGGACCGCGCACCACGCCATGACGCCGACTCGGGACGGCGGACCTTCGTGCACGCATTCGCGGCGGTTTCACGCCCATAACGATAAAGGGGGGTCGGCAGTGAGACACCATTCATCCGGGGCGAGGCCCGGGACGCTCCCTCCCGGCCGTGCCCTGGTCGCGGCCTCGATGCTGGTGGCCGGCGTTCCTGCGGGCGCGCAGGACATGCGCCTGAACATGACGCGCGGCGCCACCGAGCTCAGCCGGCAGGTCTTCGACCTGCACATGACCATCTTCTACATCTGCGTCGCCATCGCGCTGGTCGTGTTCGGCCTGATGTTCTGGTCCATCGTGCGTCACCGCAAGGCCAGGGGGGCAGTGCCGGCGCAGTTCCATGGCAGCCTGAAGGTCGAGATCCTGTGGACCGCGATCCCGGTTCTGATCCTCGTGGCGATGGCGGTTCCGGCCACCCGCACGCTGATCGCGATGGAAGACACTTCCGCATCCGAGCTCACCGTGCTGGTGACCGGTTCGCAGTGGAAGTGGCACTACAAGTACCTCGACTACCCGATCGAGTTCTACTCGGTGCTCGCCACGCCGCGCGCGCAGATCGCCAACGCGGCGGACAAGACGCCGGACTACCTGAGGGCGGTGGACAAGCCGCTGGTGCTGCCCAGTGGCAAGAAGGTGCGCTTCCTGCTGACCGCCGACGACGTCATCCACTCGTGGTGGGTACCCGACTTCGCGATCAAGAAGGACGCGGTGCCCGGCTTCATCAACGAGACCTGGGCGCGCATCGACAAGCCCGGCTTGTACTACGGCAAGTGCGCCGAACTGTGCGGGCGCGACCACGGCTTCATGCCGGTGGCGGTCGAGGTGAAGACGCCCGCGGACTTCGAGGCCTGGGCGGCGCAGCAGGTGGCCGCCGCCGAGCAGGCCAAGGCCGAGGCCGAGAGCGCCGGACCGATGAGCATGGACGAACAGATGGCGCTCGGCCGGCAGGTCTATGAGCGGGCCTGTGTCGCCTGCCACCAGGCCGGCGGCGAGGGCCTGCCCGGCGTGTTCCCGGCATTGAAGGGCAGCGCGATCGCCACCGGCGAGCCGGCGGCCCACCTCCACATCGTGCTGTTCGGCAAGACCGGCACCGCGATGCAGGCTTTCGGCAAGCAGCTCGGTGTCAAGGAGCTGGCCGCGGTCATCACGTACGAGCGCAACGCCTGGGGCAACGCCAAGGGCGACCAGGTGCAGCCGGCCGACATCGCGGCCGCGATCGCGAAGGGGGAGTGAGTCATGAGCACCCAGGTCACCGGCACCCTCGATGCACACGGCGCTGCAGGGCGTCCGCGCGACCACGACCACAAGCCGCGCGGCCTCGCGCGCTGGCTGTTCAGCACCAACCACAAGGACATCGGCACGCTCTACCTGCTGTTCTCGCTCGCCATGCTGTTCACCGGCGGCAGCCTGGCGATGGTGATCCGCGCCGAGCTCTTCCAGCCCGGGCTGCAGTTCGTCGATCCGCACTTCTTCAACCAGATGACGACGGTGCACGGCCTGGTGATGGTGTTCGGCGCGGTGATGCCGGCCTTCGTCGGCCTGGCGAACTGGATGATCCCGCTGATGATCGGCGCTCCCGACATGGCGCTGCCGCGGATCAACAACTGGAGCTTCTGGATCCTGCCGTGCGCGTTCGCGATCCTGCTGTCCACGCTGTTCATGGAAGGCGGCGCGCCGGCCGCCGGATGGACCTTCTACGCGCCGCTGTCGACCAAGTACAGCGGAGATTCGACCGCCTTCTTCGTGCTCGCGGTGCACCTGATGGGGGTGTCCTCGATCATGGGGGCGATCAACGTCATCGTCACCATCTGGAACATGCGCGCGCCGGGCATGGGCTGGATGAAGCTGCCGCTGTTCGTGTGGACCTGGCTGATCACCGCCTTCCTGCTCATCGCGGTGATGCCGGTGCTGGCCGGCGTGGTCACCATGGTGCTGACCGACAAGTACTTCGGCACCAGCTTCTTCGACGCCGCGGGCGGCGGCGACCCGGTGATGTTCCAGCACATCTTCTGGTTCTTCGGCCATCCGGAGGTGTACATCATGATCCTCCCGGCCTTCGGCATCGTCTCCACCATCATCCCCACCTTCGCGCGCAAGCCGCTGTTCGGCTACGAGTCGATGGTGATCGCCACTGCCAGCATCGCCTTCCTGTCCTTCATCGTGTGGGGTCACCACATGTTCACCACCGGCATGCCGGTGGTCGCCGAGCTGTTCTTCATGTATGCCACCATGCTGATCGCCGTGCCCACCGGAGTGAAGGTGTTCAACTGGGTGGCGACGATGTGGCGCGGCTCGATGACTTTCGAGGTGCCGATGATGTTCTCGCTCGCCTTCATCGTGCTGTTCACCATCGGCGGCTTCTCCGGGCTGATGCTGGCCATCATCCCCGCCGACTTCCAGTACCAGGACACCTACTTCGTCGTCGCCCACTTCCACTACGTGCTGGTGACCGGCGCGGTGTTCGGCATCATCGCCGCGGTGTACTACTGGATCCCGAAGTGGACCGGCGTGATGTACGACGAGCGCCTCGCCCAGGTGCACTTCTGGTGCTCGCTGGTGTCGGTGAACATGCTGTTCTTCCCGATGCACTTCGTCGGCCTCGCCGGCATGCCGCGGCGCATTCCCGACTACGCGCTGCAGTTCGCCGACCTCAACGCCTTCATGAGCATCGGCGGCTTCCTGTTCGGCCTGTCGCAGCTGCTCTTCCTGTGGGGCGTGGTGCGCTGCATGCGCGGCATCGGCGACAAGGCCACCGATCGCGTGTGGGAGGGCGCACAGGGGCTGGAGTGGGAGGTGCCGTCGCCCGCGCCTTACCACACCTTCGACACTCCGCCGGTGGTCAAGTGAGCGCACGGCGGCACAGGGAGGACGCGAGATGTCTGCCCACCGTAGTTTGATCAACAAGCTGCTGCTGGCCTGTGCGGCGATGTTCGCCTTCGGCTTCGCGCTCGTGCCGCTGTACGACGTGTTCTGCGACATCACCGGCATCAACGGCAAGACCGACAAGGTGGCGGCGGCGGCCCCGGACCGCGTCGACCGCGGGCGCGAGGTCAGCGTCGAGTTCCTAGCCACCCACGACCCCGCGGTGGCGGTGGACTTCGCGCCCGAGACCGCGCGCCTGCGGCTCAACCCGGGGGAGCTGCAGCTCGTGTCCTTCGTGGTCGAGAACCGCAGCGACCAGCCGATCGTGACCACCGCCGTACCCTCGGTGTCGCCCGGCGAGGCCGCCCGCCACTTCATGAAGATCGAATGCTTCTGCTTCCAGGAGCAGCCGCTGGCGCCGGGCGAGCGCAAGCTCATGCCGGTGCAGTTCTACGTCGATCCGGAACTGCCCGAGCGTTTCAAGAACCTGACGCTGTCGTATCGCCTGTATCGCAGCGTCGGCCAGCGCGCGAGCCGCTGACGCGGCGCGGCCCGGGCGCGCGCGACCGCAGCAAGGGAGAAGCACCATGGCGACGACCACGCATCAGAAGTACTACGTCCCGCACGACAGCGCCTGGCCGATCGTCGGGGCGCTCGCCCTGCTGCTGATCGGCTACGGCGCGGCGACCTGGATCAGCCAGCTCGACCAGCCCGAGGCGCGTAGCGGCCCCTGGGTGTTCGGCGCTGGCTTCGCGCTGCTGGTGGTGACGCTGTTCGGCTGGTTCGGCAAGGTCATCGACGAATCGCAGCGCGGGCTCTACAGCGCGCAGCTCGAGCGTTCCTTCCGCCAGTGCATGAGCTGGTTCATCTTCTCCGAGGTCATGTTCTTCCTCGCCTTCTTCGGCGCGCTGTTCTATGCGCGCGTGGTGGCGGTGCCGTGGCTGGACGGCGCCGGCGACAACGCGATGACCGCCGCGATCCTGTGGCCGAATTTCGAGGCCGCCTGGCCGCTGCTCCAGACCCCCGGCGGCACCGCGACCCAGGCCATGCCATGGACCGGCATTCCGCTGCTCAACACCCTGATCCTGCTCGCCTCGTCGGTGACGCTGCAGGTGGCGCACGTGGCGATCGAGCAGGGCAAGCGCCTGCGCCTGAAGCTCTTCCTGTCGATCACCGTGCTGCTCGGCGTGGTGTTCCTGTTCCTGCAGGGCTACGAGTACATGCACGCCTATCGGGATCTCGGCCTGCGCCTGGATTCGGGCGTGTATGGCAACACCTTCTACCTGCTCACCGGCTTCCACGGCCTGCACGTGACCATCGGCGCGCTGATCCTGCTCGTGATGCTGCTGCGCATCGTGATCAAGGACCACTTCACCGCCCAGCGCCACTTCGGTTTTCAGGCCGCGGCGTGGTACTGGCATTTCGTGGACGTGGTGTGGCTCAACCTCTTCGTCTTCGTCTATGTGCTGTGAGGCCCGGCCATGCGGACTCAGTACGGACGTGCATGCGGCGTGATCACCCCGGTGGCGAGCAGCACCAGCAGCAGCCCCAGCACTGCCGCCGAGAACGCCAGCCGGCGGCCGAGGAACTTCGACATCGGCGGGGCGCTGCCGTCGCCCTTCAGCATCACGTACAGCGCCTGGAACAGGCTGACGACGACCAGCACGAGCAGCACGACGATGACGAGCTTGAAGGCCATGGGTGAGCTCCGGCGGAGGACCGATGAAGATTAGCGCGTTCGGCCACGCCTGGGTGCTGCGCTGGCGATGGATGCTCGCGGTGCTCGCGATCGCCGCGCTGCCGGCAGGCCTGTCGGCGTGGCAATGGCAGCGCGGCGAGGACAAGGCCGCCACGCTGGCGCGGATCGCGCGGTGGGCGAGCGAGGGCGCGGTGGGCCTGGACGGTCTCGGTGCGCGTACCGATGCGGCACAGATCGACGGCATGGTGCTCGACTTCGAGGCGCGCTGGATCGCGCCGATGGTGTGGCTGGTGGATAACCGCGTCGTCGACCGCAGGCCGGGTTACGACGTGGTGATCGCGGTCGAGGACATCGGCGCGGCCCGCGTCGCCGGCAGCCGCAACGCCCCGGCGCGGGCGGCGCTGGTGAATCTCGGCTGGATCGCGGCCGAGGGCGGACGCGAGGTGCTGCCGACGCCGGTCATCCCGTCGCAGTTGCGCGTGCACGGCCTCTTGCGCACCGAGCTTGGCGGCCTGCTGCTCGGCACCAACCTAGAGGACCACGGGCATTGGCCGATGCGCATCCAGCGCGCGGACCCGGCGCAACTCGCGGTCTGGCTGGCGGTGCCTCTGGCGCCGGGGCTGATCTACCAGCAGCAGGCCTCGCCCTTCCATATCCATTACCGGCCGGTGGTGCTGCCGCCCGCGCGCCACCGCGCCTACGCGCTGCAATGGGGCCTGCTCGCACTCGCGGTGGTCGCCGTCGCGCTGGCTGCGAGCGCACGCCGGGTGCCGGCCGTTTCAGGGGAGATCGCGCATGAGCAGCCGTAAGTTCTTCAGCCTCTTCGTGCTCTGTGCGCTGGTCCCGCTGGCGGCGGCGTGGGCGAGCCTGCGCTGGGGCTGGTTTTCCGCCGCGCCGACCGTCAATCACGGCGAGTGGCTGACGCAGGAGCTGCGGCTGCTGCCGGCGCCGGAACGTGGCGGCGGGCGCTGGCATCTGGTCTACGTGCCGGCGGCGGAGGGCGAGCCGGCGTGCGCGGAGGAGGGCGGGGCGGGCACTCCCGCGTCCCGCTGCGCGCAGGCACTGCGGATCCTGCAGCAGCTTCACGCCGGCCTCGGCCGCAAGCAGGCGCGGGTGCAGGCGCTGGTGCTGGCGGTGGAGAGCCCGGTCGTGCGCGCGCGCTTTCCGCACGTCGAATGGCAGGCCGCGCAGGTCGGCGATGTCGAGGTCCAGGGGCGGATCGTGCTGGTCGATCCGCGCGGCCTCGCCCTGCTGCGCTACGCGGTCGAGCCCGGCCCGCAGCAGGCGCAGCGGGTGGCGGGCGACATCCGCAGCGACCTGCTGCGCCTGATGAACTACGAGCGCAGCGGTGTGTGAGGAGAGGGCGATGACGCGCGTGCGCTGGCTGGTGGATGCAACCCTGGTGCTCGCCCTGGCGGTGATCGCGCTCGGCGCCTACACCCGGCTCACCGACGCCGGGCTGGGCTGCCCCGACTGGCCGGGTTGCTACGGACGGCTGACGCCGCCGGTGCATGACGAGCACATCGCGGCGGCGCAGGCGCGCTTCCCCGCTGCGCAGGTCGATCCCTTCAAGGCGCGCAACGAGATGGTGCACCGCTACCTCGCCGGCCTGCTCGGGCTGTGCGTGCTGGCGATCTTCGCGGTCTCGCGCCGCCTGCCGCGCGGGCGCGGGTTGGCCGCGGCGCTGCTGGCGCTGGTGGTGTTGCAGGCCGCGCTCGGCATGTGGACGGTGACGCTGAGCCTGATGCCGGTGGTGGTGGTGGCGCACCTCTTCGGCGGCTTCGCGCTGCTGTCGATGCTGGCGCTGCTGCGCGTCGAGCTCGGCCACGACCGCCCCGAGCCTGCCCGGCCCGCCGAGCCCGGGCTTGTCCGGCTGCTGCCGCTGGCCTGGCTCGCCGTCGTCGTGCTGCTGGCGCAGATCGCGCTCGGCGGCTGGACCTCGGCCAACTACGCAGCGGCGGTGTGCCATCAACTGCCTTTGTGCGAAAGCGGCTGGAGCGCGCGGTTCTCGCTGCGCGCCGCCTTCGGTTTGCCGCTGGGACACGAGACCTACGAGTTCGGCGTGCTGCCCTACGAGGCCCGGATGAGCATCCACGTGCTCCACCGCATCGGTGCACTGGTGGCCACCGCCGTGCTCGCCAGCCTGGTGCTGCTGTGCCGGCGTCGGGCGGCGAGCGTGCGCCTGCGCCGGCTCGCGGCGGCGGTCGGCGCCTTGCTGGTGCTGCAGGTGACGCTCGGCCTGGTCAACGTCGTCGGCCAGGTACCGCTCTTCAATGCGGTCGCCCACAACCTGACCGCGGCCTGCCTGCTGGCCGCCCTGGTGCTGCTGGTGCGGCAGATCCGGGTGAACGCGGCTCGAGGGGCGGGTGCCCGAGGACGGGCGTGGGCGGGACCTTCGCACGGGGGAGCGCTCGAGGGCCCGCTAAGGGCCCGCTGAGGGCTCGATGAGGGCTCGCGAGCGGCTTGCCGGAGAGTGGCGCGCGATCTCGGGCGGCAAGGCCCGACGGAGAGAGGCAGGGGAGGCGGACATGGACGGCTACAAGCGAATTCCGACGGCGGCAGGCAGCCTGGGCGAGGCGCTCGCGCTCGGTCGCGCGTTCTGGCAGCTCACCAAGCCGCGCGTGGTGGCGCTGCTGGTGCTGACCGCCTGGGTGGGCATGATGCTCGCCACCACCGGGCTGCCCGACTTCGCGCGCATGCTGGTGGCGAGCCTGGGCATCGCCATGGTGTCAGGCGCGGCGGCGGCCTTCAATCACGTGCTCGACCACAAGATCGACGCCCGCATGGCGCGTACCCGGCTGCGTCCGCTGCCCAGCGGGCGCCTGAGCGGCGCGCAGGCGCTGGGCTTCGCGTGCGCGCTCGCCGCGGCGGGCTTCGTGCTGCTGCTGGTGGAGGTCAATGCGCTCACCGCGTGGCTGACGCTGGCCGGGCTGTTCGGCTACGCGGTCGTCTACACCGTGTTCCTCAAGCGCGCCACCCCCCAGAACATCGTCATCGGCGGGGTCGCGGGCGCGCTGCCGCCGGTGCTGGGATGGACGGCGATGACGGGCACGGTCGGCGCCGAGGCCTGGCTGCTGATGATGATCGTCTTCACGTGGACCCCGCCACACTTCTGGGCGCTGGCCATCCACCGCGTCGAAGACTACCGCCGCGCCGGCCTGCCGATGCTGCCGGTCACCCATGGCATCGAGTTCACCCGCACGCTGGTGCTGCTCTACACCGTGCTGCTGCTTGCAGTGTGCCTGCTGCCGTATCTGGTGGGGATGAGCGGGCCGTTCTACCTGGCGGGCAGCCTGGCCCTGAACCTGCGGTTCCTGCACCACGCCTGGCGGCTCAAGTTCGCTCCGCGCGCCGACACGGCGATCCGCACCTTCCGCTTCTCGATCACCCACCTGATGATGCTGTTCCTCGTGCTGCTGGCGGACCACTATCTGTGATCGAGGATCAGCCCGCTTCGGCGACCAGCTGCAGGATCGCCGCCCCGTAGTGCTCCAGCTTGCGATCGCCCACGCCGCTGATGCCGGCCAGCTCCGCCAGCGTGTGCGGACGGGCGATGGCGATCTCGCGCAGCGTCGCGTCCTGGAAGACCACGTAGGCCGGCACGTTGCGCTCCTTGGCGGTGGCGAAGCGCCAGGCGCGCAGGCGGTCGAAGAGCGTGGTGGGGATGCCGTCGGGGATATCCAGGCTTGCGCCGCTGCGCCGCCGGGCGCGGCTGCGGCTGCGCTCGGGCTCCAGGCGCAGGTGGAACTCGGCCTCGCCGCGCAGCAGCGGGCGGGCCGCGTCGGTGAGGCGCAGCGCGTTGTAGCGCTCGTGGTCCACCGCGACCAACTCGCGCGCGACGAGCTGGCGGAACACCGTGCGCCAGCGCTTCTCGTCGAGCTCGCTGCCGATGCCGAAGGTGGTGATGTCCTGGTGGCGGCGCTCGACCACCTTTTCGGTGAGCTCGCCGCGCAGCACGTCGATCAGGTGGCCGGCGCCGTAGCGCTGGCCGGTGCGGAATACGCAGCTCAAGGCCTTGCGCGCCGCCTCGGTGGCGTCCCACGTCTGCGGCGGGTGCAGGCAGTTGTCGCAGTTGCCGCAGGGGGTCGATTGTTCACCGAAGTAGGCAAGGAGGTGCTGGCGGCGGCAGTCGGTGGCCTCGACCAGGCCGACCAGCACGTCGAGCCGGTTGCGCGCGAGGCGCTTGAACTCCTCGTTCGCCTCCGACTCGTCGATCATGCGGCGCTGCTGCACCACGTCCTGCGCGCCCCAGGCCATCCAGGCCTGCGCCGGCAGGCCGTCGCGCCCCGCGCGGCCGGTCTCCTGGTAATAGCCCTCGATCGAGCGCGGCAGGTCCAGATGGGCGACGAAGCGCACGTCGGGCTTGTCGATGCCCATGCCGAAGGCGATCGTCGCCACCATGATCAGCCCGTCCTCGCGCAGGAAGCGGCTCTGGTGCTCGGCGCGGATCTCCTGCGTCATGCCGGCGTGGTAGGGCAGGGCGGCGAGGCCCTGCTCCTGCAGCCAGGCGGCGGTCTCCTCGACCTTGCGCCGCGACAGGCAATACACGATGCCGGCCTGGCCGGGACATTCCTCGCGGATGAAGTCGAGCAGCTGGCGGCGCGGGTCGTTCTTCTCGACGATGGTGTAGCGGATGTTGGGGCGGTCGAAGCTGGAGACGAAGCGGCGCGCCGCCTGCAGGTTGAGGCGCTCGGCGATCTCCTCGCGGGTCTGGCGGTCGGCGGTGGCGGTGAGCGCGATGCGCGGGATGGCCGGGTAGCGCTCGGGCAGGATGGAGAGCTGCAGGTACTCGGGGCGGAAGTCGTGGCCCCACTGCGACACGCAGTGCGCCTCGTCGATCGCGAACAGCGAGAGCCGACCGGTGTCACGCAGGTGGTCGAGCTGGTCGAGGAAGCGCGGTGTCATCAGGCGCTCGGGGGCGACGTAGAGCAGCTCGAGCTCGCCGTCCCAGAGCGCGCGCTCCACCGCGCGCGCGCGCTCCATGTCCAGGCTGGAGTTGAGGAAGGCGGCGCGCACGCCGGCCTCGACCAGCGCGCTCACCTGGTCCTGCATCAGCGCGATCAACGGCGACACCACGATCGCGGTGCCGTGGCGCAGCAGCGCCGGGATCTGGTAGCACAGCGACTTGCCGCCACCGGTCGGCATCAGCACCAGCGCGTCGCCGCCGCCAGCCACGTGCTCGACGATTTCCCCCTGCTCGCCGCGGAAGGCGGGGTAGCCGAAGACGTGCTCGAGCACGCGATGCGCGGCGTCGCCGAGGGGAACGTCGCGCTGGTCGAACGTGGTCGGGGGGGGCGTGCGTGGTTCGCCGGGCAGGCGGGGGAAGTCGGTGGGCATGGCGCGCATTTTACCGCGCCGGGTCTCGTCCGATGACACGGACCGGTGGCAGCCGGGCGTCTGCGACGCCCGGGCCCGCATCCGTCATTCCTCGAGGACGACCTTCTTGTATTCCTTGAGGGCCTTGGTCCACCAATTGAAGGAGTCCTCGATGTTCTTGGCGCTGACGCCGTAGTCGAGGTTCACCTCCATCTCCAGGTTCGGATCACCGTCCTTGTCGAGGTAAGCCTTGCCGAAGCGCTTGGTCCGGTTCCAGTCGTTGATCTTCTCCAGCGAGACCTTGGGGCCGCTCCAGCTGGCGGAGAACTGGATGTCGTCGCAGTCGGCGCCCTTCACGCAGCCGTAGAAATAAATGCCGTATTTCGTGCCCTCGATCCGTCCGGTGATGCGCGGATCCCCCTGGCTGTCCTTGTCGAGCTCGGCGGAGCCGAATCCTCGGGCGATCTCGTAGAGGCGTTCAGGCTTGGTCGCGTCGATCAGCGCGTCGGCGAACGCGGGACCGGCTGCTGCGCTCAGCAGGGCGCAAAAAAACAGACTTCCCTTCGAAAGTCCCTTCATGGAATCACTCCTGTTGTGGAAACACGGGCGGTGGCGCATCCGGCAGAAGCGCGCGCCCTGACGGACGCGCGCGAGCGCAAGAATATGCTTGCGAGATTCTACGGGGCGGCTTGGCGCGGATGCCGTGAAGTTTTACCGCACATGAACCCGGAATAGGCCCGTCGTCAGCGGGCGCGCGCACGGTCGCAGGGCGCGTGCGGCGCTCAGGCGCTCGCCTTGCGCCATTCCTGCAGCGCCGCCAGCGTGTCCGCCAGGTCGCCTACCACACGGATGCCCGGCAGGCGCTTCTGCTTGTCGCGGACCGCGCCGCCGCCGGCCCAGATCCCGATTTCCTCCGGCAGCAGCGCGCGCAGCTCGAGCAAGCCGTCGATCGCCTGGCGTGCCGGATAGGCGATGCTGAAGGACAGCCCGACGATGTCGAAACCTCCACCCACCGCCGCGCTGCGGATGTCCGCGAGCGGCGTGCGCGTGCCGAGCGACAGGCAGCTCGCGCCCTCCGGCACCAGCATCGCCTCCGCCATCAGCAGGCCGAGCACATGCTCCTCCTCGGGGAAGGTCGTCAGCAGCACGCGCGGTCGGCCTTCGCTCGCGGCATGCGCGCCGATCGCGCTGCGCAGCAGGTTCTGCACCTGCTCGGTGAACAGATGTTCCTCGGGAACATCCACCTCGCCGCGCATCCACGCCTCGCCCACCGCCGCCGCCAGCGGCGCCACCGTCTCGGCGACGAAGCGCTGCAGCCCCTGCTTCATCAGCGCCTGGCGCAGTGCAGCGGCGAGCTCCACGCTGCGATGCAGGCGCACGAGCTGCAGCAGACCGTCGTCGCGACCGGCAGGCGTGCCGCCCTCCGGGCACAGGCAGGAATCGAGCATCGAAGACAGCTCCTCGACGCTTGCGCCCACGATCCGGGCCGGTCGACGGCCGTGGTCGAGCAGGCGGCGGATCATGCGCAGCTTCTCCACCTGGTCGGACGGGTAGACACGCTCGCCGTTGGCGTCGCGCGTCGGCGCAGGGAAGCCGTAACGCCGCTCCCACACCCTCAGAGTGTCCTTCGCCAGGCCCGTGTCGCGTTCGACGGCAGCGATGCTGAAGGCGGTTTCAGACGGGTTCGGGGCGTTCATCGGCAGCAGCTTTCGGGAGATGGTCGTTAAGAGGATGGTAGGCGGGAGAGTTTATTTTGTCCAGGACAAATGAGGCGCCGACGCTGGAGGCGACTTCATTTTCCGACCGCGATGCATGCGCCCACGCCCCCAATCGATCGGCGCTCACTCCACCCCGTTCTCTCCCGCCTTTTCCTCCGCCTGCTGCGGCGTCAGGTCGCCGTCCAGTACCGCCAGCATGCGCGCCGCCTTGGCCACCTGCTCGATCGCGCGGCGCTCCAGGCTGGCCAGGCGCAGCCAGTCCTGCAGCGTGCGAATGTCGATGCGGGCGTGCGCACCCTCCAGCAGCAGCGCCTCCTTGAAGGCCTGGTAGCGCAGCTCCGCCTCCTCCAGCCGCACCTCGACCGCCGGCGCGGAGAAGTCCTCGCGCGCCGCGTCCGCGCTCGCGGCCAGCGCCCCGGTGGCCTGGCGGAAGGCCGCGGCGATCGGCTCGAGCTCGCTGCCCGGCGGCGCG
>NZ_AMXD01000053.1 GCF_000310185.1 Thauera aminoaromatica S2 | reverse complement strand
CGCCGGGCAGGCGCAGCGGGCGCAGGTGGCCGAGGCGGACGAACTCGCCGCCGGCCGCCCACAGCAGCTCGCCGCCCCAGGCCTCGCCGTCGGTGCCGAGGCCGACGCCGTCGAGCGCCAGTCCGAGCACCGGGCGTGCGTCGAAGCGGCCGTGCTCGGCGAGCACCGCACCGACGTGGGCGTGGTGGTGCTGCACGCCGATCGCAGGCACGCCCAGGCGCGCCGCGAGCGCGCAGGCGACGCGGGTGGAGTGGAAATCGGGGTGGAGGTCGTGGGCGATCGCGCGTACCGGGGTCGCCGCCCGCGCGAGCAGGGCCAGCGCGGCCGGCTCCACCGCACGGCAGGCGTCGGCGTTGTCGAGGTCTCCGAGGTTGGGGCCGAACTGTGCGCGACCGTCCTCTAGCAGGCAGGCGGCGTGCTTGAACCAGGCGCCGAGGGCGAGGATGGGCAGCGCCTCTGGGAGACCGCCGGCGCCGACGGAGGGCAGCCCCAGCGCCACGCCGATCGGGGTGGATGCGGCTGGGCTCGACAGGGACGCCCCCTTCGTTTCCATGCCGGTGGCCGGGCTGGCGATGTTCATGCCCGCAGGCCTGCGGCACGCCGTGCACGCGCGGCGGCGAGTCCGGCCTCGATCCAGGCGATCCATTCGTCCAGGCCCTCGCCGGTGGTGGCCGAAGTCCGGATCACGCGCAGGCGCGGATTCACCCGCAGCGCGAAGTCGATCGCGCGTTCGGTGTCGAAGGCGAGGTAGGGCAGCAGGTCGGTCTTGTTGAGCAGCATCAGGTCGGCGGCGGCGAACATGTCGGGATACTTGAGCGGCTTGTCCTCGCCCTCGGTGACCGAGAAGATCGCCACCTTGTGCGCCTCGCCGAGGTCGAACGCGGCCGGACACACCAGGTTGCCGACGTTCTCGATCAGCAGCAGGCTGTCCGCGGCGAGTTCCATGCGCGGCAGCGCGCGCGCGACCATGTCGGCGTCGAGGTGGCAGCCCTTGCCGGTGTTGATCTGCAGCGCCGGCACGCCGGTGGCGCGTATGCGCTCGGCGTCGAATTCGGTCTGCTGGTCGCCCTCGATCACCGCGGCGGGCACGCGCCCGCCGAGCAGCTGCAGGGTTCGCACCAGCAGCGAGGTCTTGCCCGAACCCGGGCTGGACACGAGGTTGAGCGCGAAGATGCCGCGCTCGGCCAGCCAGGCGCGGTTCTCCGCGGCGCGCGCGTCGTTCTTGCCGAGGATGTCGCGCTCGATCTTCACCATCTGCGCCTGGCTGAGGCCGGGCGCGTGGGCGTGCGCCGGACCGCTGCCGAAGTCGAGATGGTGGTGGCCGGGCGCGGCGGGGTGCGAGGTGGGCGTCGTGTCCGCGGCGGTAACGGGCGAGAATGACGACGTGTCGGGCGACAAGCCGCGGGGCGGGGTGGCAGCGTGCCCGTCGACGGCACGCCATGTGCGTGTCGCGCCGGGCCGCGGGTGTGCGCCACCCGCGGGGCGCCCGCCACCGAGCGCGCCGATCCGGGTTTCACCGCTGCCGCAACCACATGTCGTGCACATCTCTCGTTTCTCCTTGCTGCCGGTAAGGATCACGCCCCTGACCCGACCGCGGCCGTTCAGGTGGACGCAGGAGCGACGCAAGTCGCGATTGCGGCGAGGGGGCGGGCGCAGGCGCTTGCCCGTGCGGCTGGATCGCGACTTGCGTCGCTCCTACAAAAAACCATCGCGCACCGGAGCCCGGTGCAACCATCGCGTACTGGAGCCCGGTGCAACCATCGCGTACTGGAGCCCAGTGTAAACATCGGGGGCCCGGACGGGGCCCAGCCTTGCGTGACCGGAGCCGCGTCTGGCCTTCGAGCGCCGGCCCATCTTCAGTCCACCTCCAGCGCCTTCACGCGCATCTCCCGGCCGGCAGTGGTCTGCACGCGGTAGCTGCCGCAGTGCGGGCAGGGGTCGTAGAGCTGGTGCATCGGCACCTCTTGCGCGCAAGCGGGGCACCAGCCGGCGCCGGGCAGGATTTCGACCTCGATTGCGGCGCCGGCGGCGATGGTGTCGGCCAGCACCACGTCCAGGCAGAAGCGCAGCGCCTCGACCTCGACCGCGGCGAGTTCCCCGATCTCCAGCACGACCGCGCGCACGTGGCCAAAGCCGTCGGCCACCGCGGCGTCCTCGATGAGGGTGCGCACACCCTCGGCCAGGGACATCTCATGCATCGTGACTCTCCTCGGTCTTCGAGCTTACCCCAGGCGGCGGAGAGAAGCGAAACGCGAAGGCGGATTGCGCAAAGCGCCGGGGGCAGCCGGCGGGCGGTGGGGGGGCGGCGAGTGCTTGGGCGGATGGGCGAGGGAAGGCGAGGGAAGGCACAGGGGGCGGCGGACCCCTAGAATGACGGACCGTCTTTCCCTGTCCTCGAGTCTCGCGATGAAAACCTCTTCCCTGTTGGGCCTCGGTCTCCTCGCCGGCCTGGTCGGCGGCTGCAGCCTGTTCCGCCCTGCCGCGCCTGCGCTGGCCGCCGAAGCATCCCCCCAGGCCGTGGCCGAGCGCCCGGCCGACCCCACGCCGGCGCTCGATCCCCAGCCGCCGCTCGAGTTCCGCTGCGGCGAGCGCAGGGTCGAGCTGCGCCACTTCGGCGAGCTCGCCACCCTCGGCGTCGACGGGAAGGTGTTCACGCTGCGGCCCGAGCGCAGCGCCTCGGGGATGCGGATGGTGTCGGTCGACGACGAGCGCACCGGCATCTGGGTCAAGGGCAACTCCGCGCTGCTGAGCCTCGCCGGCGTCGAGCAGCCGGAGTGCCGGCGGGTGGCGGAGAAGCCGCTGTTCCGCGCGGTGGGGAACGAGCCGGCTTGGCGGCTCGACATCGGCGCGCACGGCCTGGAGCTGATCGCCGACGGCGGCGCCTCGCGTGCGTTCGCCGCTGCGCCGCTGATCGTGGAGGCGGCGGGCATGCGCAGCTACCAGGGCACGAGCGCCGGCGGCGAGCTGGAGGCGCTGGTGTTCGAGCGCCTGTGTGTCGACACGATGAGCGGGATGACGCACCCGAACAGCGTCGAGGTGCGCTGGCAGGACCACGTGCTGCGCGGCTGCGGTGGCGATCCCGCGCAACTGCTGCAGGGTGAGCCCTGGGCGGTGGTGGAGCTCGATGGCCGCGCGGTGGCCGATCCGGCGCGGATGACACTCGCCTTCGCGGCCGACGGCAGGCTTGCCGGCCTGGCCGCATGCAACCGCTACTTCGGCAGCTATGTGCTGTCGGGCGAGGGCCTGCGGCTGTCGCCGCTGGGGGCGACCAGGATGGCCTGCGAGCCGCGTGCGATGGAAGACGAGCAGCGCTTCATGGCGGCCGCCGCGCGGGTGACGGGCTTTGCGATCGCAGGTGACGGCGGGCTGGAGCTGCGTGCGGGCGATCGGGTGGTGATGCGCGCGCGGCGCGCGGGCGGGCGGTGAGGGGGAGGACGACCTTGCGGTCGAGCACGTGCTCACCGGTGCGACGCTTGCCGGAGCGCGGCGATCGCGACTTGCGTCGCTCCTACAGGGGCGTCGGGGGTGTCGGGGGTGTCGGGGGTGTCGGAGGCGTCTGGGGCGTCGGGGGCGTCGGAGGCGGCTGGCGTGTCGGGGGTGGGTCGGGCTCGCGCCGCGATCCGCGGCTCCGGTCGATGTGGCGGCCGGTGGGGCGCCGTGATCGCGACTTGCGTCGCTCCTGCGGGGGCTTCAGGTGCTGTGCCGGTTTTCCGTAGGAGCGACGCAAGTCGCGATCTTTGGCGCCGGGGCCGTGCGCGGGCCATGCACGTGCCGTGCGGCCCCGCTCGCGCGCGAATGCGAACGCGTTCAGCCGCGCTTGGCGCGCGCCGCCTCGACCTCTTCCGGGCGCAGACGGGTGGAGAGCTTGTCGAGCACGCCGTTCACGAACTTGTGGCCGTCGGTGCCGCCGTAGCCCTTGGCGAGCTCGATGGCCTCGTTGATCACCACGCGGTAGGGCGTATCGAGGTTGTGGCGCAGCTCGTGGGTGCCGAGCAGCAGGATCGCGTGCTCGATCGGCGACAGCTCGGCGACCGGGCGCGACAGCAGCGGCTCGAAGCAGCCGCGCAGCTCGTCGGCCGCGCCGGTGGCGCCGCGCAGCAGGCTCACGAACAGCTCGCGGTCGATCTTGTCGAGGTTCTCGGTCTCGGACTCGAGGTGGCGCTGCACGGTGGTGGCGTTGTTGCCCGACAGCAGCCACTGGTACACCCCCTGCAGCGCCAGCTCGCGCGCGCGGCGGCGGGCCATCTTGCTGGTGGGGTTGGGCGCGCCGGCGGCGCCTTCGGCTTGCGTGTTGTCGATGTCGCTCATCGCACCACCTTCAGCAGGTTGGCCATCTCGACCGCGGCGCGGGCGCAGTCGGCGCCCTTCTCGTGCATGCGCGCGACCGCCTGGTCGTCGTCCTCGGTGGTGAGCACCCCGTTGGCGATCGGCAGCCCGGTGTCGAGGCCGACGCGGGTGACGCCCGCGCCCATCTCGTTGGAGACGAGCTCGAAGTGGTAGGTCTCGCCGCGGACCACCGCGCCGAGCGCGACCAGGGCGTCGTGGCGGCCGCTCCTGGCCATGGTCTGCAGCACGAGCGGGATCTCCAGGGCGCCGGGCACGGTGACGATGCGGATGTCCTCGCGCGCGACGCCGAGGGCGAGCAGCTCGTCGGTGCAGGCCGACAGCAGGCCCTCGCAGATGTCGAGGTTGAAGCGCGCCATCACGATGCCGACGCGCACGCCGGCGCCGGCGAAGTTGGGTTCGATCTCGTCGATGCCGTCGTAACGGGCGCCCTGGCGGGCGTTCTCGGATTGGTTGCGTTGCATGCTGGGGGATCTCGTGGTCAGTTCTTGTCGACGAAGCCGGTGATCTCGAGACCGAAGCCGGTCATGCTCGGGATCTTGCGCGGGCTGGCGAGCAGGCGCATCTTGCCGACGCGCAGCGCGCGCAGGATCTGCGCGCCGACGCCGAACAGGCGCGCGTCCCACTTCGCGGTGGGGCGGTCGTGGCCGCCGTCGAGGCCGGCGAGTAGCTCGCGGCCTGACATCGGGCGGTAGAGCAGCACGATCACGCCGGCCTCGGCCGCGGCCAGGGTCGCGAGCGCCTGATTGACCGGGAAGGTATGGTGGCCGCTGCCGGCGTCGAGGAAGTCGAGCACCGAGATCGGCTCGTGCACCCGCACCAGGGTCTCGCGCTCGGGGCGGATGTCGCCGTGCGACAGGGCGAAATGCACGTCGCCCGAGGTCTTGTCCTCGAAGGCGGTGAGGCGGAAGCGGCCGTGGGCGGTGTCCACATCCTTCTCGGCGACCTTGTCGACCAGGTTGTCGTTGGCGGCGCGGTACTCGATGAGGTCGCGGATGGCGCCGATCCTGAGCCCGTGCGCCTGGCCGAACTCGACGAGGTCGGGCAGGCGCGCCATGGTGCCGTCGTCCTTGAGGATCTCGCAGATCACCGCGGCGGGCTCGAGCCCGGCGAGCTGGGCGAGGTCGCAGCCGGCCTCGGTGTGACCGGCGCGGATCAGCACGCCGCCCTTCTGCGCGGTGAGCGGGAAGATGTGGCCCGGGGTGACGATGTCTTCCGGCCTGGCGTGGCGGGCGACCGCGACCTGCACGGTGCGCGCGCGGTCGTGCGCCGAGATGCCGGTGGTGACGCCGGTGGCGGCCTCGATCGACACGGTGAAGGCGGTGCCGTGCGGGGTGCGGTTGTCGCGCACCATCTGCTGCAGGCCGAGCTGGCGGCAGCGCTCGTCGGTGAGCGTCAGGCAGATCAGTCCGCGGCCGTGCTTGGCCATGAAGTTGATCGCCTCGGGGGTGACGAATTCGGCCGCCATGACGAGGTCGCCCTCGTTCTCGCGGTCTTCCTCGTCGACCAGGATGACCATTTTCCCGGCCTTGATGTCGGCGATGATGTCGGTGATCGGCGCGAGTGCGCTCATGCTGCTTCCTTTGTGTTGCGTTGGGGCGCGCGGGTCAGGCCTGCGCGGCGTCGTTCTTCCACTCGAGCATGCGCTCGACGTAGCGTGCGATGAGGTCGATCTCGAGATTGACCTTGCTGCCCGGCGCGAGGTGCTTGAGGTTGGTGACCGCGACCGTGTGCGGGATCAGGTTGATCCAGAAGTCGCGGCCCTCGACGCGATTGACCGTGAGGCTGACGCCATTGACGGTGACCGAGCCCTTCTTCGCGATGTAGCCGGCGATCGCCGCCGGGGCGCGGATCACCAGCTCGTGGCTCTCGCCGATCGGCGCGAACTTCACCACCTCGCCGACGCCATCCACATGGCCGGTGACGAGATGGCCGCCGAGGCGGTCGGCCAGGCGCAGCGACTTCTCGAGGTTGACCTCGCCGCCGACGGCGTCCAGCCCCACGGTGCAGTTGAGCGTCTCGCGCGAGACGTCGTAGCGCAGCCGCGGGCCGTCCATCTCGACCACGGTGAGGCACACGCCGCTGTGCGCCACGCTGTCGCCGACGATCACGTCGGAGAGGTCGAGGCCGTTGGTGTCCACGGTGATGCGCACGCCGTCCGCGAGCGCCTCGACGTGTTCGATGCGGCCGACGGCCGCGACGATGCCGGAGAACATGAAGGGTTTGAACCGTAAGGGGAAAGGCGGGATTGTAGGGGAAAAAGCCGGGCCTCGCTCAGAGCGCCCGGTCCAGCACCGTCGCGAACGGCGCCGCCTTCATGAAGCCCACCACGCGCAGGCCCTCGCGTTCCTTGCCCGCAGCGTCGAAGAAGAGGATGCCCGGCGGCCCGAAGAGGCCGAAGCGCTTGAGCAGCGCCTTGTGCTCGTCGGTGTTGGCGGTGACGTCGGCCTTCAGCAGCAGCATGCGGCTCATGCGCGCGGCGACCGCGGCGTCGCTGAAGGTGAAGCGCTCCATCTCCTTGCACGACACGCACCAGTCGGCATAGAAGTCGAGCAGCACCGGGCGATCGGTGGTGGCGAGCCGGGCCTCGAGTTCGGCGATGGAGTCCACCTTCTCGAACTGCGGCACATCGACCGGCGCCGCGGCCTGCGCGCGCAGCACCGACAAGGGCTGCAGCGGGTCGCGCGAGCCGGCGAGCGCGCCCACCAGGATCGCCGCGCCGGCCAACAACAGCACCACGCCCACGCCCTTCCAGAAGCGCTGCCAGCCCCTGGCCTGCGGCGGCAGCGGGTCGATCGCGTGCAGGAAGATCGCCGAGAACAGCAGCAGCGCGGCCCAGCCCAGCATGGTGGCCAGGGGCGGGATCACCGGGGTGATCATCCACAGCGCAACCGCGAGCAGCATCACGCCGAAGGCCTTCTTGACGCCTTCCATCCACGGCCCGACCTTGGGCAGCAGGCTGCGCGAGGCCACGCCCACCGCCAGCAGCGGCGCGCCCATGCCCAAGCCCATCGCGAACAGCGCCCAGCCGCCGAGCACGGCGTCGCCGGTCTGCGCGATGTAGAGCAGGGCGCCGGCGAGCGGGGCCGCCACGCAGGGGCCGACGATGAGGGCCGACAGCACGCCCATCAGGGTGACCCCGCCGAGGTGGCCGCCCTTGCCATGACTGGCGGTGTCGGCCAGCTTGCTCTGCAGCGTGCTGGGCAGCTGCAGCTCGTAGAAGCCGAACATCGACAGCGACAGCAGCACGAACATCAGCGCGAAGGCCGACAGCACCCACACGTTCTGCAGCGCTGCCGACAGCATGGTGCCGGTCATGCCGGCGGCGACCCCGGCGAGCGCGTAGGTCACCGCCATGCCCAGCACGTAGGCGAGCGAGAGCACGAAGGCGCGCGTGTGCGAGACCTTGTTGCCCTGGCCGACGATGATGCCCGACAGGATCGGGATCATCGGGAAGGTGCAGGGCGTGAAGGCGAGCAGCAGGCCAAAGCCGAAGAAGCTCAGCAGGATGATCGGCACGCTGGCGCCGGAAAGCAGGCGGGCGATGTCGCCGCTCTCGTCGCTGGAGACGGCGCCGCCGCCGCTGCCGTCCTCCGGCGCGGCAAGCGCGACCGGGGTGGGCGAAGCGGGGCTGCCGGTGCCCGCGCGGCCGCCGAGCACGCTGTCGAGGAAGCCGCCCGCCTTCTTCGGCGGCGCGGCGAGGTCGATCGAGGCCTGCTGCGTGGTGGGCGGATAGCAGATGCCGCCATCCCAGCAGCCCTGGCTGGTGGCGAAGAGCTCGAAGCGGGTGGTGCCGGCGGGCGCCTGTACCGGGACCAGGATGCGCAGCTCGCCGCGGTGGGTCTCGACCTCGCCGAAGAAGTCGTCCTTGTGCTTCTTGCCCGCGGGCTTTTCCATCGCGCCGAAGCCCACGCCGGCGGGCTCGGCCTCGAAGCGGAACTTGTCGCCGTAGAGGTAGTAGTCCTTGGCGATCTCGAACACCACCTCGATGGTCTGCGCGTCGAGCGCCTGCGCGCGCATCGCGAAGGCCTTCTCGGGCTCGATCGGGTTGGCGCGCGCGGCGGCGGGCAGGAGCAGGCTCGCGATCAGGGCGAGCAGGAGGAAAAGGCGGTGCATCGTGGTCTTCTAGGCGGCGGTGGGCGGGCGCACTGCGGCTCCCGCGGACGGGTCGATCGGGCGGGGCGGTGCCGGGGACGCGCCGGCGGGCGATCAGTCGTCGTCCCTCGTTCCGGCGGCGACCCAGTCGAGATAGCCGGGCAAGCCCTGCGTCACAGGGACCGCGACGATCTCCGGAAGTTCGTAGGGGTGGTGGGCCCGGATCGCCGCCTCCAGCGCGGCGTAGCGCGCCGGCGTGGTCTTGATCAGCAGCGGTACCTCGGTCGCGGTCTCGGTCGCGCCCTGCCAGCGATACACCGAGGTGCAGGGCGCGAGCATGTTCACGCAGGCGGCGAGCTGCCGGTCGATCAGCGCGTTCGCCAGGGCCTCGGCGCTGGCGGCGTCGGGCAGGTTCGTGAAGACGAGCAGGGCGCGTGGCGTGGTGGCTGAGCTGGCGGGCATGGTGGCGGATCCGTCGTGGAACGACCGCGATTATCCCGCAGCGCGGGCGCGGACGCCCTGCGCGGGATCAAGCACAAAATTCCGGGTGACGCCGGTGTCGCGGATGGATCCGGCGCGGATTTGATCTGTGCCATGGAAGTCCATCATGCACCTGTATTAGCGTCGGAATCCTTCACGCATCGGCCGCCCTCCGCGGCTCCATCCGGAGCACATCATGTTCCTGCTCGACTGGCTGTTCGGCAAGCACCAGGCCAAGGCGGAGGCCGCGCCCTCGTCCGCCACGGTTCCTGCCCCCGAACCCGCGCATTCCATGGAGGACTCCGAGAGCTTCGCTCCCGGCACCACCATCCGCTACAGCCCCGAACTGGTCGAGCGCCTGGTGCGCGATCATCGTCTGATGCTCGAACGCTTCGGCGCCATCCGCGAGGCCGCGCACGCAGGGCGCTTCGACGAGGTCGTGCCCCTGCTCGAGCGCTTCCGCGTCGACCTTCACGCCCATCTGCTGGTCGAGAACGTGCGCCTGTACGTGTATCTCGAGCACACCCTTGCCGACGATCCGGTGAGCCACGCGCTGATGCACGAGTTCCGCCACGACATGGACGAGATCGGCAAGAAGGTGATCGCCTTCCTCGCCCGCTACGTCCGCCTCGGCGAAGACCCGGCGCTCGCCGCGAGCTTCGCCGCCGACCTCGAGCGCGTCGGAGCCGTGCTGGTCGACCGCATCCAGCGCGAGGAGGACACCTTGTATCCGCTCTATGCGCCGGTGAGCTGAGCCGCCGCACTCGTCGGCCGACGACCCGGAAGACGGGCCTCTCGATTGCCTGTCCCGTCCCTCGCCGCTATGCTCGAAGCGCAAACCGCAACGAATTGCAGCGAGGACGCCCGATGAGCCTGCCCCAGCCCAAGATCCCGTTCGGCCCCGACGACTACCTGGCCTGGGAACAGGATCAGCCCATCCGCAGCGAATACGTCGATGGCGAGGTCTTCGCCATGAGCGGCGCGTCGGACGCGCACGGTACGGCAGCCGGCAACCTTTTCGCCGGCCTGCATGCGCATCTGCGCGGTACCCCCTGCAAGCCCTTCATCGCCGACATGAAGGTCCACGTCGAGGCGGCCAACAGCTTCTTCTACCCCGACATCCTCGTGACCTGCGACCCGCGCGACCGCAGCGCCGAGGCCAGCCACGTCAAGCGTCACCCGCTGCTGATCGTCGAGCTGCTCTCGCCGTCCACCGAGGCCTACGACCGCGGCAACAAGTTCGCCGCCTACCGCACGCTGGCTGCGCTGCAGGAATATGTACTCGTCTCGCTCGAAGAGCGTCGTATCGAGGTCTTCCGGCGCGACGACAGTGGGCACTGGGTGCTCTACCCCTTCGCCCTCGACGAGCAACTGGAACTCGCGAGCGTCGGCCTGCGCTGCCCGGTGGCCGAGGTCTTCGAAGGGGTGGAGGGCGAGTAGCGCGGGTGGGCGTTTTCGCCGTCCCCGCGATGCACGGCAGGAAAAGGCGAGCCGGCTGTCTCAATCGGTCCGGATGCGGCCGGCCACGCTCGGCGTGTCGCCGTCGACCCGCAGCACGATGATCTCGCCCGAGGCCGGAAACACCCCCGTCAGCGCGGTGATGTTCACCTGATGCGTCACCAGCACCAGCGGCAAGGGACTGCGCGCGCGTTCCCCGATCAGCGCGCGGACCGCAGCGGTGTGCCGCGCCTCCTCGCCGCGGTCGGCGAAGAACGAGTTCAGCCCCGGGAACGCCACCACCTCGCCCAGCGCCAGTTCGCGCGCCGTATCGAGGCAGCGACACCACTGGCTGGAGAACACCGCCGCGGTGGCGATGCCGTTGGCGCGGAAGCGCTCGCCGATCGCGCGCGCCTGCGCCCGACCCTGCGCCGACAGCTTGCGCTGGGTGGTGCAGTCGTCCAGCCGAAAGCCCGCCGGGTCACCGACGCCGGGTGCGATCGCATGGCGCATCAGCGCGACATGCCCGCCGTCGCGCAAGGCCGCCCACAAGGCTGCCTCGTCCGTCTCGGCGCAGGCTGCGGCAATCGGCAGCAACAGGCCCAGGCAGGCAAGCAGGAGGCGCATGGCCGCCCGGTCACAGCTTCGTGTGCGTTCCGTCGCAATACGGCGCGTTGGCGGTGTGCTTGCAGCCGCACAGATGGACCGTGCCCGATTTCTCGGGGGTGAAGGCGGTGGGAGCAAACCCGCTGCCCTTGTGGGACCCATCGCAGAACGGCTGCTTCTTGCTCAGGCCACAGGCGCACCAGAAATACTTCTTGCCCGCCTCGACCTCGACGGCATAGGGCGCTTTCTGCGCGACATGTGGTTCGCGTTGTTCGGACATCGCCTTGTCTCCTTTGTGTTTGTGGTCTTGCCGGTCGGCCGCGGCGCAGCCTCTGAGAAACCTTGCGCCGGACCGCAGGGCGTGTCAATCGTGCCTACGCGCGCAGCGGCACGCTGTGGGAGGGGCAGTATCGCTCGTGCCTCGTGCAGCACGTGCTCCATCTCTTGAGTTGCATGCGCTACATCGAACTCAACCCGGTGCGGGCCGGTATGGTGGATCACCCGGGCGCCTACCGCTGGTCGAGCTACCGCTGCAACGCGCAGGGTGAAGCGGACGAGTTGATCCGGCCGCATGCCGTCTTCACTGCCCTCGATGCCGACCCCCGGATTTGTGGCGAGCGTCACCGCGGGCTCTTTCTGAACGCCCTGGAGCCCGGCGACGTGGGGCGGAAGCGCGCGGGGACCAACGACAGCGCCGCGCTCGGTGACGACCGCTCTGCCGCCCGGCTTGCGAGTGTGCTCAGCCGCCGAGAAATTGTTGAATTGGGGTCTGACCCCTATTCTCCTCGGCGCGTGCTGCCAAGGCTATCCGCCCGCCACAGCCTCTCCGGTCGCGAGATCGACGACCTCGTGGATATCCTGTCAATCTAGGCCGAACTCGTCGAATCGGACCCGATCTCCGAGGAAGCCTTGCGCGACGACAAGGATCCGCCTGTGCTCGGCACCCTGTTGGCGGGCATGCGCATCGGAAACCTCGACGATCTGATCACCGGGGACAAGGACCTGCTCCCGCTGGCAAACACCTACCCCATCGTTACGCCGGCCGAGTTCTGGAGTCGTCACGGGGGGGGGGTAGCACGCGCACCGGCTCGCTCGGTGCGCGATGGTGGCGTGAGCCCGTGTGGGACATTGCGGGAAATTGGGGTCTGTCCCTCACTTCTTTCTGGGTGTCAGGACGTATGCGCGACCTGTGCAACCAGTTTGACGCCCAGTGCTGCACACACGCGGCTGATGGTCTCGAAGCGCGGGTGCGCGTCGGGGCGCAGGGCCTTGTACAGGGCCTCGCGGGTCATGCCAGACGCCTTGGCGATTTCGGTCATGCCGCGCGCGCGCGCGACCGTCCCCAGCGCATCCGCGAGCGCCGCAGGGTCGTTCTCTTCCAGGACCACGGTCAGATACTCGGCAATCGCCTGCTCGTCTGGCAGGTGCGCGGCCATGTCGAAAACAGGCAGCTCGGCAATCTTGATCTTGTGGGTCATTGTTCAGTCCTCCAGTGTATTGGCCAGTGCGATGGCCTTGGCAATATCGGCAACTTGCGTCGCCTTGTCGCCGCCGCCCAACATCACGATCAACACGGAGCCGCGCTGCACGTAGTACATGCGCCAGCCCGGCCCGAAGAATTCGCGCATTTCCCAGACGCCCTCGCCTACAGGCTTGACGTCACCCAAGCTGCCGCGCTGCGCCTTCTCCAGTCGCCGCCCCAAACGACGGCGTGTCATGCCGTCCTGGATGCCGGACAGCCAGGCATCGAACTCGGGGAGCTGATAGATCGTGTACATCGGCGAAGTGTAATCGTTCGATTACAAGTGATCAAGCGTAGGAGAAATTGGGGTCGCCCCCCCCATTTCTCTCGTGGGCGAAACGATGGCCGTCTTCAGGTGACAGGCGCTCTTGCTGTCATGCTGCGCTCCCGGTGTATGCTGACTCGCCATTGGGTTTCATCGGGCGTACCAATTCCCTGCATGCCACGTCAAAGAATTCTCATCGTCACTCGCAATCTGCCGCCGCTCGTGGGGGGGATGGAGCGCCTGAACTGGCACATGGCGGACGAGTTGTCCCGGCACGCGGATGTGCACATGGTCGGTCCCGCGGGTGCCTCGCGGCATCGCCCCGATGCTGTCGCACTGACCGAGGTCCCGCTGCGTCCGTTGTGGAAATTCCTTGCTGCCTCCGCGCACCACGCTTGCCGCATTGCACGCGCGTGGCGACCGGACATCGTGCTGGCGGGTAGCGGGCTGACCGCGCCTGCCGCCTACCTAGGCGCGAAGGTGGTTCGAGCGCGGAGCGCCGTCTACATCCACGGGCTCGACATCACCGTGCGCAATGCCATCTATCAGAGCTGCTGGTTGCCCGCGATCCGGCGGATCGACAGCGTCGTTGTGAACAGCACCCCCACACGCTTGCTCGCGATCGATGCCGGCGTCCGCGCTGGCCGCATCAGCATCGTGCCGCCCGGGGTGTCGCTGCAGGCGTTACCGGCGAATGATCCGGCCAAGCGGGCGTTCCTCGAGCGCCACGTCCTTCAGGGCAGGCGGATTCTGTTGTCGGTAGGCCGGCTCACGTCGCGCAAGGGCCTCAGGGAGTTCGTACTGCAAGCCTTGCCGCAGATCGTCGCGCGTCATCCCGACATCACCCTCGCGGTGATCGGCGACGTTCCCGGGCAAGCCTTGAGTGCCGAGGCCCAGACGCCGCAGTGCATCCTCGATGCAGCGCAACAAGTGGGTGTCGCCGGGCACGTGAAGATGCTGGGCGTGGTGGACGACGCGACACTGGAGGCTGCGTTCGCCTCGTCCTCGGTCCATGTCTTTCCAATCCGGCACGTCCGAGGCGATCCGGAAGGATTCGGCATGGTGGCGATCGAGGCGGCCGCCCACGGCCTGCCGACCGTGGCTTTTGCGACAGGCGGCGTGGTAGATGCCGTCGCGTCCGGGCGCTCTGGCCTTCTCGTTGCGCCGGGCGACTATCCTGCCCTGGCAGAGGCCATCTCGCAGGTTCTCGCCGGCCCGCGCGACCCGTGGTGCGATGGAGCGCTGGACTTCGCACGCGGCTTCGCCTGGCCGATTTTTGGCGACAGGCTCCGCGCCGTGCTGCAATGCGCTGCGTAACCCGTTCCGGCGCACGGATTGAGCATGGACGGCCCCCTCGGATGCGCGACCTGCAGGCTTGGTGATTGATGAGTAGAGCGCCTGCCGCATGGTTTCCTGCAGTACGTACCGGCACGGGCACGGATGTGTTCACCGAGCGTATGGTCGCCGAACTGCATCGCCGCGGCCTGAAGGCGGCGATCACCTGGTTGCCTCTGCGCGCCGAGTATGCGCCGTGGTCGGTGCCGGTTCCCGACCCTCCGGCATGGGCGAACGTGGTGCATGTGAACTCCTGGCTGCATGAGCGCTTTCTGCCGCGCCAGCTGCCGGTGCTGGCCACGATCCATCATGCCACTCATCACCCCTCCATCCGACCCTACAAGGGTTTCGTGCGTGCCCTGTACCACGAGCGCTGGATCGCCCCGAACGAGCGTCGCACCCTGCACCGCGCCGACCTTATCGTGGCGGTGAGCCGTTTCGTCGCCGATACGGCGCAGCGAACCTTGCTGGACAGACCGATGACGGTCATCCACAACGGGGTCGATGTCGGTCTTTTTGTGCCGGGCGCCCGGGTGCGCCCGTCGGGTGCGCCCTTCCGGCTGCTCTATGTCGGCGGTTGGAAGCGCCTCAAGGGTGTGGACCTTCTGGCGGCGATCATGCGCGAACTGGGTGACAGTTACGAACTGCGCTATACCGGAGGCGCCGCGGCCGCGCCCGACAAGTCCTCCCTGCCCGCGAACATGCATGACATCGGACGATTGGAGGGCGACGAGGCTGTCGCGGCGGCTATGAAGGACGTCGATGCACTGTTGTTTCCCTCGCGCAGCGAAGGCTTCAGTCTCGTGGTTGTAGAGGCCATGTCCTGTGGTCTCCCGGTCATTGCCACACGTGGATCCTCGCTGGTGGAAGCGATTGCTGATGGTGTGACGGGGACGCTTTGCATCCAGGACGATGTAAGAGCCTTCGCAGCTGCCATTCGCGCGTTGGCCGGCGATACGGAGGGCCATCGACTTGTCCGCCGGGCCGCACGTGCCCGCGCGGTGGAGTTGTTTTCCTTTGGGAAGATGCTCGAAGAGTACGTCGCTGCATATGCCGCTCTTCTGGGGCGGGGCTAACATCTTGATTGCAGGAGATATTGGCTTGGGAGTGGCCCCAGGGTCTCCGCACTCGGAATGCATTTTTCCTGATCGCATAGCCACCTGAAAATCTTCGTTCACATTCAACACCTTATGCAGCCATCTTGTGGACCCTTCGAAAATCACGTCTACTCTCGCCTTTTGGGCGAAGAGCGTGAGTGCGGCGCAAAGGGGTTCCCTGATGAGTTGTCTGGACGAAATCGATGATCCGCGCAAGCCGAGCAACGGCACCTTGCACGACTTCCGGGAGATCCTGGTGATCCTGATCGCCGCTGTGCTCTCGGACTGCGACACGGTCGAGGACATCACCTTCTGGGCGCGCACCAAGGAGGCGTGGCTGCGCCGCTTCCTCGTGCTCAAGAACGGCATCCCGTCCGAGGAGACCTTCCTTCGGATCCTGCGTGCGCTCGATCCGAAGCAGTTCGAGGCCATGTTCCGGCGCTGGGTCGGTGGGGTCGTGAGTGCGCTCAGCGACGATGCGGGCGTCGGCGGCACGATCGCCGTCGACGGCAAGACCGTGCGCGGCTCGGGCAGCGGCGGCGAGAGCGCGATCCACATGGTCAGCGCCTTTGCCACGGAGCTGGGGCTGGTGCTCGGCCAGGAGAAGGTCGCCGCCAAGAGCAATGAAATAACGGCGATTCCCGAGCTGCTCGAGGCGCTCTCGATCAAGGGGCTGCTGGTCACGATCGACGCCATGGGCTGCCAGAAAAGCATTGCCAAACAGATCGTTGCGAAGAAGGGCGATTACCTGCTGATGGTCAAGGGCAATCAGCCCACGCTGCTCGAAGCGATCGAGACCGCCTTCATCGACCAGCACGGCGTCGAGTCGGTCGATCGCAGTTCGCGGGTCGAGCGCGGCCACGGGCGCACCGTCGGGCAGATCGCTTCGGTGCTGTCGGCCAAGGGCCTCGTCGATCCGGCCGACTGGCCCAAGTGCGTGACGATCGGGCGTATCGACTCCATGCGGATCGTCGGCGAGAAGGAATCCGATCTCGAGCGGCGTTACTACATCAGCTCGCGCGCACTGAGCGCCGAGCAACTGGCGACGGCGGTGCGTGCGCACTGGGGCGTGGAGAACCGGCTTCACTGGGTCCTCGACGTCAGCTTTGGCGAGGACGCCAGCACCGTGGCCAAAGACAATGCGCCGCAGAACCTGTCGATGCTGCGCAAGATCGCGCTAAACATCATCCGCGCCGACAAGACCGACACGCGCAAGAGCAGCCTTCGGCTCAAGCGCAAGGGGGCGGCGTGGGATGACGGGGTGCGGGAGCGCATGCTGGGGATATCGGACGATATGCTAGGCGAGTGCGGAAGCCCTGGGAGTGGCCCGGAGCCCTCTTCCAATCTGTCGGACGAGTTTTTGTATGCAGAAGGTGGTGGGCTCTCAGGGAATAGAGTGGAATGTATTCCTGCGATTTTTTTCGGGTAGGGAAATCATACAAAGGGGCCGGTGAGCGCGCATGCCGATCGAGACAACCGAGGTCGCTGGCCTAGTTCTCCATTTCCGCACCGAGACGCAGACGATGGGTTGCGTGAAGTCGATGGTCGATGAGGGGGTTCGTGCCATCGTCATCGTCGACAATTCGGAAGACGAAGGTCGGTCTCTGGCGTGCGTGCGAGATGCGCTGGACAGCCTGCGCCTCATTGGGCTCGCGCTTGAAATCGTAACCGCAGCGCGCAATCTCGGCTTTGCAGGCGGCGTCAATGCCGGGTTGGTGCGTGTTGCGGACTTCCGACCAAGTGCGGTATTGCTGATCAATTCGGATGCGCGGATGACAAGCGGTTGTCTGTCGAGCCTGCTTCGAATGCTAGATTGCGCTCCGCTGGTGTTCCCACGGGTTCGCGAGGACGAAGGGGCGAATGAGTCCAGTCTGTTGGGTTTTTACCACCGCCCGTCCGCCTTGCTGACGCGTTCCAGATTTAGCAGGGCATGTCTTCCGTATCCAAGCGGATGTTGCCTCCTGATCCGGGCCGACCTTGCCGCCGCCCCAATGTTGAACGAGGACTTCTTCTTTTATGGGGAGGATGTCGAATTCGGCCATCGACTGCACGGCAAGAACATCGACTTCGCCGAATGTCCTGAGGCCGTGATTATCCATTCAGGTTCGGGGAGCGCGCGGAATGGCTCTTTATTCTACGAATACCACATCAATCGAGGCCATTGGCTGCTTGCTGGCAAACTCGCCGGGCGGCCGCGAGACCGTATCTTCTACATCGCGCTGCGCTGCATCACCTTGCCGCTGCGTGCCTCGATCCGTTGTCTGCGGTTTCGATCGTTCACTCCGTGGCGTGGCTTCCTTGCCGCAACTATGGACGTATTGAAAGGGCGGTGCCGCGATCTCACGCCGCCCGCGGCCTGATTGCCCGCATGCGGGCCGAGGCGATCAGCGCCAGTCCGAGCGCAGCCATGGTCCACTCGGCACATGCCAGCGCCACCGCCATGCCTGTTCCGCCGAGTCGGCCGGTCAACATGAGGGAGCAGACCAGCAGCACGATCACGCCTGCGATCTCGAACCCTGCGCGCATCCAGGGTCTCCCCAGCGCCATGAGCATGCTGCCTGCGGCGATTCGCAGCGCCATGCCCGGGACGGCCAAGCAGAGCCACTGGATCATCTGTGAAATGCCTTCATAGCCGGGACCGAAGAGCCCCATGAAAGCCGGCGCGGCGAGCCACAACACGGCGGTGATCAGGGCGCTGTAGAGCAGGGCTGCCACGAGGATCCAGCGCAAGAGCCGGGTTGTTTCCCGTGGTTGCGTGTGACCCTCACGGAACAGGCGTGGCAACGCAGAGAGCAGCATCGCGATCACGGGGAGCGTGACTGCGCCGATGACCCGTGTGCCGGCGGCGTACAGCCCACTTGAGGACGGCGTCAGTAGAACCGCAGCCAGGGTCTTGTCGATCTCGCCGGGGCCACACGCCGTGAAGGCCAGCGCGGCATAGCCCGAGGACTGATGAAGTTCGGACCGGCTTGGCAGTCGCCAGTCGCGCAGCGTGGGCCACGGGGCGGAGGACGTTGCGGTGGCCAGGGAGAGGGCGATCGCGGATGCGATCAGGTAGCCGAAGCTGAATGCTGCGAGCGGATCTGCGGCATCCACCATGAACACCAGGCTCGCGGCAAGCAGGCGCATCACGAGCGGCAGGCTTATCACGACTTGCGAGCGTGCAATACGCTCCATCGCAAGGTGTTCGTTCGACAGGAATGCGAACAGTGGTTGCAGGAGGATCTCGGCCGCTCCGATGGCAAGGAGCACCATCAGCGACACGCCCGACGCGGAGAGATAGACGCCGGCGAAGAGCAGATAGACAGCCAGCAAGAGGGTGCCACAGAGCAAGGTGGTCGGCAGCGCATAAGCTAGGACATGCATACGTCTCCCAGGCTCCTTTGACACTTCACCGAGGAACACCAGATTAGTGCCGAAGGACGAGAGGGTGCCGATGACGACTGCAAGCGCCGCAACCCCCGCGAATTCGCCGAAACGCTCCGGGCCCAGCACGCGTGCGACAAGCAGCAGGGTACCCGCCTGCATTGCAAGGCGTACCCCGAGGATCAGGCTGGTGCGCAGGGTGGCGAGCGCGATTGGACCTCTCACGGCGATCGATTCCGGGTTGAAGCGCCGATCAGGTCGGCCGATGCGCCGACGATGCGGGTCGCGCTCTGGCGACGAGAAGGACGTGGCTCGTGCTCCAAAGGGCGAAGATGCTCACTCGCGCTCCTTGTACATCAAGGCGGTGATCTGCTCCGAGATCAGACCCATCATGAAGACCACCACGCTGCCGGTGTAGAGCAGCGCGCTCATGTTGGTGAAACGGCCGAAGTGAATGAAGGTATGGAGATACCACAGGCTGCCCAGCAGGAACATCAAGGCTGCAGCCGGAGCGAACAGTTTCAACGGCGAATACAGCGTGCCGATCTTGAAGATGATCAGCAGGAAGCGCAGTCCGTCGTGCAGCGGGCGGATGTGGCTCTTGCCGATGCGCCGGGCGGCGTGGATCGGCTCGTAGGCCACCGAGTATCCGGCGCGGAAGAAGGCCATGGTGCTGGTCGTCGGGTAGGAGAAGCCGTTCGGCAGCAAATAGAGGAATTCGCGGAATTTCTCGGCGCGTACTGCGCGGAATCCCGAGGTCAGGTCTTCCACCTTGTGGCCCGTCATGTAGCTCGCGAGCCGGTTGTAGAAGCGGTTTGCGAGGCCACGGCCGAGGCTCGCCTGGGAGCCTGCCTGGCGTGCGCCGACGACCATGTCGTAGCCTTCGTCGAGGCGGGCCAGCAAGGCCGGGATGTCGGCAGGGTCGTGTTGGCCGTCGGCGTCCATGAAGACGATCACGTCGCCACTCGCCGCGCGTGCGCCGGTCTTGATGGCGGCGCCGTTGCCCTTTGAATACGGCTGGCGGATCACGCGCGCCCCCGACTTCGTGGCGGCTTCGCCGGTCGCATCGGTCGAACCGTCATCGACGATGATGACCTCGACTTCGGGAAGCTGCGCCCGAATCTGCATCACGACATTGCCGATGGGAGTCGACTCGTTGCGTGCGGGAAGTACGATCGAAACCCGTGTTTTCATGGTGTCGAGCCTGTCCTTGCGTCACCTGTGCGCTGCGGATGACCGCGTGCGGCCCCGAGTATGGCCTGCATCGATTCATCGCATTGCTTGCGGGCTGTGCGGGCGAGTACCGGGTGCTTCGGCAGGTCTCGGCACAATTCTTCGCGGTGGAAAGCCTTGGCCTCCTCCACCGCGTGCCGTTCGAGCAATCTGCGGATGATCGCATGGCCGAGCGTGCGGTCCCGGTCTGCCGCCCAGGCCTCCTTCAGATGCTCGAATGCGATGTCCGCGTCACCTCTGGCCATTGCGATCCTTTGGAGGTTGATGTGGATCGCCTTGCGGCTGAGCGCGCCGAGCCCCGCAGTCTGCTGGCGCAGGAGGTTTCTGTTGAGCGCTTCGAGTTTATCGTAGCCGAGAAGCGTGCATTTTCCTTCTTCGACTGCGTTGTGCATTGCATTGAGCGCCGATACGGCCCCTCCGACGTTGCGCGCGTCGATTGCCAGCCGTTCCGCCTGGTTGAAATAGTCCCGCGTACGTTGCTCGTCACCCGTTGCGCAGGCGAGGAGTGCGGCCTGCGTGACTGAGGCGACGCACCCTGGACAATCATCCACCTGGATCCGCATGACCTGGTAGGCCTCGTCGAGGCGCCCCTGTTCGAGGTAGAGGAGTGCAAGGTGCTCAGCCGCCCGTGGAGACTTGTAGGCGTGGACGAACCAGGTTTCCGCCGCGTCGAGCTTGTCGCCCCAGAGGCTGGTCACATGGAACAGGATCGCCGCCAAGGTTGCGAGATAGGCGGCGAAGCCTGCGATGGCGAGCCGGCGGTACGGAAGGGGCGTACGCCCCACCGCCCAGGCGAGTGCAAAGCAAGGTCCGAACAGGGCCAGATAATTGCGATGCTCGAAATACAGCTCCAACCCGACGACGCTGGATTCGAGCAGGTGGGCTGCGAGAAACCACAGGACGGCGAAGGCCGCGACCGGATGGCGGCGGCGGAAGCGGATTGCGAGCACCGTGAGCGTCGGCCACAGGATGGCGGCGAAGAGGGCGTCTGGTTGTTCAGCGAGCGAGCTGACCTTGGGGTAGCCGTCATGAAATGGGTGCAGACCGTAGGGCCGGGGCGCGAAGGCTTCGCGCAGGTATTCGAGCAGGATCAGCGGCTGGGTCTGGATGCGCTCGAGCAGGTCGAATTCGCGCCCCCCGAACACGCCGCCGGAGCGGAGTGCGCTGTACGCGAGGTAGGCCAGGATGATCGCGAGTGTCCCGCCGCCCGCGACGGTGCGCAGCAAGCGAAGGCGGCCCGTGCGGTCGGCGAGCAGCGTCGCCTCGATCACGAGCGCGAAAACGGGCAGCAGGATGCCGTTTTCCTTGGTGAACATCGCGAGCAGGGTGAATCCCACGAGGCCGAGTGCCTGCAGGGCGACGCCGAGTGCAGGACGCCGGTTCTCGATCGCGATGCCCCGTAAATGGATCAATAGGCCCGCGAGCACGAAGAAGGCCGACAGCGTCGCCATGCGCTGCACCGCGATCAGCGAGGACGACACCTGCAGTGGCATCAGCATCCACAGTGCGGCGGCGCCGACCGCAATCCAGGACGATGCGCTGCCGGGGAGGCCGCGCAGGCTCAGTAGCTGATGCGCGAGCAGGGCGACCAGCGTGCCGTTGACGAGGTGCAGCAGCACGTTGAAAAGGAGGATGTTCTCGATGGCTCCAGGCCAGGCCTCGACGTGCACCAGGAAGCTGAGCATGGCGAGCGGACGGCCGAGCGGACCGGAGATCTCGGAGGATAGGTAGTAGAGCGCCGAGTCGAGGTCGACGACGCTGGCGAGGCCGGAGAGCGGGCGGATGTCGTCGTAGTAGAGGGCGCCCGTCAGGCCGGGGATGTATAGCGATCCGCAGGCGATGGCGAGCAGTCCGAGCAAAAGCCATGCTGAGCGCGTTTTCGTTTTGGAAGGAGGCATTTCCGCGACCAGTCTTTGCCAGCGAATGATTGCCGAAAACACGAAAAAGGGGGCAGCACGCTGCCCCCTTCCGTTGAGCTGGAAACTATTGCATTTAGACGCCCGGGCAGGTCTTCGGCGCGTATTTGGCCGGGGCGTTGGTTGCGCAAGACCATGCGCCACTCGTGCTGTTTCGGGTCCAGGTGATCGTCTTGCCATTAACTTGCGAAGGAGCATTCGCCAAGGTGCAGACAATCGTGGTGTTGGATGCCGTGATAGCGCAGTTCCCGGTCGTGGCTTGCAGGCCGATGGCTGCAACCGTGATGGCTTCTGCGTTATTGCGGAGTTCCTCGAACGCAGTCTTGCCCGCCGAGACCTCTGCAAGGCCCGCGGTGAGTTTCGCCTTGGCTTGGTAATCCGAATACGCAGGCAGTGCCACCGCAGCCAGGATGCCGATGATCGCCACGACGATCATCAGTTCGATCAGCGTGAAGCCTTGTTGCATCTTGTTCATTTGAGTTCTCCTTGATGGGAAACCACGGAAAATCCGCTTGCCTACCCATCAGCAATCTCCGTGCCAGCTTCGAAGCCCCGGGTTTTCGTGACGGAGTGCCGCCGGCTTGACACGATTCCACGGCCAAAAGTGACAGCTGCCCCGGAGCGGGTGGTCAACATGTGACAAAGGGGAGTGCTTGCCGGGGCGCGAGGCATGGGTGAGAAACCCGGGGTCTTTCATTTGCTCATCCCACCCGTCGATCCGGTGCCCCCGCTGACCCCCAGCCCGCCTAGCCTGCCGGCGGCTGGGTGTCGCGCAGGCTGCTGCGGGCGAACATGCGCTCGGCGAAGGGGACCAGGCCGGGGTGGCGGCTGCGCCAGTCGACATCGGGGAAGCGCAGGTCGAGGTAGCCGAGCGCGACCGCGACCGCGATGTCGCCGAGCTGCATCGGGCCGCCGTTGAAGGCGTGGCGGCCGTCGAGGCGGCGCTCGAGCTCGGCGAGGCCGCGGTCGATCTTGTCCTTCTGGCGGGCGATCTCGCGTTCGCTGCGCTCGCCGTCGGGGCGGCGCGATTCGAGCAGGGCGGCGACCGCCGCGTCGGTGACGCCGTCGGCGAGCGCCTCGGTCTGGCGCACGCGCACGGCGTCGAGCCCGGCGGGCGGGAGCAGCGCGGGCGGGGCGCCGAGGGTCTCGAGGTAGCCGGCGATGACCGGCGAGTCGAAGAAGGTCTCGCCTTCGTCGGTGATCAGCACCGGCACCTTGCCGAGCGGGTTGAGCTCGGGGATCCGCGTGTTGGCCTCCCAGGGCGAGTCGACCACGAGCTCGAAGGGCAGCGCCTTCTCGGCGAGGATGACGCGGATCTTGCGCGCGTAGGGGCTGGTCAGCGAGGCGAGCAGTTTCATGATGGCGGGTCTCCGGTGATGGCCGACCCAGCGTACGCCGCAGGCGGGCGGGGGGAAATCAGGGAAACCGGAAGGATCGCGGCCCGCGTCGCGAGAAGGCCGGCGGGGTGCGGAGGCGGGCGCGGCGCGGATTCGGGCGAGGCGCGGAGTCAGGTGCTGGAATCGCGACTTGCGTCGCTCCTACGGCAATCTTGTAAGCGCCTGGGTTTCGTAGGAGCGACGCAAGTTGCGATTGCCGGCGGCAGTGTTCAGGCGTGCGCGACGTTGCGCGCGATGAGCTCGCGGATCAGGTGCAGCTTGCCGTGGAAGAAGTGGTCGGCGCCGGGGATCACGATGATCGGCTGTTCCTGCGGCCGCGCCCAGTCGAGCACGTTGGCGAGCGCGACGGTGTCGTCGTTCTCGCCGTGGATGAGCAGCGCGGGGATGTTCGTCGGCAGCGCCGGGGTGTCGTAGCTGCGGCCGCTGCCGGTGGTCTCGCCCGCGGCCATGCCCACGAGCACGAGCTGGCGCGGCGGCGCGATGCCCTCGGCCAGGCGCTTGGCGACGCGCACCTGTACGTAGCCGCCGAAGGAGAAGCCGCCGAGCGCCAGCGGCAGCGCGCCCCAGCGCGACTCCGCCCAGCTGATCACCGAGAGCATGTCCTCGGTCTCGCCTTCGCCGTGGTCGTGCGTGCCCTCGCTCTGGCCCACGCCGCGGAAGTTGGGGCGGATCACCGCGTAGCCGAGATCGCGGAAGGCGCGCGCGAGCGTGTGCGCGACCTTGTTGGTGTTGGCGCCGCCGAAGAGCGGGTGGGGATGGCACACGAGCGCGATGCCCTTGACCGTGGCGGGGGCGTCGATCAGCGCCTCGATGTTGCCGGCGCCGCCGCGCAGCAGGACGGACTCGGTGGGCAGCTGGCGGCTCATGCGACGTCCTCGGGCAGGCGCAGGCGCTGGACCACGCGGCCCTGCATCAGGTGCGAGTCGATGATCTCGTCGATGTCTTCCTTGTCGACGTAGGTGTACCAGACGTTGTCGGGGTAGACGACGATCACCGGACCGTCGTCGCAGCGGCCGAGGCAGCCCGCCTTGTTCACGCGTACGCTGCCCTTGCCCTTGAGGCCGAGCGCGGCGGTGCGCTCCTTGGCGTAGGTCTGCAGCTCGCTCGCCTTGTGGTCGTTGCAACAGGACTCGCCCGGCTGGCGCTGGTTGCAGCAGAAGAAGACGTGGTGTTTGAAATAGCTCATGGTGGCTCTCTGGGTATCGGGTCGAACGCCGTGCCGGCGCCGATCCGCGGGAACGTCGCGAGATTATAGGCGGCGCTTGCCGCGTGTGCGGCTTGCGGCGGGGTTGTGGCCGCGGGACCTGGCTGCGGCCGCCGCCCCGATGCCTAGCGGCGGGCTCGGCGGCGCGGAGCCGGCTGCGCGCTCGCGGGTGCGGCC
>NZ_AMXD01000052.1 GCF_000310185.1 Thauera aminoaromatica S2 | reverse complement strand
TCGGCGGCGCCGCCGCGCTCGCGCGCGAGCCGCGCCGGGAGCGAGTCGCGGCCGATGGGCGCGGTGAGCTCGGCGAGCGCGGCGCGCACGGTCTCGCTGTTCGCTTGCGCCGCGAGCCAGGCCTCGACCTCGGGGTCGCGGCCGATGGCGAGGATGGCCAGCCCGCGTGCGGCCAGGCGCGGATGTGGGCATTGCGCGAGGATGAGCTGCTCGACGCGGGCGATGTCGCGCTCGAGCACCGGGTCGTAGCGCAGCAGTGGTGCCGGCACCGCCGCACGCTGCAGCGCTTCGGTGAGCGCGGAAACTCCTTCCCCGCCGGTCGCCACCGTCGCCACCACCGGCACGCCGAGTGCCTCCGACAAGGCCTCGGCATCCACTGTGACCCCGCGCGCCTTGGCCTCGTCGGTCATGTTGAGCGCCATCACCATCGGCACCCCGAGTTCGGCCAGCAGCGCGGTGAGGTTGAGCGTGCGGCGCAGGTTCTTGGCGTCGCCGACCTGGATCAGCGTGCGCATGTCCTCATGGAGCAGCGCGCGCATGGTGGCGCGCTCGTCGTCGCTGCGCGATGGCAGGGCGAGCACGCCCGGGGTGTCGAGCAGCGAGGCCTCGCGGTCGAAGCGCGGTGTGGCGCGCGAGACCTCGACCGTGGTGCCGGGGTAATTGGACACCGTGACGTAGGTGCCGGTGAGGCGGTGGAACAGCACCGACTTGCCGACGTTGGGGTGGCCGACGAGGGCCAGGGTGCGCAGCGCGGCGGCAGCGGCGGAGGAGGGCGAAGTGGCGCAGTCCATGAACTCGGGTGTCCGGAGGGCGGAGTAAGCCTAGAACGATAATGGGTCGCATTATGACTTTTACTGATCTAGCTCAAAGGTCGTGCGCCCGGCGTGTATTCGATGCGGTCCGGACCGCAGGACAGAGAGGCTTGACAGTGATTCGGATTTTAACGATATTGCGAATCATTCGCAAAGACGATATTCAACCGACCCTGTCTCGACTTCGAGGCTGTCCTGCTGGCGCTCTTCGTGCGTCGGCGCAGCAAGAATCCCTGAATGAAGGAGAACCGATTGTCCCGATACACCGGCCCCCGCCTGAAAGTGATGCGTGCCCTCGGCGCCGAGCTGCCCGGCCTGTCGCGCAAGCCGCTGGGTGAGCGCAACCATCCCCCTGGCCAGCACGGCCGGCGCCCGAGGCGCAAGTCCGGCTTCGGCGTGCAGCTGATCGAGAAGCAGAAGCTGCGCTTCAACTATGGTCTCGGCGAGAAGCAGATCCAGCGCCTGTTCCGCGAGGCCAAGCGCGACCGCGGCCCGACCGGCGACAAGCTGCTGGAATTGCTCGAGCGTCGCCTCGACAACTTCGTGTTCCGCGCCGGCTTCGCGCCCACCGCGGTGGCGGCGCGGCAGCTCGTGCGCCACAAGCACGTACTGCTCAACGGACGGGCGGTGAACATCCCCTCCATCCGCATCCGGCCGGGCGACCGCATCCAGCTTGGCGAGCGTGCGCGGCGCATCCCGGTGGTGGTCGAGGCGCTCGCCGAGCCTGCGCTGACCCGCCCCGAATGGCTCGTCTTCGACGAGGCGGCGTTCGTGGCGACGATGACGCGCACCCCGTCGCCCGACGAGGTGCCCTTCCCGGTCGACGTCCAGCAGGTCGTCGAGTACTACGCGGTGCGGCTGTGAGCGCGCATTCATCCGCCAGCCGGCGAAGGGTTGCCGCGAACGCGGGGCCGGAGTACGACACCCATCCCGAGCTCGCGCTGGCGGCGGTGCTGCAGCTGCTGTCGCGCTTCCCGGCGCGGCGCTCGCCCGCGCTGGCGCAGGCGATCGCCGGTCACTTCCGGGTGATCGGCAGCGATCAGCGCCTTTCCGCTTGCGTGCGCGACTGCGCCGCCCGGCTGGTGGCGGAGTGGGAGGCCTATGCAGTGCTGGGCGATGCGGGCGATGGTAAGGACGAGTGAGATAAATCCAGGGGCGTCGGCGAGATAATTCACGGATTTAGTGGCACCAGCCTGGATTTAGGCAGATACGGCAGGAAAGACGCTTTACCGTGGGTAAAGAGGCCGAGCGGCAGGAGATCGGCAGGCTCAGGCGGCCTCAGGGCGCCCCGCCGAGGCCGGCAAACCGAGGGCGCCGATCGCGCTGACGACGGTCTCGGGGGACGCGGGCGTGCGGATGGCGGTCGGCGCGCCCGCCGATGCGTCAAGCACGATGACGACCGTCTCGCGCAGGCCTGAAGGCGATCGCAAGTCGGCGGACTTGAGCCGCTGAGCGTGGCGATGCAGGGCGCTGCGCGAGAACGTGATCCCGCTCGCTGCCAGCTCCGCTTTCACCAGGTCGAAGCAGACATACCCGTATCGCCGGATCAAGGCGTCGACCTTGCTCTGCTGGTCGGGGGTGAGCTTCACAGCGGTTCTCGTGCGTGGCATGGCTGGCCTCTCTCATCGGCACCGACCGGGCGGGCGGCATGCGGGAAGGCTACGGGGCATTGCGGTACGGTACTCATGGGCGGGCTTCACTACCTGCCCGCCTGCGCACCGCCGCGCGAGGGCCTCAGGGGATCAGCCGGGGCGTGCGGGCGGCCTCGATGGTGCTGTTGAGGTGGTAGGACTTTGAGGGCCGCAGCGTGCGCCCGTCCGGGCTGCAGATGATCACGTCTTGCGAGCGGTGCAAGTTGGCCGCGGCCTGGATGAAGTGCTGCGTCGAGCCCGGCGACTGCGCCGCGTAGCGCTCCACCAGGTCGCGCAGGCGGACCGGGCCGGGCTGCTCGAAGATCACGCGGCCGAAGTGCTCGTGGATGCCATTGACGCAGGCCTCGCGCGACGAGTCGCCGAAGTCGAAGGTGTCCTGGCCGGTGTATTCCTGGTCGCGGTTGGCGTCGTAGCCCTGCATGAAGACGCCCGGCTCCAACTCGTGGCCGAAGGCGGTGGCGTTGTCCCAGTGCAGGTTCTTCATCACCTCGTGCGCCTTGTAGCGGTTCGAGAGGTGGATCAGCCAGTAGTCCCAAGGCGTGGCGCCGAGCGGGCGCACGAAGAACAGCGTCGCGAAGCGCGCGCCCGCCTCCTGGCGGATGCCATGGGCCAGATGGCGCTGCAGCACTTGGCGCCACTGGCGATCGTGCTTGAGCGTCCGCAGGCTTTCCCACGGCACATGCTTCGCCAGCCCGATCCGCTCCATCGGCAGGCGGTTCGCCGCGCGGTCGGCCAGGAAGGTGATGAGCGAACCGACGTTGAAGGTCAGCAGCACCTCGGCCCCTTGCATCGCCCGCATCAGGCCGGCCAGATCGGCCATCGGCAGCTTGTCGTAGCTGTACTGGTCGAGCACGAAGATCGCATGCTCGCCCATCCGCCGCGCCTTCACCTCGCCCACCAGGCGCGGCAGCTCGGCGAGGAAGTCGCCCTGGCACACTCGCGCCCGCGCCAGGTCGGCGCGCTCGATCGCGCCCTCGTCGGCGCGCTGCGCCAGGCGCTGTTCCAGGTAAGCCGCGGTGTCGCGCTCGACGTCGATGAACGCATAGTCCACCGCCACCTCGCGCGGCTTGTCGCGGCCGATGTTGAGCCGCACCCGCGCCTCGCGTACCGCCCGCATCATCAGCACCGGCGACCCATCGACCACGCCGGCGCCATCCTCCGCCAGGTAGGCGCCGCCGCCCGAGAAGCCATCGACCAGCGTGAGCTGCAGCTTCGGGATCGTGGCCTGTGACATCAGCGTCAGGATGTATTCACGCACGTAGGATTCGATGATCCGGTGCTTGACCACGCTGTGCTGTTCGATCACAGGCGGCGCCGATCCGATGCGCCAGGCGTACTTGTCGCCCTTCTTCATCAGGCGCCCACCGCCGCGGCCGGCATCTGGTCCCACGTGCGGCCGTGCAGCTCGCGGCCGTTGTGCTTCTTGGCGCGCTTCACGCCATCGGCGCCCCAGCCGCCCCACTGCTTGAAGAAGAAGGCCACGCCGGCCGCCTCGCACTGCGCGCGGATCGCATCCACCCACTCTTGGCGCATCGGCCGCGCCTTCGGGCCGGACTCGCCGCCCACGATCACCCAGTCGATGCCGGCCAGCTCGAGCCCGCCCACGTCTTCGAGCAGCGGCTCCACCGACAGGAAGCGGATCGCAGCCGGCACCTGGCGCAGATGGTCGATGCGCGGCACGCCGTAATGTCGATCTTCCACCGACACACCCAGCCAGGCATTGCGCGGCGCCGCCCGCCCCTGAAAGAACGCCGCCATGCGATCGGCCCGCTTGGTGAGGATCTGGAACGTATGCCAATGCGCGCGCCCGATCGTGTCGAACACCTGGGCGATGTAATCGAACGGCACCGCCTCGTGAAAGAGGTCCGACATCGAATTGACGAAGTAGGTGGTCGGCACCCGGCGCCTGAGCGGGTCATCGAGGCGCTGCGGCAGCAGCGTGAGGACGAAGCCGTTCTCATAGCCTGGCGTGCGCATCGCCTGCAGCCGTGCCGCCATCCCTTCGGCGTAACAGTGCTTGCAGCCCGGCGAAACCTTCGTGCACCCGACGGTCGGGTTCCACGTGCGTTCCGTCCATTCGATCTTGCTTACCGTGGTCATGTTCGCCCCCTCTCGCCGTGCCCTGCGGGCCTATCCCGCTGTCACGGGATTCTATCCCGCCACCCGCGCGCGTGGCAGGCCGGCGGCCGTTGGAAGGCGGGCCGCGAACGAAGGAACAGCTCTGCAAAACTCCGGAGCGAATTCGAAGCGGCACGCGCGGCGCCGGGCGAAACAAACAGCCCCTTGGAAGCGCCGAAACCGCCCTTTCAGCGGCTACGCTGGCCTTACCGATCACCCACCGGAGCCGGCCATGAACACCCCCAAGACTGCGGCACGCATCCTCAAGCTCGAAGCCCAGATCAACGCCCTGGCCCAAGCCTGGCTGCACCTGGCGGCCACGGTGGAGATCGAGTGCGGCGCCGAGCTGGCCGGCATGGAAAGCGCCATGCAGCGCCGGCACTGGCCGCACGATGGCGAGATCGACCTGGAGGCCCGGCAGGTCATGCGCTGGCTGTGCCGGGAGCTGGTCGCCGCCCGCGCGGTGCGCCAGGCGCGGGCGCGGGATGCGGCCGGCGGGGCGGAAGATGAGGCATGGTGAAGATTCGCAGCGCAGGATTGCGCCGCGAATCGCCACACACGAACCGATACGACCACGGCATTAACTTGTTACACTGCGCGAAAAGAGATTGCAGAGCGCGAAAACTTAATGAACAAGAACGAACTGGCGTTCGAGCAGGCGAAGCTTTCAACGCGGCGGTTTGAACTGGTGGTAGGGTTGATCAGTCACGTCACGGTCATCGGCGGAATTGCGCTGTGCGTATGGCTGGTATTCGAGGGGCTGCGCCCGCTGGTGCAGGGGCAATCGCCCGAAGCCATCGGCGCGCTGGCGAAGGTGGTGCAGGCCATGGAGTTGGGCTCGATGGCCGGCTATGCGTGGGGCGTGATCGCGTCGGGCGCCTGGTGGTTCGAGCGCAAAGGGAAGCAGCGCGCGATTTCGGCCAAGAGCCGTTATCAGCGGATCGCCGAAGCGGACGATCCGGGCCGCACGTCGAGCGGATTGACGGAAATCGGAGCGACGCCACGGGAGGTGAAGACATGATTCAAGTGACCATGTTGGGTGTTGGGCTGCTGCTGCTGATGGCCACGTGGAAGTTCATGTTGCGGCCGTCGATGCTCGACGCCAGCCGCGACCGGCTGTTCGATCTGCGCGAATCGATGCGGGCGCATTTCATCCAGAGCGGCCACGGATTGAACGCCCCGGCCTATCACGCCCTGCGCGGATTGCTGAACAGCCATCTGCGCTACACGGAAGAGATCACCTTCTTCGGGGTGCTGCACCAAATGGTGTGGCTCCAGGGGCATCAGGACACGCACCGGAACCTGCGCGCGGACGTTGATCGGCAGTTCGCCGTCAGCGATCCCGGCCTGGCCGCCTACATCCGTGAAGTGCGGGCGAAGTCCGCAGTGATCGTGCTCGACTACGCGGTCAAGTCGTCGCTCGCGGGGTTGCTGCTCGCCCTGGTCGGCTTCGCGGTGATCTACACGCGCAAGGCGCTTGCCATGCTGCGCCAATCGCTGAACACCTCGGGCCGTACCCCGGCGGCGGCCTTCGTCCAGGCGGCCGCCTGGTCGGGCGCGCTGCTTGCGCTATCGGCGCAGGTGGGCGGCGTGGGGCGCGATGTCGCCCTGGCCGCCATGGAGGAAGGCGCGCTTCACGCCGCCGCGCCCGGCCACACCTGACAGAAGTGTGGCGTCCGCCGGTCGAGCAGAGGGAGATGCGCGCGGCAATGGGCTTCCTCTTCAGAAAAGGATGTTGCGCTATGGGAAATATTGGGGCAGGATTGGCACCGGTGCTGAACACACCATCGTAGGCGGATGCCCGCGCCCGAAAGCGCGGTTCTTTGCGTCCATGGTTTCTCCATGGCCGGGTAGCGCGCAGCTATACAACACCTCGGAAACGGGGGAAAACTGCGGGCGGCCCTACGACCGTGTTCAAGTACCCGGCCGCCCCTCTGAACAGGGGGCGAACTTGAACGAATCGTAGGAGGCTGTCATGGCCGCTAAATTCCCTTCGGCAGAAGTGCCGATTCTCGACGCGCTCGAACACAACGAGGTCGCACCATCCAGTCCTGCAATTGCCGCGCTCGCACGCGCCATTGGCGAGGCGCGTGCTAACCAGCATCAGGGAAAAGACGTTCACGCGATGGTCGAATTTGGCCGTCGGCTGCTGCAAATCAAGGCCATGGTGCCGCACGGCCAGTTTTCCAAGGTCGTTATCGAACAGATTGGACTGGACGATAGTGTGGCGCGGAGGATGATGCGTGCCGCCCGCCTCGTTGGCAGTGAGCCCTTTCTCAGTCTGAAGGTGAGCAAGACCGTACTGGCGGAACTGTTGTCGTTGGGCGATGACACCTTGCAGGCCTTGGCCGATGGGCAGAACGTGCGCGGCTATGCGCTCCAGGACTTCAGGGCCATGACCGTGAAGCAGGTGCGCGAGGCCGTGAGGGCAATCAGGCGCGCCGATGATTTGGAGGTTGCGACCGGCGCGCTCCTGCGGCCGGCCGACCGTGTCGAATCGCTCCATGCCGGGCGCCTGGGCGAAGTGGTCAAGGTCTATGCCGATGCCTCCGCGTGCATCCGCTGGGATGACGGCGAGCCTCAGGAGGCCGGCCTCGGGCACGAGCGCATGCCGCGCGCGCTGCTGAAGAAGGTCGACGGCACCAAGGTCGCGCCCGCCGCAGCGCCTGCCGCCGTCGAGGTGGAGGAGATCGAGGTGCACGCCGTGCCGCCCGATCCGGCGGGTGGACGGCGCACTTTTGAGCCGTCCGAGCGCCCGTCCATGGCCGAGCGGGAGGAATACTGCGAGGCCCTGTTCGGGCTGCTGTTCGGCCACGCCGACGATGCCGCGCTCGACGAGCTGTGCGACACCATGGAGGCCATGCTCGACACGATGGCGAGCCGCCGCCCGCGCTCCGCCCTGGCGCAGGCCTGGGGCGACCTCTTCGCGCGTTTCGCTGTGCAAGGGGGTGTGTGATGAGCAAGCTCAAGGCCATCGTCGATCATCAAGGCTTCCTCGAAGCCGCTGCCGCCATGGACAGCGCCACCACGGTCGACTTCAAGAACCTCGCTTACCACATCGACGGAACGTTGAGCCGCGTCTCGACGTGCTTGCGGGCGCTCGATCGGCTGATCTACAGCGAGGACAACGCGATCACGCTCTACAGGAACGACGTGCTCGACCTGATCGCGATGGCGCAAGAGGTGGTGGAAAGGCCGGACGAGCCCTTCGATCAACTGGAGCGGTTCCACCTCGAGATGCAGCGCGCCTTCATGCAGCGCATGGATGAAAGCAAGTACCTGCGCACGATCATCGACGCCTTCGCGCTGATCGCCGGGCCGGCGGTGCCCGTCGTGGAGATCGAGCGGGCGGCGGGCCGGGTCTATGAACTGGCAGCCAAGCACACCGAATATGCTCCCCAGTGGGCGGCATTCCGCGCCGCGCTCGAAGCGCGCGGTCTGGTGGTGAAGGAGGCGCCGATTATGGACGGCGGCCAGTGCTACGCGTCGGTGCAGGCGCCGGGTACGGAGAAGGTGGCGCGCAAGGCGAAGCGAGCCATCAGCAAGGCCGCCGCCAAGCTCGCAGCAAGCGGGAGGGCGCCGGCATGATGGACTTCAGCGGGGCGACGCGCGGCGCCTTCATCCGCGCACAGGGGCAGCGCAGCCGGGCCGCGCGCCTGGTGCAGTTCGCGGGCCGGCTGTATCGGGCGTGCCGCGCCAGGCGGCGCCCCGATCCGGCCACGGCGCCGGCCATGCGCTGCCGGATCGGGGGTGACGGGCTGGTGTATCTTGTGCCGGCCGGAGCAGCACCGGTGCGGGACGTGGTTAGAATCGACGCAACTCAACCGTAGCGAGACATCCATGACACGCGGACCGAAACCCCGAAAGCAGCCCGAAACCATCGATGTGGACGTCCTGCCCGCCGAGGGCGCCCATGGACTGGCCGTAATGCGGCAGGAGGCGCACGCCGTGCGCGCGCTCGACGAGGAAGCCAATAGTCGAGTGCGCGCGCTGGCCGCACAAATGGGCTACCTGCTTCCCGCCGACTGCGCCGACCCTGAACTGATCCAGCGTGACATCAGCGCCAATATGCGGCGCTCGGTCGAAGCCTGCCTCGAGGTGGGGCGCGGGCTCGTGGTGCTGAAAGAACTCTGCGAGCACGGGGAGTTCTTGGACCGGCTGGACTCGGTCGGAATAAATGATCGCGTCGCGCGCAAGTTCATGCAGGCAGCCCGCAAGTGTTCAAATCGGCCTTTAAAGGCCACTTTGGAAGCGGCGGGGAGTCAGACGAAGCTCTTCGAGTTGATGATTCTCGACGAGGAGCAGCTCGACGAACTTGAAGAGTTTGGTCGGACGGGGTCACTGGTCCGCGACGACATCGACGGCATGTCGGTAAAAGAGCTGAAGGCGGCGGTACGCGACGCTCGCGCCGAGAACACGGCGAAGGAAGAGTTGTTGGCCGAGCGAAGCAAGCAGCGCGACGCCCTGCAGGAGAAGCTGATCAGGGCAGCCCAAGCCAAGCCGGACGAAAAGCTCGCCGCGCTCCGAAAAGAAGCCGAGTCCATTTCGCTGACCGTGCAGGCCTACATTCAGGGGGCGATGCGTCAGACCATCATCGCGCTTCAGGAGGGGAAGGAGCAGCACGGTATCGACTGCGATATCTTCTTGGCCGGGCTCTTCGGTGAAATGAAGGTCATGCTCGATAGGGTGCGCGACGAGTTCTTCATTCCCGATGCCGGGCCGCTGGGCATTCCTGAATGGATTCGCGAGGGCGCCTATAAGGACGGTCTGGAAAACCTGGACGAGCTGAATTCAATGGCGCAGGACGCATCCCGCAACTGATGCGGGCGGGCCTGCTGCCCTTTTCCAAAGTCTGGACGACAGCCGCCCTCACGGGCGGTTGTGCTTTGTGGGTTCGCTGCGCGGCGATTTCGGCCCCATTCGTTACAGCCCCTGAGGCCGGTTTTTGAGGCCCATGCACACCAAGGGTGCCCGGCGGGCATGAGAGGGGCTGGAATCGATTTATAAATCGGTTTCCGGGCGCTTCTGATGTCGCCACGCCGACCCCAATCGCCGGGGCGGTGAATCCGCCGCCCCGGCGCAGACGTTCCCGGCGCGCCCGGTCCGGCGCGCCGCGCTTTCGGCAGCGGTGATCCGGCCCGCGGTCAGCCTCCGCAAACGCCACGGCCGCAGGCCCCTTTCTCGCCCCGCCACGCGCGCGAACTCGGCGCAATTTTGCGCTCAGTGAGTACCTCGATCCGGCCCCTCACGCGCGCGCGAGTTCAATCCGCCATTAATTGAAACGCTTCAAGGTACGTGGGCGGCTGTTGTGCGGAAGATGGCATCGGGTTCATTGAACGGAGTCAATGAACCCGATGCGCAAGGGGGGCATGGATGAAGCAGCCGGAAAGATTCGAGGATACGTTCATCGGTGGGCTGGACGCGATGTTGAGGACCGAGATCAGCGCGGCGATGGGGGGTGACAAGGCGGCCGTCGACGAGCTCGTCGACCGGATCACGTTGAAGGTCTGTGAGAACTTCGGGGGGCAGCAGCCCTACATCGGCATTGGCCATCAGTTCCGCCTGAACCGGATCTACCACGCGATCTATGAGGCCTTCGACGGCGAGAACTACCGGGAGTTGTCCGCGCGGCATGGCCTCTCCGAGCGTCACCTCAGAAACGTCATCGAAGGGGTGAGGAAGACGCGCCGGGAGGCGCAAGGGGCCGCCGACGCCGTTCAAGCGCTGGCCGCGGGGGCGTCTGGGCGCAGCGCAATCAGGGTGTGGGTGCGGTGCCGCCGCGGAATCTACTACGCCCGGTTTCCCAACGGGGAGGAGGCGACGAGCCGCTTCAGCGCCTTGGCGGCGGTGCAGCGCCTGGCCGAGAAGACCTGGCCGGCGGGAACGTTCGAGGTGAGCAAGGAAGTCGACGCCGAGCCCGGCGAGGACGTGGAGGTGGTGATCACGCTCAAGGATTCGGCGGCCGGCATCGAGACCAACACGGTTCCCACGCCGCCAACGATGGAAGAAGAGGACACGCAATGTACGCAAAGCAAGACGTAACCCACGCCATTCTGCGCGTTGCCGGCGAGGAGATCCGCGCCCATCGGTTTGTCTCTTGGGATGGCATGTATGCCGCGAGCGACGGCGGGCCGGATGACGATAGCTGCGGCGTGAGTCTGTCTCGCGCCGAGGAATTCAGCATGGTGGTCGTGATCACGCATTACTCGGCCGTCGTGGAGGCGGCGGAGCCGATCGAGTTCGCGGCCTATGTGAGGCCGGCAGACGATGGATCTGGCCGGGCCGTGACGGGCTCGATGCACAACCATTGCGGCCGAGCGCTGCGCCCGGCACTGGCCGCCGGCAGTTTCTTCGAAGTGCAGCTCCTGCCGCACCACCACCCCTGATTCGTCAGGCACACGGGGCGGCGCCTGGCGGCGTACAGCCCTTCAACCAGGAAGAGGAAGCAATGACAAGCACACCGAAAACAAACGTCGTGGCCCTGGCCGCGGAAACCACGATCACCGAATCGGCCGCGGCCGTCCTGGCACACCAGGCGCAGGTTGCGGCGCTCGATACGGAGATCGAGACCCTGACGGCGGCGATCGCCGAGCAGAACGGGAAGGCCGCCGCGTTGCGCCAGGCGCTGCCGAATGTGTCGGTGCTCGACGAGCGCATGGATGACCTGCTGGCCGATGTGGCGATCGGCAAGGCGACCGACGAGGCCGTAACCCAGCTCGAGGCCGAGCGGCGCGACGCGCGGGAGACGGTCGAGCGCATCCGGCCTGAGCTGGATCGGTTCGCCCGGACGGTGGCGGCGCTGGAGCGCAAGGCCGAGGATGCGCGGGTGCGGGTGCGGCAGTTGAAGGAAGACAAGCCGGCGCTGATGCGCCGCTTTCTGATGGACGAAGCGCAGGACGAGTGCCGGCGCTACATCGACGATGGCTTGCGGGCTGCGCGTTCGTATAAGCGCTTGCGCGCACTCGATGCGTTGCTCGAGCAGGCAGGGTCGAATTACCCGCTGTGCGCATCGCGCGAAACCATGGTGCTGCCAGGGTTCAATCTGGCGGCCTCGGAGGAGGCGCCGTGCCACCCTGTCTTGAAGGGCATTGTCTTCAAGGTGGACGGACGCTTTGACGGCGGAACGGTGCTTCAGCGGGCGGCGGAAGAGCGCGCGGCCCTGCGCGAGCGCTACGGCGTCGAGTTCTAGGCGAGCGGGAGGCGCGACCATGCAAGCAACGATGCCCCGCAAGGGCCTGCGGGGCGAGCTGGAGGAACTCCTCGGCACGCCGCACCAGGTGGTGCTGAGCGTCGGGGCGGTGACGGTGACGCCGCTGAAGTTCGGCGATCTGCCCGAGCTGCTGCGCTGCCTGGATGCGTGGCACAGCGAACCGCCGACGCCCGAGGGGGATCTTCGTCTGCTGGCGCTGACCACCGGCTGCGAGGCGGACTTCCTGACGACGTTGTCCGATGCCGACCTCGAGGCGCTGCTCACGGCCTCGAAGACGGTGAATCCGTCCCTCTACCGTGAGGCGCCGGGCGCTGCCCTGGCGCGCCGGCCGTCGGCGCCCGGCGGCGTCGACGCCGCGGTGTGCCTGCTGATCGAGTCCGGCCACACGCTGGCGGCGGTGAAGGACTACACGCTGGCGCAGATCGAGCGGCTGAGCCTGGCGCATGCGCGCCTCGCTGCCGAGCGGCGCATCGACGAGCTGATGATTGCGCGCGCCGCGCAGGCCGACGGCAAGGGCTTCAAGCACACGGTGGCGAGCCTGCAGCGCGAGGTGGCGAAGCTGGGCGGCAAGGGGTGAGGCATGGCCGGCAATGACATGGAGGTCGTATTTCGAATTCGCGGCGATGCAAGCAGTGGTGTCGCCGCGTTTTCCGAGCTGAAGAAGGGGGTCAGTAGCGCTGAAGGGGAGTTCAAGAAAGCCTCTTCGAGCATGGCGAGCCAGGCGGGGGCGACACAACAGGCCTTGCAACGGCTGGCCGTGCAGGCACGCGCGACCGGGGCGGAACTCGATCGCGGGCTGAGCGGACGAGCCCTGCTCGATCCGCTCACGGCCTCTGTGGCTCGTGCGACAGAGGGCTTTGGCGCCCTGGCCACGCGGTTGCGCGGTATTCCGGCGGCGCTGAGCCGGTTCAGTGGCGCGATCGGGATCGGCGGCGGTGGCCTGGCGGCCAGCGTGCTTGCCATCGCCAAGGCCTCGGCGAACGCGTCGTCGGAGATCGGTGCGATGTCGCAGCGCACCGGCGTGGGCACGGAGGCCCTTTCGCGGCTGGCCTATGCGGCGAGGGCCGCGGGTGGGTCCACGTCGGCGCTGGAGGGTGGCCTGCAGAGCCTCGCCGTCAATATGGCACTGGCCGCCAAGGGCGGCGGCGCCTCTGCGGCCATGTTCGACCGGCTCGGCATTGCGGTGACGCGCTCGGATGGGTCGTTGCGCAGCACCGATGAGGTGTTCGTCGATCTTGCGCAGCGGCTCTCCGAGCTGCCCGACGGCATCGTCAAGACGACTGCGGCGGTTGGCCTGCTGGGTAAGGGCGCCGATGAGCTGGTGCCCGTCCTCAATCTCGGGCGCGAGGGGCTTGCCGCGCTGGCCAACGAGTCCGACCGCTTCGGCCAAACGATCAGCGAGTCCGCCGCAGCGGCCGCGCTTGAGTTCAACCGCAACCTGGAGCGGCTGCAGGGCCTGACTCAAGGCGTGGTGGTCCAGATCGGGAACGCGCTGATCCCGGGACTGAGCCGGCTTGCGGCGGACTTCCTGCGTGCGAAGGAAGTGGGGCTCGGCTTTGGTCAGGCGCTGCTGACCATTGGGCTATCGAATCCGTTCAAGTCGGCAGAGGAGCAGGTCGGTTCGCTGACTTCGAAGCTCGCCGAACTGAAGAAGCGCCGTGAAGATGCGCTCGGGTTCGTCGGTGGGCGCGCGGAAGCGAGCGCCGTATTGCCGCTGATCGATGCGGAGATCGCGCTGAGACAGCGGGAGCTTGCGTACTGGGAGTCCAAGGTCAGCGAGGCGCAGAGCGGGCCGGATCTGACGGAACAGAAAAAACTTGCGCAGGCTCGCCTCAAGATCGAGGCGCAGTTGAGCGCTGAAATCTCCAACCTCGACAAGCTGCGTGCGACGGCGGCGCTCAATGCGACCAAGGAAGAGATCAAGGGGGCCGAGCGGCTTCGCGATGCTCTGCGCAATGCCTGGGAGGAGAGCACGACCGCGGCGAGTGAGGCACGGCGGGAGGCCGCCGCGTTCTTCAGGCAGGCGGATGAGGCGACCAGCAGGCGGAACGCGGACGCGAATCGGCTCGACGCCTCGAGTGAAGAGCAAGCGGGTGGCCTTTCCGGCTTCTCGAGCGCGAACTCGCCGGGGACGTTGATTGCCGAGGCGGAGCGGGCGGCCCTATTCGCGCAGAACGCGGCGATCGATGGCCGTGGCGAGGCAGTCAGGAAGAACGCCGAGGAGGCGCTGCGGCTGGCCGAAGAGGCCGCCGGCTACGTGCAGGGCATGGGCGATGATCCGAGCGCGGTGCGCTTGCTGCGGCAGATTGGAGAGGCCGAAAGCCAGGCGCTCCGGGCTCAGGGCAAGCAACGCGAGCAGGAGGCCAACGCACAAGAAGCCGCAGCGACCGCAATCGATGCGCAGATTCAGGCGGCCGAGCAGAGGCTGACGGGGCTGCGGGATCAGCTCGGGCAGCCTGTTTCGATCCAGGTCGATGTCACGGCGGCCGAGCAGCGGATCAAGGCGCTGCAGGCACAGCTCGCAAAGCTCGGCGAGGCGCCGGGCGGCGGTGCGGACGGCGCGGCTAACGGCGCAGCGTCGGGCATCGACAAGACGGCGACGATCCGGGCCGATACGACGCAAGCAGAACAGGCGCTGGGAGAGGTCAAGGGCGCTGTGGATGCCGTCCCCGCAGAGAAGGCGACCCTCGTGGAAGCCGACGCCGCAGCGGCGCAGCAGACCCTCGCCGAGGTGCAGCGGGCTGTCGACGCCATTCCCGCCGAGAAAACCATCATCGTGCGCACCGTCAGCGAGGGCGGAACGCCGACGTTCAGTGATCCAGTCAGCGATTGGAACTCGAAGCAGAACGGCTTTGCTGCGGGCGGCCTGATCCGTGGCCCCGGCACAGGCACGAGTGACAGCATCCTTGCGCGGCTCTCCGACGGCGAGTTCGTCGTTCGGGCCGCGGCGGTGCGGCACTACGGCACCGATCTGCTCGCCCGCCTCAATGGGCTGCGTCTGCCACGGTTCGCCGAGGGCGGGCTTGTGTCGAGTGGCGTGATGCCGGTCGGAAGCGATGGCGGCGGCGGTGGCAATACCCCTGTGGTGCTCGACTTCGGCGACCTCGGCCGCTATCAGACCACCGCCAAGCAGGACATCGCCGACGAGATTGTGAAGACCTTCCGACGCGCCGCACTGCAGCGCGGTCGGCGAGGATGAAAACGTGGACGCGGCCGGCAGGCTTGCCGGTTGGCATTGAGTGGACGGGAGACACGGAATGCAGGCAGTGACGATGGATGATCAGGAGCTGGACGCCGAGGCGCGGCGCTACATGCGCGATCACAGGATCAGTTATGGCGAAGCGTTGGAATGGGTGGCTCAGGACCTCGATGCGCGCCGCGCCTCAAGCGTGGCGAAATCTGGCCGTGGCGACGTTCTGCGCGAAGAGGACGCGGCGCTTCATGAACAGGCGGTCGCCTATGCGCACGAGAACGGCATCCGCTACGTGAACGCCTTGCGCGAGGTGATGGCGAAGAAGGGCGTCGACCTGCTGCTGCGGCACGTCCAGTCGACGGCCCCGACCGGCTCCGACGTTGTCGTGGACGCCAGGGCACGATCCTTCGCGCTTCAGAACCGGGTCAGCTACGCCGAAGCGCTCGATTGCGTCACGGGCACGGCGTTCGCCTGCTTTGCCGAGTCGGACCTTGCAACGTCGGGCGGCTCGGCGGCCGGCATGCTGGCCGGGCAGAAGATCGACATCTTCAAGGCGGGGACGCATGTCTCGATGGAGGGGGAGCGGATCACCTTCTCGCAGGCCGACATCGAGGCCATCGCTGCCGGATACGATCCGATCCAGCGCGAGGCGCCGCTCACGATCGGCCATCCAGAAGACAACAAGCCGGCCTATGGGTGGGTACGGCGGCTCCATGCGGCCCCGGGCGGACGCCTGCAGATGGAGGCGCACCAGGTCGACGCAAGCTTCGCCGAAATGGTGAGCGAGGGGCGGTTCAAGAAGCGTAGTGCGTCGTTCTATCCGCCCAACGCCCATGGCAATCCGACGCCGGGACGCTGGTATCTTCGCCACGTCGCCTTTCTCGGCGCGCAGCAGCCGGCCTTGGCCGGGTTGCCCGATCTGCAGTTCATGCGGGTGTAGGCGATGACGTTGATCGGGCTGGTCGCCTGGGGACCGCTAATTTTTCTCGCCGGCTTCGTCTTCGGGCGCATGCATGCACGGGTGGCCGGCGACAATTAACCTGACCGGTCGACGACAACTATCCTGGCCGGTTGGATCTGCAGCCGGGAAGGTCCGGAAGCGAGGGATAGAGTGCTCTTCTGACGACAGGCGTTGGGAGGCGCTCGGTGCCCGGCAAGAAGATCACGGACCAACAAGTGCGCAAATACAAGGAAGCAAGAAGGCAGGCGACGCAGCAGATCGCGGCGGCCCGGATGGGCATCAGCGTGCGCTCAGCACGGCGCATCGAGCAGGCTGACGGGTTGCCGTCGCAGCGCGGACCGAGGACATGGCGGACGCGCGCCGATCCGTTGGCGGACGTCTGGGAGCAGGAGCTGGTGCCCTTGCTCGAGCGCGAACCCGGGCTGCAGGGCCGAACCCTGCTCGAGGAGTTGCAGCGCCGTCACGGTGAGGTGTTCGGCGATGGGGTGCTGCGCACCCTGCAGCGGCGGATCCGCATGTGGCGCGCCGAGCACGGACACGAGAAGGAGGTGTTCTTCTCGCAAGCCAATCCGCCGGGCCGTTTGGCGCTGTCGGACTTCACCGTGTGTGACGAACTCAGGATCACGGTGGGCGGCGAACACTTCGCGCATCGCCTATACCAGTTCGCGCTGGCGTACTCGGGCTGGCGCCATGCTGAACTCGTGTGCGGCGGCGAGAGCTTCGCCGCCCTGGCGCAGGGTCTGCAGAATGCCCTGTGGGCCCTGGGTGGGGTGCCCGAAGAACACCGTACCGACAGCCTGTCGGCCGCCTTCAACAACCTGGCCGAAGCGGAAACGCTCACGCGCCGCTACGAAGATCTGTGCCGGCACTATGGCCTGCGTCCGAGCCGGAACAATCTGGGCCAGTCGCACGAGAACGGCGCCATTGAATCGCGCCAAGGCAGCCTCAAGGGCGCGCTCGAGCAGGCGCTGCTGCTGCGTGGGCACCGCGAGTTCGCCACCACAGCCGACTATCAGCGGTTCGTCGCAGAGGTCGTCACACGCCTGAACCGGCGCATCCAGACGCGGCTGGCCGAAGAGCGCAGCCAGCTCGCTGAGCTCCCCATGCGCCGGACCAGCGAGTACGAGGAGATCGAGGCGCGCGTGACCAAGTTCAGCACCGTCAGCATCCGCCGCGTGCTCTACAGCGTGCCCTCGCGCCTGATCGGCCATCGGCTCCAGTTTCGCCTCTACCCCGAGCGCCTCGAGGGCTGGCTGGGCGGGGTGTGCGTGTTCGAGAGCGCGCGCGGAGCGGTGCCGGCAGGCAAGCGGCGCGGCAAGCAGCTCGACTACCGGCACTTGCTGCCCGCGCTCAAGCGCAAACCCGGCGCCTTTGCCCGTTGGGCGCTGCGCGACGACATGTTCCCCCGCGCCGAGTACCGGCAGACCTGGGAGCGCTTGGTCGAGACCTTGCCCGAGCGCCAGGCCTGCAAGCTCATGGTGGGGCTGCTTGATCTGGCCGCACGCGGCGCGTGCGAGGTCCAACTCGCGCAGATCCTCGGGGGTTTGCTGCAGGCGGGCACCTTGCCCGATCTCGAAGGACTCGAGGCGCGCTTTGCGCCGCGCCAGACGCCCATGCCGGCGGTCACTGTGTCGTTGCCCGCGCTGTCGGTCTACGACACGCTGTACGAGGTGGCGGCATGAGCGTCATCGAGACGGCGACGCTGCCCATGATGCTCACCGAGCTGCGGCTGCCCACCATCAAGCGGCTGTGGTCGGCGCTGGCCGAGCAGTCGAACCGCGAAGGCTGGCCGGCCGAGCGGTTTCTGGCCGCCCTGTGCGAGCACGAGATGCACGAGCGCGAGACGCGCCGCATCGACCGCCATCGAGCCGAGTCCGCCTTGCCGCCGGACAAGCGCCTGTCGGCCTTCGACTTCACGGCCGTGCCGACGGTCTCCAAGGCGCACGTCACCGCGCTGGCCGAGGGCGACAGCTGGCTCGAACAAGGCGCGAACATCCTGCTCTTCGGACCACCGGGTGTTGGCAAGACGCACCTGATCGCCAGTATCGGCCACGCCCTCATCGAACGTGGCTACCGCGTGCTCTTCACCCGCACGAGCGATCTGGTGCAGCGCCTGCAGGCCGCCCGGCGCGATCTGCGCTTGCCGGCCGAGCTGGCCAAACTCGACCGCTTCGACCTGCTGATCTGCGACGACTTCAGCTACGTCCGCCGCGACCAGGGCGAGACCTCGGTGCTCTTCGAGCTCATCGCCGAGCGCTACGAGCGCAGAAGCCTGGCCATCACTGCGAATCAGCCGTTCTCGGAGTGGGGCCACGTCTTTGCCGAACCGGCCATGACGCTGGCCACCGTCGACCGGCTCGTGCATCACGCCACGCTCTTCGAGATGAACGTGGAAAGCTTCCGCCGCCGCGTTGCTCAGAAGGGGCTCGCCCCTTCTGAGCAACGCACCCTCAACACCTCAAAGCCGAAAGGCTGAACCCCTCATGCCTCGCTTCCACCGGCCAGGATAATTGACGTCGACCGGCCAAGGTAATTGACGCTGGGCACACGGGAGTGCATTATCGAGTCAGCCCGGCGCCTGGGTGCCTTTCACGTTGGTGCTGCGGTCTTCCGGGTTGTTGATGCCACGCCGTCCCGCGGCCCTGGTTCGTATCCTGGTGCGCCGCCGAACCCACACCGTCGAGATGGCGAGCCAGGCGCGCCCGGTAAACCGGCTCAGGGCAAAGGAGTCACGGATGCTTGAGTGCTGATCGTCCGCGCAAATCACGAGGGATGGCTGCTATGGGACCTGTACAACATGATGAATGCCGATGCGCGGAGGCTGAACAAGTTGCGCGAGTGGATTCCGCTGTACCGGCGTGGAGCGGGGCGAACTGATGCTGTGAGGGGAAGTCGTGCGCGCCGGTCCCATCCTCCGGCTTGTCTCGGCTGCCTCGGGATCCCTACCGCCGGTCACCGGGGCTCGTCCCTACCGGTTTCGCGCGACGCGCACGATTGCAGGATAGGCCATGATCGAGATACCCGCGCGCCCCTACCTGCCGTTCGCCGGCCCCGGCACCGCCGCACAGTTGCAGCCCGAGGCCGCCCGCTCGGTCCTTGACGCGATTCAGCGCATGCTGTCCGCGCCTTGGGCTGACTGCTCGCCGCTTTTCCGTTTTCTGCTACCGAAATTCTTTGTCCCCAATTAAAAGCGCGCTGCGGTCAATTATCGCGCTCGGTGTGGTCCATTTTTCGCGCGGCGCATCACGATGGCGGCCACGATCCGCGGGCACTGCACTGAGCAGTCCGGTTCGATGGTGTCCGTCTTTTCCATTCCACGAGGAGAAGTCCATGAGCAAGAAATGCTGCAGGAAGGACAAGCCCTGCAAGGGATGTCCGCGGCGCGCAAAGTAAGCCGGAATCCCGCGCGCTGTTGATGATTATCAAATAGGAATGATTGTTGTTGCGGTTAATATTTTTCAACCCATCCCCAGGCCCGGAGACCGCGATCATCGGCTGCATTGAGGCGGGGGCCGAATATTCCGGGAAGCTCGATCGCGATGCGGTGCTCGAACATGGCCGCACAGCCCTTTCCGTGTCTGGCCAGGTGCTCGAGTAAGAAGCCCCTCCGGGCGCATGCGGGTACGTCCGAGGCACGAGTGTCGGGCGTCCCTGCCGCATCGACGGCGTGGGTCTTGTCTAGCGATCACCTCGTAGCCCCGGTCGTTCGGAGTTGCGCATCCCTTTTCGGGCCGCTCGTGTGGGCGGCCCGTCTTATTCCACCTCTCCCTGCAAAGGAGTCGTCATGTCTCAACGCAAGTCCGGGCTGCGCCCGATCGTGCTGGCCTCGCTGTTCGCCTTGTGTTCCCCTCCGGCTCTCGCCGAACGCCCGATGGCGGTCGATGATGCCGGCACGCTCGAGCGCGGCGGCGCCAAGCTCGAGTTCGGCTGGAGCCGCGACGACGCGGTGCGCGGCTACGAGGGCGCGGCCGGTTTCGGTCCGATCGACAATGTCGAAGTGGAGGTGGGCTATGGCCGCGCGAAGGATCGTGACGCCGATCCCGACGCGAAGATCCGCGCCGTCGGCGCGGCGGTCAAATGGGTGCCTTTGCAGTCCGAGAGCGGGCTTTCGGCTGGCCTGAAATACGAGTATGGGCGCGAGCGCGTCAGCGGCGAGGACTCCTCGCGTGTCGACGCGCTCTCCGGCCTGGCGACCTGGGCGTTCGAGCAGGGCCCGCGGGTGCATGTGAACCTCGGCCGCGAGTGGGCGCGCGACGAGGACCTCGACTTCTGGGGCATCGGCCTCGACGTGCCGCTCGGCGAGCAGCTCGACTTCGTCGTCGAGACCTTCGGTGCGGAGCATTCCGGCCCGGATCGCCAGGTCGGTCTGCGCTACACGATCGCCGAGGGCGTGAAGATCTCTGGCGCGGTCGGTCGCGGCAACGATCGCAACGTCGCCAACGTGGGCGTGGCCTGGGAGTTCTGAGCGTCTCATTCCCCGCGCGCGGTGGAATGGGTTCGCAAAGAAAATACCAACTTGTAGCGCGTTTTCTCGAGAGCCGCGGGTCGTCGTGGCGGTCGTTTCCCGTAAGCGGGAAACGCGTCGGGGCGAATTCTCCGCTCCATGTCGCGACGCGCGTCTCTCCTGCAGAAAACCCCCGCTTCGGAGCTTCCTGTAGGAGCGACGCGAGTCGCGATACGGCGATCCAGGCGGGTGGCGGGGTTCAGGCTCCGACCAGCGTCCAGTGGTTGTCCGGCGCGATCTCCACCGGCCAGCGCAGCAGCATCGGATCGTGCTGCGGGTGCCAGAAGCCGAGGCCGCGCGGTGAGCCGATCAGGCTGGCGTGGGTGCCGTCGAGCGGGAGTTCGGCCAGCGCGCCCGCCTTGTTCAGCTCGGCGATGATCTCCAGGCGCGCGGGGGCCGCCGGATGCCAGCGCGCTACCCGATGGCTGCGCTCGGCGGAGAGGTAGAAGCCGCCGTCCATGCCGGTGGCGATGTCGCCGCAGTAGCCCGCGCCGACGGTCTCGCGGCTGGGGATTGCCAGGCTGTCGCCATTCCACACCGCGAGGATGGGGGCGGCGGCGCGCTCGGCAGGGTCGTCGTGCTCGGCCTGCAGTGCGATACCTACCAGCGCAGGGCCGCCCGCTGCCGGCGCGGAGCCGAGGGCGAGGTGGCGCAGGCTCAGGCGCTTGTCCTTCAGCCACCACTGGCCCAGGCGCTCGCCGCTGCGCGGATCGAGCCGCACCAGCGAGGAGTCCATGCGCTCGAGGTCGCGCTTGCGGTCGCCCGCGGCGCGCAGGATGCCGCCGTTGGCGACCACCAGCTTGCCCTCGGCGTCGAACAGCAGCTCGTGCGGCTCGATCCCGCGGGTGGAGAACTCCGCCTCCTTGCGCAGGCTGTCGCGCCGGCGCACGGCGATCCAGCCCTGGGTGGAGCCGGTCTCGGATTCGGTGGTGTACAGCCACTCGCCCGCGGGGTCGAAGGCCGCGTGACCATTGAGCGTACGCCCGCTCTTCTCGTCCTCGAGGACCTGGCGGGCGAGCACTTCGCCGTCGGCGGCGCAGCGCATCAGCCAGGGGCCGGGACGGTTGGCGCACACCAGGAAACCGCCGTCGCGGTCGGGCAGCAGGCCGTGGACCCGATCGGGAACCGCGACCGCGGTCTCGATGCGGGCGAGGCCTTGCTGCCAGTCGGTGGCCAGGATGCCGACGTAGTCGGTGCTGCCCTCCGCCTTCGCGCCGCGCGAGGCGCCATCGCGGCCGAGGTCGTGCAGGCTGCGCCAGGCGGCGATCAGGCGGATTGCGGGGAGTTCGCCGGGCGTGGTGGCGGCGAACAGGGTGCGGGGCAGCAGGGCGAGCGAGAGGCCGCCGCCCAGTGTGCGCAGGAAGTCGCGTTTGTTCATCGGGGTGTTCCAGTGGAAGCGACGGGCCCGCAGGGGCCCGCCGATCGATAGGCTCGGATCAGAACTTGTATTCGCCGGTCAGGATGATCGCGCGGCCGCTGCCGGGGATGGCGAAGCCGCCCTGGTCATACACCGCGTCGTAGTACACCCGGTCGAAAATGTTCTTGACGTTGAGGCGCGCGGCCCAGCTCTTCTGCTCGTAGGCCAGCATCGCGTCCCAGCGCGCGTAGCCGGGTGCCGTGTTGGGCGAGAACTTGCCATTGACGAAGTTGCTGTTTGCGTTGGCGGCCGTCGGCACGTAGGCGTAGCGGTCGCTCTTGGCCTCGACGCCGCCGCCGATCTTCCAGCCGCCGCCGAGCGCGTAGGTCGACCACAGGTTGAAGGTGAGCTTGGGCGTGTTGCGCGGGCGCTGGCCTTCGAGGCGGGCGTCTGCGCCCGGGGCGACTTCGAGGATCTCGGCGTCCATCAGCGAGAAGCCGCTGAAGACCTCCCAGTTCGGCGTGACGCGACCGGCGACCTCGAGCTCCAGACCGTCGGTGCGGCGCTTCTTCGTCAGGATTGCGGCGGTGGACTCGAGGTCGGTGTTGCGCTCCCATTCCTTGTCGGCGCGGTACAACGCGGCGCGCAGGGCGAGGTCGCCCTCCATCAGCATCCACTTGGCGCCGAGTTCGGTGACCTTGCTGCGCTCGGCGGGGTAGCTGCCGCCGGAGAGCTGGTAGAGGTCGGCGGTCGGACTGAAGGAGTCGCTGTAGCTGATGTAATAGTGGGTGTATGCGTTCGGGTGCCAGGACAGGCCGGTGCGCAGGCTGGTCTCGCTGAAGTCGAGCTGCGGCGAGTTGAGGCTGGAATACTCGGCGTCGAGCGAGTCATGCCTTGCACCCAGGGTCAGCTTCCAGTTCGGCACGAACTCGATCGTGTCCTGGGCGTAGAAGGCGAGCGTGTCGCCCTGGTAAGTGATCGCCGGCGCCGAGGTGAAGGCGCCCGGACGATAGAAGCGGCCTGCACCGGGATCCAGATCCCGCAGCCCCCAGCGGCTCGAGTCTTCCTTCAGGTACTCGACGCCGGCGAGCAGCTCGTGCTTCATGCCGAGGAGCTCCGCACGTGCGGTGAGGTCGGACTGCAGGGTCAGGTTCTCGGTGTCGGTCTGGCGCACCTTCGGGCTGCCGGTGCTGCCATCGAAGCTCGGCGGGTTGATGCGCTCGGGTGCCTGCGCCCAGTACACGCGCTCGTAGCTCGCATGGCGCAGCTGGGTGCGGATCTCGGCCTGCGAGGACAGCTTGTACTGGTGCACCAGCGAAGTCATCGAGGTGTCGCTGTCGTCGAAGGTGTTGTTCGTGCCCCAGAAGGTGTCGGCGGAGAAGTTCTTCGTCGGGCGCTTGGTCGCCGGATCGAAGGAGATGCCGTAGTCCGGGTTGTCGCGCGTCTTCAGGTAGTAATGGTTGAAGGTGAACTCGTTGTCGGTGTACAGGCCGGTGACCAGGCTCAGGCCGGCGCCCTCGCGGTGGATCTCCGGTTCGGCGCCATCGGCCGGGTTGCTGCGCCAGCTCCCCTCGTCGCGCTTCATCGCGTTCAGACGCACGGCGGTGGTGTCGCCGAGCTCCTTGTTGAAGTCGCCAGTCACTTCCCGATAGTCGTCGATGCCGACGCTGCCGGTGATCCTGCCGCGGTTGCCGAGCAGCGGCGTCTTGGTGACCTGGTTGATGACGCCGCCGGCCTGGCCGCGGCCGAACAGCATCGCGGCCGAGCCGCGCAGCACGTCGATCTGTTCGAGGTTGAAGGTCTCGCGGTTGTATTGCGCGGTGTCGCGGATGCCATCGAGGTACATGTCGCCGAAGGTGTAGAAGCCGCGCAGGTTCATGTTGTCGCCCGAGCGGCCGCCCTCGGCGGCGTTGAACGACAGGCCGGAGACGTTGCGCAGCGCCTCCTTGAGGCTGCCGACCTGCTGCTCTTCCATCAGGGTGTTGGTGACCGTGGTGACCGCCTGGGGGATGTCGTGCGGGTCCTGCAGGACCTTGCCGACGCGGGTGGCGGTGGCGCGGTGGCCGTCGTGGGGGGCTTCCTCGGCAGCGTTGACGGTGACCGTCGGGAGCGTCTTGGCCGAGGACGGGGTGGATTGCGCCTGTGCGCCCGCCGACAGGACGGCGAGCATGATCGCGCTCAGGGGTAGCAGCGGGCGGGCGGGGGCGTGTGCGGACTGCGCCGCGCCGGAACGAACGGCAGCTTTCATCGTGACTCTCTAGGGTTGGATCGGGAAGTCGGTGCTGGCTGGCTTCCCGATCGACGGAGTGACGATGACCGTTTCAGGTGGCTGGCTGGGCGAGAAGTTGAGAATTATGTAAAAAACGAGAATCGTTCGCAACAAATTTCAGCGAGTCGAGATGGATCCCGGCTCGTGGTCGTGTTGTTCTCGCTCCGCCAGGCGGCTTGCGGCCCGCGGTGCGCGTGCCGGCTGCGGCTCAGTTGCCCGCCCGCCCCGCGCTCCACCCGCCCCCGAGCGCCTTGTACAGATTCACTGCAGCGGTGAGTCGGGCCAGGCGCGTGAGGGCGAGTTGGTCCTGCGACGCGAACAGGGTGCGCTGGGCGAGGAGTACCGTGAGCAGGCCGTCCGCGCCTTCGCGGTAACGCAGTTCGGCCAGGCGCAGGCTGCGCTCGGCTTCGGCGAGGATCTCGCGCTCGGCGGCCTCCTGGTTGGTGTCGCGGACGCCGTTGGCGAGGGCGTCCTCGACTTCCTTGAGGGCGGCGAGGATCGCGCGGCGGTGGGATTCGACCAGCTCACGCTGGCGCGAGCGCTGGATGTCGACGTCCGCGCGCAGGCGGCCGCCGTCGAAGATCTTCTGCAGCACGCTGGCCGAGATCGACAGCGTGCGTGTGGTGTCGGCCAGCGCCAGCAGCGCGGCGCTGCCCACGCCCGCACCGGCCGACAGGCTGATCCCGGGCAGCAGCGCGGCGCGCGCGGCGGCGATGTTGGCGGCCGCGGCGACGAGCCGGGCTTCGCTGGCGGCGAGGTCGGGGCGGCGCAGCAGCAGCTCGGACGGCAAGCCGGCGCCGACC
>NZ_AMXD01000051.1 GCF_000310185.1 Thauera aminoaromatica S2 | reverse complement strand
ATGCCCGATGCATGCGAGGAGGCCGGACGGAGCCACGGCGAGGAGCAGGGGTTCGCGACGCATGGTCAGACCGGCAGGCGGGTGATGAGCTCGTAGATCGGCCCCAGGACCGCGCTCGCGATCCACAGCAGCAGGCCGCCCATGAGGATGGTGAGTGCGGGTTCGGCCGCGGCCTGCAGGCGGGCGATGCCCTCGGCGACGTCGCGGCGGTAGAGGCTGGCGACCTTGGCGAGCGCGTCGTCGAGCGCGCCGGTGTGTTCGCCCAGGCGCAGCATGCGGATGACGAGGGGCGGGAAGACCCGGGTCGCCTCGAAGGCGACCGAGATCGGGCGGCCCTGCTCGATCGCGCCCGTGGCCTCGCGCAGTCCGGCGCGCAGGGCGAGGTTGGCGGTGGCGCCGGTGCTGGTGTGGAGCGCGTCGATGACGTTGATGCCGGCGCCGTAGAGGGTGGCGAAGAGCGCGGCGAAGCGCGCGAGGGCGAGCTTTCGCAGGATCCCGCCGACCAGCGGCAGTTGCAACAGCAGGGCGTGCACGCGGGTGCGCAGCGCTTCGGAGCGGGCGAGCGCGTGGGCGCTGCTCGCCGCGCCGGCGAGCGTGACGAGCAGCATGGCCCAGCCCCAGTCGCGTACCGCCGCGGACAGTCCCACCAGGATGCGCGTCTGCAGCGGCAGGCGCTGGCCGGTGCCGCGCAGCAGACGCTCCAGCTCGGGCACCACGTGGATGAGGGCGACCACCACCGCGGCCAGCAGCACCGTGGCGACGATGGCGGGATAGATCGCGATGCGGCGCGCGTGGCTGGCGAGTTCTTCTTCCTGCGCGAGCGCGGCGCCGATGTCGCGGATCGCCTCGGGCAGGCGGCCGGCCTGCTCGCCCGCGCGCAGCAGGCTCACCGCGACCGCGGAGAAGGCCTCGGGCTGGCGAGCGGCGGCGCCCGACAGCGGCAGGCCGCGCTCGACGTCCGCGATCAGTGCGCCGATCACCTGCTGCAGCCGCGGCTCGGCGCCGGCGTCGCGCAGCAAGGCCAGGCTCTCGAAGGGCGGCACGCCGGCGGCGAGGAGTTGCTCGAGGTGGTAGCAGAAGGGAATCAGCTCGCGGCGCGCGATGCGCCGGCGCGGCAGCAGGCCGCGCACGCCGCGTGGTTGGGCGTCGATCAGCAGCAGGGCGCGCGCTTCGAGCAGGCGCTCGAGTTCGCCGAGGTCGGCCGCATCGAGCTCGCCGCGCACGCGGCGGCCGTCGGCAGCGAGCGCGCGGTAGCGCCAGGTGCTCATGGGGCCTTCCTCCCGTCGCTGCACGACATCCTCCGCGGCGGACGAGCGCGCTGCCCTTCGGGCGGCCGCAGGGGCACGCTCATGCCTCTCCTCCGTGCGCGGTCTTCGCCGTAGCCGCGAGCGCGGAGAGGTCGACCACGCGGGCGAGCTCGGCGAGGCTGGTGCTGCCGTCGAGCACCCGGCGCAGTCCGTCCTCGGCCAGACTGCGATGGCCGCGCGTGCGTGCGGCTGCACGCAGCTCGCCCGGGCTGGCGCGGCGTGCGACGAGCTCGTCGAGCCCGGCGTCGAAGGGCAGGATCTCCATGATCGCGAGACGGCCGCGATAGCCGCGGAAGTCGCATTCGGGGCAGCCGCGCGCGCGCCAGCTAGGCGCTGGCGGGGCATCGGCGGCGAGGCCGGGCAGGTGACGCTCGGGGGCGTCGTCCGGCACCGGCTCGCGGCAGGTGGGGCACAGCCGGCGCACCAGGCGCTGGGCGAGGATGCCGCACAGGTTGCCGGCGAGCAGTTCGGCGCCGATGCCGATCTCGTGCAGGCGCGGCAGAGCGCCGAAGATCGAGTTGGCGTGCAGGGTGGCGAACACCTGGTGGCCGGTTAGTGCGGCGCGCAAGGCCATGGTGGCGGTGTCGGCGTCGCGGATCTCGCCGATCAGGATCACGTCGGGGTCCTGGCGCAGCAGCGCGCGCACGCCGTCGGCGAAGTCGAGCCGTGAGGCGTCGCCGACCTGGGTCTGGCGGATCAGCGCGAGCGGATACTCGACCGGATCTTCCAGAGTCATGATGTTGACCGCCTCGGTGTTGAGGTGGCCGAGCATGGAGTACAGCGTCGTGGTCTTGCCGCTGCCGGTGGGACCGACCACCAGGATCAGGCCCTCGGGGCGGGCGAGGATGCGGTCGAGGGCGGCGCGTTGCGCGGGGTCGAGGCCGAGCGCGTCGAGCGGGACGATGCCCTTGTCGCGGTCGAGGATGCGCAGCACGATGTTCTCGCCGTGCAAGGTGGGCTGGGTGGCGACGCGGAAGTCGATCGGCCGGCCGCCGAGCGCAAGGCCGATGCGCCCGTCCTGCGGGCTGCGCGACTCGGCGATGTCCATGCCGGCGAGCACCTTGATGCGCACGGCGAGCTCCGCCCAGCACGACTTGTGCATCGCGCGCACCTGGCGCAGCGTGCCGTCGATGCGGTGGCGCACGCGCAGGAAGCCGGCCTCGGGCTCCAGGTGCAGGTCGGAGGCGCCGCGCGCGGCGGCCTCGGCGAGCAGGGCGTCGACCAGGCGCACGACGAGTTGCGGGTCGCGCGCGCCAGCGATGGGCTGTCCGGCGCGGCGTTCGAGCTCGCGCACCATGTCCTCGATCGAGCTCGCCTGACCGTAGTGCTGTTCGATCGCGCGGCCGAGTTCGTTGTCGCCGGCCAGGCGCAGTTCGACGTGCACGTCCGGCCCGAGCTCGGCACGCAGACGGTCGAGGGCGACGATGTCGTGGGCGTCGGCCATCGCGACGATCAGGCGGTGGCGGGCGGCGTCGTACTGGAGCGGCAGCAGGCGGTGGCGCCTTGCGAGCGCCTGCGGCACGCGCGCGATCGCGTCGGGGTCGGCGAGCGCGCTGGCCAGGTCGACGCAGGGCAGGCCGCTGCGTGCGGCGAGCGCCTCGCGCAGCGCGGCCTCGCTGACGAAGCCGAGTTCGACCAGCACGCGGCCGAGCGGCCGGGCGCGGCCGCGTTGCTCGTGGAGCGCGATGCGGAGCTGGTCCTCGCCGATCAGGCCGGCGGCGATGAGGATCTGGCCGATGGGGAGCGGAGCGTTCATGGCGGGCTCGTGCCGGCATCCGCGTTGGCGGCGCTGGCGGACGTGGAGGAGGCGGCAGGAGAGCGGGGATCGGCAGGGTCGGGATAGGCCGCTTCCGAAAAGCCTTCGGCGGCGGAGACCGCGCCTGCGGGGGCGAGCAGCGGGCGCAGCGGCAGGTGGGGGAAGTTGCGCTGGCCGGGCGAGGGAGAGTCGAGGAGGAAGTCGTCGTCGGGCAGGTGGCCGGCGTATTCGGCGTAGCCGCCGCGCATGCCCGGCTCGTCGATCAGCAGGGGGCGCAGGAAGATGAGCAGCTCGGTGCGGCGCACGTTGTTGTCGCGGCGGGTGAATAGTTCGCCGACCACGGGCAGGTCGCCGAACAGCGGGATGCGGCCGGTGTCGTGGTCGATGCGGTCCTCCATCAGCCCGCCGAGGACGGCGACCTCGCCGCTGCGCAGGCGCAGCATGGACTCGATTTCGCGTGTGCGGATCTGCGGCACGCGGTTGGGGATGTCGCCGAGCGAGGGGTTGGGGTCGTCCTTGAAGCCGGAGATGCCCGAGATGGTCGGCCGCACGTTGAGGGTGATGTCGCCGTCGGCGGAGATCTGTGGCGTGACCGACATGACCATGCCGACCGAGACCGATTGCGGCGTGGTGGTCGCGGAGATGCGGGCCTGCTTGCGGTCGTCGTACTCGGTGGTGGTGCTGTCTACGAGGAAGTAGACGACCTCCTCGACGACCTTGAGCATCGCGGTCTGGTTGTTGAGCACCGACAGGCGCGGGCTGGAGAGCACCTTGACGGTGCCGAAGGTCTCCAGCAGTTCGAGACGGATGTCGGAGTTGGCCGACAGGTAGCTCAGCGTGGGCTGGCCGGGTGTGGCGTCGCCGCTGCCGCGCGGGCGCACGCTCCAGCTCGGCACGCCGAGCCGGGTCCAGTCGATGCCCTGGCGGTAGCCGTCGGCGAGGGTGACCTCGACGATCGTGGCTTCGATCATCACCTGGCGCCGCGCCGCGCGCTGCACCCCCGCGAGGAAGGCCTCCAGCTGCTCGTGCTGGCGCTGGGTGGCGCGCGCCATGACGATGCCGCTCTCGCGGTTGAGCATCAGGTCGGCGTTGCGGCAGCCGGCGGGGGACTCGCCGCGGCGCTCGCCCCCGCAGTCGGGCGCGCGCCCCGGCCCGGCGAGGATGGCGGCGAGGTTGTGCTCGAGCGTGTTCCAGAAGTCGTTGGCCGAGCGCGTCTCGATCTGGGTGATCGAGGCGTTGCCAGCGCCGCCTGTCGAAGACGCGCGCTGACCGGCGCCGCCGGCGCTGCCCGAGGTGGCGATCTGCGTGCTGGTGGCGACGGTGCCGCGCATGTCGCGGCTCAGGTTCACATAGTCCACCGCATAGCTGCGGATGTAGGGGGTGTCGGGGCGCACGCGCAGGTGGCGGCCGCGCAGCTCATAGCGCAGGTCGACCTGGCGGGCGATGCGCTCCAGCAGCTCGCCGAGCGGGCGGTCGTGGGCCTGCAGGCTGACGTTTCCGGTGATTCCGGCATGGAGGTCGAGCTCCAGCCCGGCGTCGCGGCCGATGGCGAGCAGCAGCTGCTCGGCCGGGATGTCGAAAACGTCGATCGAGTATCCGCGCACCGCGGGAGCTGCTCGCCCGCGGGCCGGAGCGGGCGGAGGCGCGCCCGTCGCCGCGCTCGCTGCAGCGCCTCGGCTGGAAGAAGGCGACTCCGCGATCGGCGGCGCGAGGCTTCTTGTCGCCGTGCCGACAGGCGCGGTGCGCTCGATCGCGGTGCGCTTGTCGAGATGCCCCTCGAGTGCGGGCGGGCGGCCGAGCGGCGCACATGCAGCGGTCGCCAGAAGCGCCGCGGTCGCGAGCAGCCTGCGCAGGTCGGTCGATGTGCATGTCATGCGAACATGCTATTCGTATTGAAATAAAATGTGAATAAGCGCATGGAATTATTTTCTGGGTGCCGCGGTCGTCACCGGAGCGGAGGAGGTGTCCTGCGGGGGAATGGCCCGGACCTGCTTGCTGCGCTGCAGCATCAGTCCGCCAGCGGGCGCAAATCTCTGATATATTCAAGAGTTTTCACATTCGGCCGATCGACGTGACCGTGTCCGCCCCACATCCCTCCCCGCTGGTTTCGCTGCGCGACGTGCGCTTCGCCTATGGCGAGCGCGAGGTGCTGCGCGGCATCGACCTGAGCGTGCATCGCGGCCAGGTGGTCGCCATCATGGGCGGCAGCGGCTGCGGCAAGACCACGCTGCTGCGCCTGATCGGCGGGCAACTGCGCGCGACCGGCGGCACCGTGGAGGTGGAGGGGCGCGACGTGGCGCGGCTGTCGGGCAGCGAGCTCTACGCGCTGCGTCGGCGCATGGGCATGCTGTTCCAGTTCGGCGCGCTGTTCACCGACATGAGCGTGTTCGACAACGTGGCCTTCCCGCTGCGCGAGCACACCGACCTGCCCGCGGGCATGGTGCGCGACCTGGTGCTGATGAAGCTGCAGGCGGTGGGGCTGCGCGGCGCGGCGAAGCTGCATCCCAACGAGCTCTCGGGCGGCATGGCGCGGCGGGTGGCGCTGGCGCGCGCGGTGGCGCTCGACCCGCTGCTGATCCTGTACGACGAGCCCTTCGCCGGCCTCGACCCGATCTCGCTCGGCATCATCGGCCAGCTCATCCGCAAGCTCAACGACGCGCTCGGCGCGAGCTCGGTGATGGTGACCCACGACGTGCACGAGTCGCTGGCGATCGTGGACTACATCTACTTCGTCTCCGACGGCCGCATCGTGGCGCAGGGCACGCCGGACGAGATCCGCGCCTCGAGGGATCCCTTCGTGCATCAGTTCGTCCACGCCGAGGCCGACGGGCCGGTGCCCTTCCACTATCCGGCCGAGCCGATCGAGCGCCTGCTCGGCGGGGAGGGCGCATGAGCGCGATCGCCTCCGCGCTGCGCCGCATCGGTGCGCTGACCATCGATGGCATCTGGCGCCTGGGCTTCGCCACCCGCTTCCTGTTCGCGGTGCTGCTGAACTCCGGGCAGTCGCTGCGGCGCATCCATCTCACCATCCGCGAGCTCTATTTCAGCGGCGTGCTGTCGCTGCTGATCATCATGGTCTCGGGGCTCTTCGTCGGTCTCGTGCTCGGGCTGCAGGGCTACGACATCCTGCAGCGCTACGGCTCGGCCGACGCGGTGGGGGTGATGGTGGCGCTGTCGCTGCTGCGCGAGCTCGGTCCGGTGATCGCCGCGCTGCTGTTCGCCAGCCGCGCCGGCTCGGCGATCACCGCCGAGATCGGCCTGATGAAGACCACCGAGCAGTTGAAGGCGATGGACATGATGGCGGTCAACCCGATCGCGCGCGTGGTCGCGCCGCGCTTCTGGGGTGGCGTGCTGTCGATGCCGCTGCTGGCGGCGCTGTTCTCGGCGATGGGCGTGTTCGGCGGCTGGGTGATCACCGTGGTCGTGATCGGCGTCGATGACGGCGCGTTCTGGTCGCAGATGCAGGCCGCGGTCGAGTTCCGCTACGACGTCGTCAACGGCGTGATCAAGTCCGCGGTGTTCGGCACCGTGGTGTCGCTGATCGCGGTGTTCGAGGGCTACGATTGCCAGCCGACCGCCGAGGGCGTGTCGCGCGCGATCACCCGCACCGTGGTGACCTCCGCGCTGGCGATCCTGGCGCTGGATTTCGTGCTTACCTCCTTCATGTTCAGGGGTTGATGATGAGTCGTACCGCGCTCGACCTGTGGGTCGGCCTCTTCGTGGCGATCGGCTTTGCCGCGCTGGTGTTCCTCGCCATGAAGGTCGGCAATTTCTCCGGCCTCGACGGCGCCGAGACCTATCGCGTCGAGGCCCCCTTCGACAACATCGGCGGGCTCAAGGTGCGCGCGCCGGTCAAGAGCTCCGGCGTCCTCGTGGGCCGGGTCGCGGTGATCCGCTTCGATCCCGCGATCTACCGCGCGGTGGTCGAGCTCGAGATCGACAAGCGCTATGCGTTTCCCGCCGACACCACCGCGTCCATCCTCACCTCCGGCCTGCTCGGCGAGCAGTACGTGGGGCTGGAGGCCGGTGCCGACACCGCGATGCTCAAGGGTGGCGACCGCGTGCTGATCACGCAGTCCGCGGTGGTGCTGGAGAAACTCATCGGCCAGTTCATGTTCGACCGCGCCGCCGACGCGCCCGCCCAGTAGGTCGGCAAGGAACTCCGGAGAAAACAGCAATGCGAAACGTCTTCCGCTCCTCCCGTGCAGGCCTGGTCGCGGCCGCGCTGTCGGCCGCGCTCGCCACCGGCTGTGCGACCACCGCGAATCCCGATGATCCACTCGAGGGCTACAACCGCGCGATGTTCGGCTTCAACGAACAGGTCGACAAGGTGGTGATCAAGCCCGCCGCCCAGGTCTACGAGGCGGTGCTGCCGCATCCGGTGCGTACCGGTGTCGGCAACGTGCTAGGCAACCTCGGCGATCCCTGGGTCGCGCTCAACAACCTGCTGCAGGGCAAGGTCGCCGAGGGCATGGGCGATTTGATGCGCTTCGCGCTCAATTCCACCTGGGGCCTGCTCGGCCTGCTCGACGTCGCCGGTGAGGCGGGCCTGCCCAAGCACGACGAGGACCTCGGGCAGACGCTCGGCCGTTGGGGCGTGGGCGAGGGCGCCTACATCGTGCTGCCCTTCTTCGGTCCGCGGACCGTGCGGGATGCGGTCGCGCTGCCCGCCGACTTCATCGCCAACGAGCCTTTCAGCATCGATCACGTGGCGACGCGCAACACCGTGCTGGGCACGCGCGTTGTGCACCTCCGCTCCACGCTGCTCGGTGCCGACCGCACGCTCGAGGAGGCGGCGCTCGACCGCTATGTCTTCGTGCGCGACTTCTATCTCGAACAACGCCGTTACAAGGTCAGCGATGGCCGCCAGGAACGCGTGTACGAAGATTTCGACGAACAGTCGGCCGCACCGCCCGGTGGCGACGTCGATACGGCCGCGGCCTCTGCGGTCGGGAACCTCGAACACGCGGACATCGGTGCGAGCCCGGCCACGGCCGGCCGCCGCGTCGCCCGCCAATCCGTCCAGTAAGCGAGAACCATGAACAAGATCCTCGATTTCCTCCGCGCCTTCCTTCTTTGCGCCTTGCTCGGCGCCGCGCTGCCCGCGACGGCCAGCGCCGACAAGGCGCCCGATGTGCTCGTGCGCGACGTCACCACCGAAGTGCTCGAGATCGTGCGCGCCGACAAGGCGATCCAGGCCGGCGACACCCAGCGCGTGATCGCGCTGGTCGACGCCAAGGTGCTGCCGCACTTCGACTTCCGCCGCATGACCATGCTCGCGGTCGGGCGCGACTGGCGCCAGGCCAGCGCCGAGCAACAGACCAGGCTGACCGATGCCTTCCGCACCCTGCTGGTGCGTACCTATTCAAACGCGCTGACGCAGTACCGCGACCAGCGCATCGAGTTCCGTCCCTCGCGCTTCGCCCCTGCAGACACGAGGGTGCAGGTCCGCACCGAGGTGGTGCAGGCCGGTGCGCAACCGATCGGCATCGACTACATGCTGGAGAAGGGCGAACAGGGCTGGAAGGTGTTCGACGTGATCGTCGCCGGCGTCAGCCTGGTCACCAACTACCGCAGCAGCTTCGGACAGGAGATTGCGCGCGGTGGCATCGATGGCCTGATCCGCTCGCTCGAGGAGCGCAACCGCGCGCTCGCCGAGCAGCAGGGCATGAGCCAGGGCGACGCGGGGCGCGGCGCGTGAGCGATCCCGCGCTGTTCGCGCCCGCGGGCGCGCTGACCATGCAGAGCGCGCCGGCGCTGCTCGCCGAGGGGCAGCGGCGCGCGCGCGCGGGCGACCTGGTGGTCGATCTCGCGGCGGTTTCCGCCGCGGACTCCGCGGCGCTCGCGCTGATCCTCGACTGGATGCGCTGCGCGCGTGCGGCCGGCCACGCGCTGATGCTGCGCAACCCGCCTGCCGGGCTGACCAGCCTGGCTGCGCTCTACGATATCGACGGCCTGCTGCCGCTGGAGCGCGCCGCATGAGCACGCCGGCGATCCGTATCCAGGGTGTAAGCAAGCACTACGGCAGCCTGAAGGCGCTCGGCGGGGTCGACCTCGAGGTTGGCCAGGGCGAGTTCTTCGGCCTGCTCGGCCCCAACGGTGCGGGCAAGACCACGCTGATCTCGGCACTCTCCGGTCTGGTGCGGCCCGACAGCGGGACGCTCGCGATCATGGGGCACGACGTCGTCGCCGACTATCGCAACGCCCGCCGCAACCTCGGCGTGGTGCCGCAGGAGCTCGTCTTCGATCCCTTCTTCTCGGTGCGCGAGCTGCTGCGCATCCAGTCGGGCTACTTCGGCATCCGCAGCAATGACGACTGGATCGACGAGATCCTCGCCAGCCTCGACCTGACCCACAAGGCGAGCGCCAACATGCGCATGCTCTCGGGCGGCATGAAGCGGCGCGTGCTGGTGGCACAGGCGCTGGTCCACCGGCCGCCGGTGATCGTGCTCGACGAGCCCACCGCGGGCGTGGATGTGGAGCTCCGCCAGGGCCTGTGGCAGTTCATCCGCAAGCTCAACCGCGACGGCCACACCATCGTGCTCACCACGCATTATCTGGAAGAGGCCGAGGCCTTGTGCGGACGCATCGCGATGCTCAAGGCCGGGCGCATCGTGGCGCTCGACACGACCGCCAATCTGCTGCGCCGCTTCGCCACCCACAGCCTGTCCGTGCGCCTGGAGCACCCCGCGCGCGGCGTCGAGCTGGGCGGCAGCGCCGGCGAGGGCGGCTGGGTGGACTTCGCCTTCGACAGCTATGGCGAGGTGGAGACCTTGCTCGCCCGTCTGCGCGAGGGTGGAGCCGGCCTCGTCGAGATGCGGCTCGGCGAGCCCGATCTCGAACGCGTCTTCGTCGAGGTGATGAACCGTGCCTGAACAATCTCCCCACGCCGTCCCGCGCATCGAGCCGATGGCGGCCGAGTCGCCGCTCGCCGGCTTCCGCACCCTCCTCTACAAGGAAGTGCTGCGCTTCTGGAAGGTCAGCTTCCAGACCGTCGCTGCGCCGGTCCTCAACGCGCTGCTGTTCCTGCTCATCTTCTCCCATGTGCTCGACCGCCACGTCACGGTCTACGGCGAGGTCGCCTACACCAGCTTCCTGGTGCCCGGCCTGGTGATGATGTCGGTGCTGCAGAACGCTTTCGCCAACAGCTCGTCCTCGCTGATCCAGAGCAAGATCACCGGCAACATCATCTTCGTGCTGCTGCCGCCCTTGTCCTACCGCGAGTTCTACGCTGCCTACGTGATCGCCTCGATCCTGCGGGGCTTGATGGTGGGGGCGGGCGTGCTCGCGGTGTCGGCCGCCTTCGTCGTGGTGCCGATGGCGCATCCGCTGTGGGTGCTGGGCTTTGCCGTGCTCGGCGGCGCGATCCTCGGTTCGCTCGGGGTGATCGCGGGGATCTGGGCGGAAAAGTTCGACCAGCTCGCCGCCTTCCAGAACTTCCTCATCATGCCGCTGACGATGCTGTCGGGGGTGTTCTACTCCATCCACTCGCTGCCACGGTTCTGGCAGGACGTGTCGCATTTCAACCCGTTCTTCTTCATGATCGACGGGTTCCGCTACGGTTTCTTCGGTCAATCGGACACCTCGCCCTGGCTTTCGCTCGGCGTCGTGGGCCTGTGTTTCGTCCTGCTCGCGGCGCTCACCCTGGCGATGCTCGCGCGCGGTTACAAGTTGCGTTCGTAAAGGATTCCAAATGTTCGAAGCAAGTGAAGTCAAGCGCCTGATCGAGCAGGGCCTGCCCTGCGAGCTGGTGGTCATCGAGGGCGAGGATGGTGTGCATTTTCGCGGCATCGTCGTCAGCGCTGCCTTCGAGGGCAAGATGAAGGTGCGCCAGCACCAGGCGGTGTATGCCACCCTGGGCCGCCTGATGGGTAACGAGATCCACGCCCTGCAGCTGCAGACCTTCACGCCCGCGCAGTGGGAAGAAGGCCGCGGCGAACTCGGGATGTGAGCCGCGCATGGACAGACTGCTGATCGAAGGCGGCGCCCGCCTGGCGGGCGAGATCGCCATTTCCGGCGCCAAGAACGCCGCCCTGCCCATCCTGTGCGCGGCCTTGCTGACCGCGGAGCCGGTCACCTTCACCAACGTTCCGCGTCTCAACGACATCGATACCCTGCTGGCGCTGCTCGCTCAGATGGGCGTGCGCGTCAAGCGCGAGGCCGACGTGGTGATGCTCGACGCCTCCGCGCTCGACAACCCGGTCGCACCTTACGAGATGGTCAAGACCATGCGCGCCTCCATCCTGGTGCTCGGCCCGCTGGTCGCGCGCTGCGGCGAGGCGCGGGTGTCGCTGCCCGGCGGCTGTGCAATCGGCGCGCGTCCGGTGGACCAGCACATCAAGGGCCTGCAGGCCATGGGCGCGGCGGTGGGCGTCGAGCACGGCTACGTGCATGCGACCGTGCCGCGCCTGAAGGGCGCGCGCCTGTTCACCGACATGGTGACGGTGACCGGTACCGAGAACCTGATGATGGCCGCGGCGCTGGCCGATGGCGAAACCGTGATCGAGAACGCCGCGCGCGAGCCCGAGGTGGTCGATCTCGCCAACTGCCTGGTGGCGATGGGCGCGCAGATCTCGGGCGCCGGCAGCGACGTGATCCGCATCCGCGGCGTCGAGCGGCTCCACGGCGCGACCCACCGCATCATGCCCGATCGCATCGAGACCGGTACCTACCTGTGCGCGGCGGCGGTCACCGGTGGTTCGGTGCGCCTGACCGGCACCTCGTCCTGCTACCTCGACGCGGTGATCGACAAGCTCATGGACGCCGGCTGCGAGGTGGTGTCCGAGCGCGACGCGATCCGCCTGACCGCGCCGGCACGGCTCAATGCCGTGAGCCTGCGCACCGCGCCTTATCCGGCCTTCCCGACCGACATGCAGGCGCAGTTCATGGCGCTCAATGCGGTCGCCAAGGGCGTGGCGATGATCCGCGAGACCATCTTCGAGAACCGCTTCATGCACGCGGTCGAGTTGCAGCGCCTCGGCGCCGACATCCGCATCGACGGCAACACCGCGGTGGTGCAGGGCGTGGACAGGCTGCAGGGCGCGACCGTGATGGCGACCGACCTGCGCGCGTCGGCGAGCCTGGTCGTAGCCGGCCTGGTGGCGGAGGGCGACACCACGATCGAGCGCATCTACCACCTCGATCGCGGCTACGAGCGTCTGGAGGAGAAGCTCGCCGCGCTCGGGGCGAGGGTGCGGCGGCTCGGTTGAGAGGAGTTTGAGAGCTGCGACGGCGGCATGCGCTCGCGTGCACGCGGCCGTCGTGCCGTCGCCGAACTGCGACTTGCGTCGCTCCCGCAGGGCAGCCGCGGAACGCTGCGGGAGCGCTTAGAGTTCGAACTGTCCGTTGGCTTCAGGTTGCCAGGTGACTTCCAGCACCTTCAGGCGGATTTCCTTGCCGTCGGCCGACTTCCAGTCGATCGACTGGCCGGCCGAAAGACCGAGCAGGGCGCTGCCCGCGGGCGAGAAGATCGACACGCGGTGCGCCTCGGCGTTGGCGTCCTTGGGGTAGGCCAGGGTCAGCTCGTATTCGCGGCCGGTACCTTCCTCGACGAAGCGCGCGCGGCTGTTCATCGTGATGACGTCGGCCGGCATGTCCTGCGGCTCGCGCACGTCGGCACGCTCGAGTTCCGCGCGCAGGCCGTCGAGGTCGCTGCGGCTGCGGAAGGCGGGGAGGGTGAGCAGACCCTCGAGGCGCTCGAGGTCGCTGCTGGAGACGATGATCGACGGTTTCATGGTGCGGGTTTCCTGCCTGAGGTGCGCGCCGACGCTGCGGCGAAACAAAAGAAAAGGCCGAACCGCCGCGTGCGGTTCAGCCAGTCGCGTCGAAGGTTAACAGAAGCGGCGCCGGGTTACAATGACGAGTCCCCCCGATCAAGGCTTTTCACGTGTCCAGCATCACGCTCGCCCTGTCCAAGGGCCGCATCTTCGAAGAGACCCTGCCGTTGCTCGCCGCAGCGGGCATCGTGCCCACCGACAACCCCGAGTCCTCGCGCAAGCTGATCATCGGCACCAACCGGCCGGATGTGCGCCTGGTCATCGTGCGCGCCACCGATACGCCCACCTACGTCCAGTACGGCGCCGCCGATCTCGGCATCGCCGGCAAGGACGTGCTCGTCGAGCACGGCGGTGCGGGCCTCTACCAGCCGCTCGACCTCGAGATCGCCAAGTGCCGGCTGTGCGTGGCGGTGCAGAAGGGCTTCGACTACGCCGCCGCGACCCGCCCGGGCGGGCGCATCCGCGTCGCCACCAAGTACATGAACGCGGCCAAGGCCCACTTCGCCGGCAAGGGCATGCATGTGGACCTGATCAAGCTCTACGGTTCGATGGAGCTCGCACCCCTGGTCGGGCTCGCCGACGCCATCGTCGACCTGGTGTCGACCGGCGGCACGCTGCGCGCCAACAACCTCGAAGAGGTCGAGGACATCATGCCGATCAGCTCGCGCCTGATCGTCAACCAGGCCTCGCTCAAGCTCAAGCGCGAACTGCTGCAGCCGGTGCTCGACGCCTTCGCCGGCGCGATCCAGTCCTGAGGAGTCCCTACCGATGAGCCAGACCCCGATCCGCCGCCTGGCCGCGCGCGAACCCGAATTCCTGTCCACCCTCGATGCCCTGCTCGCCTTCGAGGCCGAGGCCGACGGCCGCATCGACGCGGCGGTCACCGAGATCCTGCAGGCGGTGCGCACCACCGGCGACGCCGCGGTGGTCGAATACACCCGCCGCTTCGACGGGCTCGACGTGCAATCCATGGTCGCGCTCGAGCTGCCCAGGAGCGAGCTGCTGCTCGCGCTCGACAGCCTGCGCCCCGAGCAGCGCGAGGCGCTCACCATCGCCGCCGACCGCGTGCGCGTCTATCACGAGCGCCAGAAGGGCGAGTCCTGGGAATTCACCGAGGCCGACGGCACCCGCCTGGGCCAGAAGGTCACCCCGCTCGACCGCGTCGGCCTCTACGTGCCGGGCGGGCGCGCCTCCTACCCGAGCTCGGTGCTGATGAATGCGATCCCGGCCAAGGTCGCCGGTGTCGGCGAACTGATCATGGTCGTGCCCACCCCGCGTGGCGAGAAGAATCCGCTGGTGCTGGCGGCGGCGGCGATCACCGGCGTCGACCGCGTGTTCACCATCGGCGGCGCGCAGGCGGTGGCGGCGCTGGCCTACGGCACGCCGACCATCCCGCAGGTGGACAAGATCGTCGGCCCGGGCAATGCCTACGTGGCCGAGGCCAAGCGCCGCGTGTTCGGCACCGTCGGCATCGACATGGTCGCCGGCCCGTCTGAAGTGCTGATCATCTCCGATGGCTCCGGCCACGCCGACTGGGTGGCAATGGACCTCTTCGCCCAGGCCGAGCACGACGAGCTCGCGCAGTCCATCCTGCTGTGTACCGACGCCGGCTTCATCGACGCGGTGCACGACGCGATCGACCGCCTGCTGCCCACCATGCCGCGCCGCGACACGATCGCCAGGTCGCTTGCCAACCGCGGCGCGCTGATCCACGTCGACAGCCTGGAGCAGGCCTGCGCGCTCGCCAACCGCATCGCGCCCGAGCACCTCGAGCTGGCGCTGGAAGATGCCGAGGACTGGATCGCCCACATCCGTCACGCCGGCGCGATCTTCGTCGGCCACTGGGCGGTGGAGGCGCTCGGCGACTACTGCGCCGGCCCCAACCACGTGCTGCCGACCATGCGCAGCGCGCGTTTCTCCTCGCCGCTCGGCACCTACGACTTCCAGAAGCGCACCAGCATCGTCCACATCTCGCAGGCGGGCGCGCAGCACCTGGGCAAGGTGGCTTCCATCCTGGCCCATGGCGAGGGTCTGCAGGCGCACGCCCGCTCGGCGGAGATGCGGCTGAAGGTTTGACGCCTGCCCGCCCGGGTCCCCCGACCCGGGCGGGCAGGCGGTGTTCCCTTGTCGATCGCGGGGAGGCGGGCATGACGCTGAAGTTCGGCTGGATGGCGGTGCTGGCCCTGGCCGCCGGGGCGGCGGTGGCGGCCGAGGAGCCCATCCTCAACGTCTACAACTGGAACGACTACATCGCCGCCGACACCATCCCCGCCTTCGAGAAGGCGAGCGGGATCGAGGTGCGCTACGACCTCTACGACAGCAACGCCACGCTGCAGGGCAAGCTGCTGACCGGCGGCAGCGGCTACGACGTTGTGTACCCGAGCGTGGAGTACGCCGGCAAGCAGATCCAGGCCGGCATCTTCCAGCCACTCGACAAGTCGCGCCTGCCCAATCTCGTCCATATCGACCCGCTGATCCTCGAGGCGGTGGCGGTCGCCGACCCCGGCAACCGCTACCTCGTACCCTACATGTGGTTCACCATCGGGGTGGCGATCAACGTCGACAAGGTCATGAAGGCGCTCGACGGCAAGCTGCCCGACAACGCCTGGGACCTGCTCTTCGACCCTGCGCTGACCGCGCGCCTGAAGGGCTGCGGCATCGCGCTGATGGACGAGGCCAGCGACGTGATCCCCGCGGCCATGCTCGACGCCGGCCTCGACCCGGTGAAGATGGACCCGGCCGACATCCGCGCCGCGGTCGAGCACATCCGCCCGGTGCGCAAGGACATCCGCAGCTTCAACACCGCGCCCATCGAGCAGATGGCCAAGGGCAGCCTGTGCGTGGCGATGATGTTCTCGGGCGACGCCCGCATCGCCGCGCGGCGCGCGCAGATCGGCGGCTCCGAGGTCAGGCTGCAGTACCTGATCCCGGCCGTGGGCGCGATGATGTCGGTGGACGTGATGGCGATCCCGCGCGACGCGCCGCACCCGCATAACGCCCACCGCTGGATCGACGCGATGATGGACCCGGCCACGGTGGCGCGCATCTCCAACGAGACCTTCTACATCAGTGCCAACACCGCGGCGCTCGCGCTCACCGACGCCACGCTGCGCGACGACCCGGCGATCAACGTGCCGGAGGCGGTCAAGCGTACGCTGCGCGCCAAGCCGGTGCTCGGCAAGGACGTGCAGCGCGAGCTGACCCAGGCGCTGAACCGCTTCAAGGCGGCACGCTGAGCGGCGGGCGCAGCGGGTGATGCAATGAACGAGCGCATGCCGCAGGATGGGCCCGAAAGCTTGGCCGGCGAGCGCGTTCATCTGCGCATCGAAAGCCTGGGAAAACGCTTCGGCGACACCTGGGCGGTGCGCGAGGTCTCGCTCGACATCGGCGAGCGCGAGATCTTCGCGCTGCTGGGCAGCTCGGGCTGCGGCAAGTCCACCTTGCTGCGCATGATCGCCGGCCTGGAGACGCCGAGTTGCGGGCGCATCCTGCTCGACGGCGAGGATCTCGCCGCGGTGCCCGCGCACCGTCGTCCGACCAACATGATGTTCCAGTCCTACGCGCTGTTCCCGCACATGACGGTGGCGGGCAACGTCGCCTTCGGCCTGCGCCAGTTGCGGCCGCGCATGGCGCGCGCGGCGATCGCGGCCCGCGTCGACGAGATGCTCGAGCTGGTGCAGATGCGCGCCTACGCCGGGCGCCGCCCACACGCGCTCTCCGGCGGACAGCAGCAGCGCGTGGCGCTGGCGCGCAGCCTGGCGCGCGAGCCGCGCCTGCTGCTGCTCGACGAGCCGCTCGCCGCGCTCGACAAGCGCATCCGCCAGCAGACCCAGTTCGAGCTCGTCGGCCTGATCCGGCGTGTGGGGGTCACGTGCATCCTCGTCACCCACGACCAGGAGGAGGCGATGACCATGGCCGACCGCATCGGCATCCTGTCCGAGGGCGGGCTGGTGCAGGTCGGCACGCCGGGTGAGATCTACGAGCGCCCCAACTGCCGCTTCAGCGCGAGCTTCATCGGTGAGACCAACCTCTTCCACGGCCGCATCGAGGGCGATCGCCTGGTCGGCGGCGAGTTTCCGCAGCCGATTCGCTTCGTGGCCACCGTTGCGCTGCAGCAGGGGGGTGAAGCCTGGCTGTCGCTGCGCCCCGAGTGCGTGCGCGTGCATCATCGCGCCGCCGGCGATGCGTGCGTGCCGGAACGGCCCGATGACAACGCCGCGCCGGCCGAGGTCGCCGAGATCGCCTATCTCGGCGGCCGCTCCATCTACCACCTGCGCCTGCCCGGCGGTGGCTCGATGATCGCCAGCGTGCCCGCGGCGCACTGGGGCGAGGCCGCGCCGCCGGCGCGCGGCGAGCCGGTGCGGGTGTCGTGGCCGGCGCCCGACGGCGTGCTGCTGCTGCGATGAAGGCGCGTCCGGCTTCTGCGCAAGGGCATGGCCGCTTCTGGGTCGGCCTGCTGCCGTGGGTGTGGATGCTGTTCTTCTTCGTGCTGCCCTTCGCGCTGATCGTGAACGTCAGCCTGTCCACGCCGGACCTCGCCGTGCCGCCCTACGTGTCGCCCTTCGCCGGCGCGGCTGTGGACGGGGCGCCGGCCTTCCGTCCCGATCCCGCCAGCTACGCTCGCCTCGGCGGCGAGCTGGCGGCACTCGGCACGCTCGCCGCGGACCGGCCCTACCTCGCCGCCTACGCCAATTCGCTCCTGCTCGCAGCGCTCACCACGCTGTGCTGCCTTGTCCTCGGCTATCCCTTCGCCTATCGTCTCGCGCGCGCGCCCGAGGCGATGCGCAACCTCCTGCTGATGCTGGTGATGCTGCCGTTCTGGACCTCCTTCCTGCTGCGCGTCTATGCGTGGATGGGTCTGCTCGACAGCAGCGAGACCGGGCTGATCAACCAGGTGCTGCTCGGCCTCGGCCTGGTGGCGGAGCCGCTGCCGCTGCTCTACAACACCGGCGCGGTGCTGGTCGGCATGGTCTACAGCTACCTGCCCTTCATGGTGCTGCCGCTCTACGCCAATCTGGTCAAGCTCGACCAGCGCCTGCCCGAGGCCGCGCGCGACCTGGGCGCGCGGCCGGCCACGGTGTTCCTGCGCATCACCCTGCCGCTGTCCTCGCGCGGCATCGTCGCCGGCTCGATGCTGGTGTTCATCCCGGCGGTGGGTGAGTTCGTCATCCCCGATCTGCTCGGCGGCGGCAGCGTGATGACGATCGGGCGCAGCATCTGGGACGACTTCGGCCCCAACCAGGACTGGCCGATGGCGGCGGCGGTCGCGGTGCTCATGGTGGCGATGCTGATCGCGCCGATCGTGCTGCTGCAGCGCCATGGGCGCGGGGCCGGGAGGGGCGAATGAACGGCGGCGGCTGGGGCGGACGGATGTGGGTGGTCGGCGTGTACGCCTTCCTCTACGTGCCCATCCTGTGCCTGATCGTGTTCTCCTTCACCGCCGGGGAGATCACCACCCGGTTCGACGGCTTCTCGCTGCGCTGGTACGCCGCGCTGGCGCGCGACGCAGAACTGCATGCGGCCGTGCTGCTGTCGCTGCGTGTCGGCGCGCTCGCCGCCACCGCCGCGGTGGTGGTCGGCACCGCCGCCGGGGTGATCCTGGTGCGCGCCGGGCCCTATCCCGGCAGTCGCTTCTTCGTCGGCATGATGAGCGCGCCGATGGTGATGCCCGAGGTGGTGGTCGGTCTGTCGCTGGTGCTGCTGTTCACCCATCCGGCGCTCGCCGTGCTGGGCGGGCGCGGGGTGGCGGCGATCTGGGTGGCGCACACCACGCTGTGCGCGGCCTACGTGGCGGTGCTGGTGGCGTCGCGCCTGCGCGAGATGGACCGCGCGCTCGAGGAGGCCGCGCTCGACCTCGGCTGTCCGCCGCTGAAGGTCTTCTTCGTGATCACCGTGCCGGTGATCGCGCCTGCGCTGGCGGCCGGCTGGCTGCTCGCGTTCACGCTGTCGATGGACGACTTCGTGCTCGCCGCGATGCTGTCCGACCCGGGCAGCACGACGCTGCCGGTGCTGGTGTTCGCGCGCCTGCACCACGGCCTCAAGCCCGAGATCAACGCGCTCGCCACGGTGATCGTGGTGGTGGTGTCGATCGCGGTGCTCCTCGCCAACCGCCTGTTGCTGGCGCCGCCGCGCGCGTCGGCGCCAGCGGTGGCGCGCGGCGGCTGATCGGCTTCAGCCGGCGAGGATCTCGCGCAGGGCCGCCACCAGAATCGCGCACTGCGCGTCGGTGCCGACGGTGATGCGCATGAACTGGTCGATGCGCGCCGCCTTGAAGTGGCGCACGATGATCGCGCGCCTGCGCAGTTCGGCGGTGAGTTCGGCGCCGTCGCGCGTCGGGTGGCGGGCGAAGATGAAGTTCGCCGCCGAGGGCAGCACCTCGAAGCCGAGCGCCTGCAGGTCGGCGACCAGCCGCGCGCGCGTCTCGATCACCTGGGCGCAGCTGGCGCGGAAGTAGTCCTCGTCCTCCACCGAGGCCACCGCGCCGGCGATCGCGAGGCGGTCGAGCGGGTAGGAGTTGAAGCTGTTCTTGACCCGCTCCAGCGCCTCGATCAGCGCCGCGTCGCCCACCGCGTAGCCCACGCGCAGGCCCGCCAGCGCGCGGCTCTTGGAGAAGGTGCGCGTGACCAGCAGGTTGGGGTGGCGATCCACCAGCGCGATCGCGCTGTCGCCGCCAAAGTCCACGTAGGCCTCGTCGACCAGCACCACGGCCTCGGGGTTGGCGGCGACGATGCGCTCGACCTCGGCGAGCGCGAGCAGCCGTCCGGTGGGTGCGTTCGGGTTGGGGAAGATGATCGCGCCGGCGCGCTCGTCGCCGCGCGGCAGGTAATCTTCCACGCGGATCGAGAAGTCCTCGGCCAGCGGCACGATGCGCGGCTGGATGTCGTACAGCCCGCAATACACCGGATAGAAGCTGTAGGTGATGTCCGGGAACCACAGCGCGCGCTCGTGCTTGAGCAGCGCCATGAAGGCGTGCGCGAGCACCTCGTCGGAGCCGTTGCCGACGAAGATCTGCTCCGGGCGCACGCCGTGATGGCGGGCGAGCGCGGCCTTGAGCGCGTCGGCGTTGGGGTCGGGGTAGAGGCGCAGGCCGTCGCCGGTGGCGGCGCGGATGGCCTCCAGCACCTTCGGCGAGGGGCCGCAGGGGTGTTCGTTGGTGTTGAGCTTGACGAGGTTGTCGAGCTTGGGCTGCTCGCCCGGCACGTAGGGGGTCAGGCCGTGGACGACGGCGCTCCAGAAGCGGCTCATGCGGGTGTCTGCGGTTGGGGTGGAACGGAGGCTTGGACGCGCACAACGCACCTTGCGGCGCATCGCGGCGAGTTCGCTGCGCGATGTTATCATGACGGGCAGACAACCCATTTTGGCCGGTAGCTCCCATGCGGCAAGCAGAAGTCACGCGCAACACCCTCGAAACCAAGATCACCGTGCGCATCGACCTCGATGGCAGCGGGCAGGGCCGGCTCGACACCGGCGTGCCCTTCTTCGACCACATGCTCGACCAGATCGTCCGCCACGGCCTGTTCGACCTCGACATCCACTGCGAGGGCGATACCCACATCGACGACCACCACACCGTAGAGGACGTCGGCATCACGCTCGGGCAGGCCTTCGCCAAGGCGCTCGGCGACAAGAAAGGGCTGCGCCGCTACGGCCATGCCTACGTGCCGCTCGACGAGGCGCTGTCGCGCGTGGTGGTCGATTTCTCCGGCCGCCCGGGGCTGCACTACTTCGTGAATTACACCCGCGCCCGCATCGGCAACTTCGACGTGGATCTGGCGCGCGAGTTCTTCCAGGGCTTCGTCAATCACGCCGGCGTCACGGTGCACATCGACAACCTGCGCGGCGACAACGCCCACCATCAGTGCGAGACCGTGTTCAAGGCCTTCGCCCGCGCGCTGCGCATGGCGGCCGAGCACGACGAGCGCGCCGCCGGGACCATCCCCTCGACCAAGGGCGCGCTCTGATTCCTCCCTTCCCGCGGTCGCGTCGCGCGGCCGCCATCCTGTCGAAAAGCGAGTCAAGCCGATGACCAGCGTGGCCATCATCGATTACGGCATGGGCAACCTGCGCTCGGTCGCCAAGGCGATCGAACACGTGGCGCCCGGTCACGAGGTCTTCGTCACCTCCGACCCGGCGCGTGTCGCCGCCGCCGAGCGGGTCGTGTTTCCGGGGCAGGGCGCGATGCCCGACTGCATGCGCGAACTCGACGCGCGCGGCCTGCGACCTGCGGTACGCGCCGCGGCGGCCGAAAAACCCTTCCTCGGCATCTGCATCGGCCAGCAGATGCTGTTCCAGCGCAGCGCCGAGGGCGACGTGCCGGGCTTGGGCATCCTGTCCGGGGAGGTCGTGCGCTTTCCCGAGACCGGCATGTTCGCGGCCGACGGCAGCCGGCTCAAGGTGCCACACATGGGCTGGAACGAAGTACGTCAGTGCGGACCGCACCCGATGTGGGACGGCATCCCCGACGGCGAGCGCTTCTACTTCGTGCACAGCTACTTCGTGGTGCCTGCGGAGGCCTCGCTGACTGCGGCCGAGACCGACTATGGCGTTCGCTTTACCAGTGCGGTAGCGCGGGCTAATATCTTCGCGGCTCAGTTCCACCCCGAGAAGAGCGCCGCGGCCGGCCTGCGCCTGCTCGCCAATTTCATCCGCTGGCAGCCCTGAGCGGCCGGTGATTCCCTCTACGTTTCTCCACTGCTGATCCCGGTATGCTGCTCATTCCCGCCATCGACCTCAAGGACGGTCAATGTGTTCGCCTGAAACAGGGCGAGATGGACGACGCCACGGTGTTCTCCTCCGATCCGGGCGCCATGGCGCGCCACTGGCTCGAGGCCGGCGCGCGCCGCCTGCACCTGGTGGACCTCAACGGTGCCTTTGCCGGCAAGCCGAAGAACGGCGCCGCGATCCGTTCGATCACCGACGTCGTCGGTGACGACATCCCGGTCCAGCTCGGCGGTGGCATCCGCGACCTCGACACGATCGAGCATTACCTCGACAACGGCATCAGCTACGTCATCATCGGCACCGCCGCGGTCAAGAACCCCGGCTTCCTGCACGACGCCTGCAGCGCCTTTCCCGGCCACATCATCGTCGGCCTCGACGCCAAGGACGGCAAGGTGGCGGTGGACGGATGGTCCAAGCTCACCGGCCACGACGTGGTCGATCTGGCGAGGAAGTTCGAGGACTACGGCGTGGAGTCGGTGATCTACACCGACATCGGCCGCGACGGCATGCTTTCGGGCGTCAATATCGAGGCCACCGTGCGTCTGGCGCGCGCGCTGCGCATCCCGGTCATCGCCAGCGGCGGCATCACCGACCTGCGCGATATCGACGCGCTGTGCGCGGTCGAGGACGAGGGCATCATGGGCGCGATCACCGGGCGCGCGATCTACGAGGGCACGCTCGACTTCGCCGCCGCGCAGGCGCGCGCGGACGAGCTCGAGGGCGCGCGCGAATGAGCTTCTCCCGCAGGGGCAGCCGATGCTAGCCAAGCGCATCATTCCCTGCCTGGACGTGAAGTCCGGGCGCGTGGTCAAGGGGGTCAATTTCGTCGAGTTGCGCGACGCCGGCGATCCGGTCGAGATCGCCCGCCGCTACGACGAGCAGGGCGCCGACGAGATCACCTTCCTCGACATCACCGCGAGCTCCGACGACCGCGACATCATCCTGCACGTGGTCGAGCAGGTCGCCGAGCAGGTCTTCATCCCGCTCACCGTCGGTGGTGGTGTGCGCGTGGTCGAGGACGTGCGCCGGCTGCTCAACGCCGGCGCCGACAAGGTCAGCATGAACACCGCGGCGGTGAACAACCCGCAGCTGGTCTTCGAGGCCGCGAGCAAGGTCGGCAGCCAGTGCATCGTGGTGGCGATCGACGCCAAGCAGACCGCGCCCGGCAAGTGGGAGGTGTTCACCCACGGCGGGCGCAACAACACCGGGCTGGACGCCATCGAGTGGGCGCGCAAGGTCGAGTCGCTGGGGGCGGGCGAGATCCTGCTCACCAGCATGGACCGCGACGGCACCAAGAGCGGCTTCGACCTCGCGCTCACGCGCGCGGTGTCGGATGCGGTGCGCATCCCGGTGATCGCCAGCGGTGGCGTCGGCACGCTCGAGCATCTCGCCGAGGGGGTCTCCGAAGGCCGCGCCGACGCGGTGCTGGCGGCGAGCATCTTCCATTTCGGACAGCACACCGTGCGCGAGGCCAAGGAGTTGATGCGCGCGCGCGGCATCGAGGTACGCTTGTGAGCACGAGCACGCGCTGGTTGAACGAAATCAAGTGGGACGAGCACGGCCTGGTGCCGGTCATCGCGCAGGAAGCCGCCACCGGCGACGTGCTGATGTTCGCCTGGATGAACCGCGAGGCGCTGCAGCGCACGGCCGAGACCGGCGAAGCCATCTACTGGTCGCGTTCGCGGCGCAAGCTGTGGCACAAGGGCGAGGAGTCCGGCCACGTGCAGAAGGTGCTGGACATGCGCATCGACTGCGACAACGACGTGGTCCTGCTCAGGATCGAGCAGGTGGGCGGGATCGCCTGCCACACCGGACGTCACAGCTGCTTCTTCCAGAAGTATTTTGCCGATGGCCGCTGGGAGGCCGTCGAGCCGGTTTTGAAAGACCCGCAGGAGATCTACAAATGATCGATATCGAAGTGCTGCACCGCGTGTCCGAGACCCTCGCCGCGCGCAAGAAGGCCGATCCGGATTCTTCCTACGTCTCCAGCCTGTACCAGAAGGGCACCGACACGATCTGCAAGAAGGTCGCCGAGGAGGCCGCCGAGACCATCATGGCGGCCAAGGACAAGGACATGCTGCACCTGGTGTGGGAAGTGACCGACCTCTGGTTCCACTCCATGGTGCTGCTCGCCCACCACGGGCTGTCCGTGGACGACGTGCTCGCCGAGTTCCGTCGCCGCGAGGGCGTGTCGGGCATCGACGAGAAGAAGTCGCGCACCGCGGAAGGTTCGCGCGCATGAGCGACTGCGTCTTCTGCCGCATCGTGCGCGGCGAGATTCCGTCGAAAAAGGTCTACGAGGACGAGCACGTCTTCGCCTTCCACGACATCCATCCCGCCGCACCCGTGCATGTGCTGGTGGTGCCCAAGGTGCACGTCGACTCGATGGCGCACCTCGACGGGGAACACGAGGCGGCGATGGGGCGTCTGATGGTTGCGGCGGGCAGGATCGCCCGCGAGCAGGGCTGTACCGACGGCTTCCGCACCATCGTCAATACCGGAAGGGTCGGCCTGCAGGAGGTGTATCATCTGCACCTGCACATTCTGGGCGGGCCCGATCCCCTGCCGCCCATGTTGAAGCGTTAAGGAGAGCGGTATGGGTTCTTTCAGCATCTGGCACTGGCTGATCGTGCTGGTCATCGTCCTTCTGGTGTTCGGCACCAAGAAGCTGCGCAACATCGGTTCCGACCTCGGTGGTGCGGTGAAGGGCTTCAAGGAAGGCATGAAGGAGGGTGATTCGGCCGGAGCGGGCGACGCCTCCCAGCAGAAGCTCGCCCAGGGCCAGACGATCGAGGGCGAGGCGCGCGAGAAGGTCGACCAGAACCGGTCCTGAGCCTCGCGTCTCGAACCAGCATCGGGGGCGCCCTGACCGGAGCGCCCCTTCGTTTTACGGCGGGCCGGTGGCGGCCCCTGTCTCGAGCGAGCACACATGTTCGATTTCGGCTTTTCGGAACTCGTGGTGATCGGCATCGTGATGCTGATCGTGGTCGGGCCGGAGCGCCTGCCCAAGGTCGCGCGCACCGCCGGGCACCTGCTCGGGCGCGTGCAACGCTACGTCTCCGACGTCAAGTCCGACATCCAGCGCGAGATGCAGCTCGAGGAACTCAAGAAGCTGCAGGAACAGGTGCGGCACCAGGCGCAGGAACTCGAGACCTCGGTGCGCACCGGTGTCGCCGGGGTCGAGTCGGGAATCGGCGAGACGGTCGCCGAGGTGCGCTCCATCCTCCCCGAGTCGCCTGCCTCCGCGTCGGGCACCGCGGCGCCCGCGCCGGCCGGCGCTCCGACGCCCGTCGCGAATCCGGCGGCAGCGCCCGCGCCGGCCGGAGC
>NZ_AMXD01000050.1 GCF_000310185.1 Thauera aminoaromatica S2 | reverse complement strand
TCATTGTGATACCTATGCGACCAAAGTCGCCGACCACAACAACCAAGCACCCACACTTATCGGTTGTCCAAGTTTTTAAAGATCTGCCGTCTTGCAGCAAGGAAAGAATTCAGCTGCTTTCCTGTTTCGCCGATTCGCTGTTGCGTTCGGGAAGCCGCGCATTATAGAGACCCGAGAAAATCCGTCAACACAAAATGAATCGAAGATTCTTATGAGTCGATTCCGGCGCCCGGACCGTGGATCTGCGCGCCCGCGCTCGGGCCGGTGGCGGGCGGCCGGGTGTCGAGGTACAGGGCCTCGACCTGTGCGCGCGCCCACGGCGTGCGGTGCAGGAACTCGGGCCGGAGGCGATGCCGGGTTCGTGATCGAAGCCGCGGATGCTCACCCGCCGCCGAGCGTCGGCAAGCCGAGCCGGTCTGCGCGTCGGAAGAGGACCTCCTCCAGCGTGAGACCGTGGAAGGAGTTGTCGGGCCGTCGGCGGGTCATGGCGTGGTCGCTCAGCCTCCCAGCGCGGCGACGTCCCGGGGCACGACGCCCAGGTCCCGCCAGCTGTCCGGGTGGCAACTGAACAGCAGGATCTGATGCCGGTCGGCAGCATCGAACAGCACCCGCTTCATGTTGCCGAGGCGCTCGACGTCGCTGTGCACCAGCGCATCGTCCAGGATCACGAGCGTCGGCCGGCCGGCCTCGCGCAACAGGTCGGCGTAGGCGAGGCGACTGATCAGGCCCATCTGCTCGCGCGCGCCGAAGCTCAGCTCGGCGAATCGGCCACGCTCTTCCCCGCCGTGGCCCTGGCGCACCAGGATCTCCGGCACGAGCGCCTCGTCCACGCTCAGGCTGGCCTCCGGAAACAGCAGTTGCAGATAGCGGTTCAGGTGGCGCTGCAAGGGCGCCTGCAGCTGACGGGTGAGCTGCAGGCGGTGATCCGTCAGACGGACGAGCAGGAGGTCCAGCGCGCGGGCACGCCGCGTGAGCTCGTCGCTACGGCGCGCAGCACGCGCCAGCTCGACGTCCAGTTCCGCGCTGCGCTCCTCCAGGCCCTCCGCCCCGAGCGCCTCCAGGCTGGCCCGGAGGCGCTCGAGTTCGAGGCGGCGCTGCTCGGCGGCCTTCTCCGCCGCATCCGCACTGCGCGTGAAGCGTTCGACGTCCTGGCGCAGGACGCCGGGATTGGCCTGATCGATCTGCTTCTGCCGTTCTCGCAGGGCCTGGTCGAGCCGGTTCTCGCCGGCACGCAGCTCCAGCAGCTGGTCCTCGGCCTGCTTTTCGCGCGCCTTGCGATCCGCGCCCTGCAGCTCGCCGTCGAGCCGGCTCCACTCGGCCCGGGCACTCTCCAGCGCCTGCGTGGCGAGCAGGAGCGCACTGCGGAAGCCCGCCTCGTCGGCCTCGGCCGCCTTGAGGGACACCTCGGCAGCGTCGAGCTGCGCCTCGGCCCTGGACACCGAGAGGCTGTCTTCCTGCGGTTCGGGAAGGGCCCCGATCCGTTTGCCGAGATCCTCCCGGCGCGCCTGCGTGAGCTGCTTTCGACCCGCCAGCGCCTCGAGGCCCTCGGGCGCCAGCGACTCGAGCACCGATGCGTCGCGCTTGATGGACTCGTCGAGCTCGCGGCATTGCTCGTGGCGGGCATCCGCCGCGGCCAGCGAGTCCGCGCCGAGCGCGGACAGGAGGCTCGCCCTCTCGTCCGCCAGCCCCTGGCGCGCGCGCACCAGATCGGCGATGTCGTCGCCGCCGGGCAGGATGCGCAGGCTTCCCAGCTGCGCGACGAGGATCTCGGTCGGCTCCAGCAGGAGGCGCTCCCCCCGCCCGCTCAAGGGCTCGCCGCCCAAGGTGAGCGCGCCCACCTCGCGCAGGTCGAATTGCAGTCGGGTGGCGACCGCCTCCTGGCGGATGGCAAGCCGGGCGAGCTCCTCCTCCACCTTGCGCAGGCGCTTGAGCGCCTTGGCGTCGACCTGCAGGGACTGGCGCAACGCGCGCTGCCGCAGCCACCGCTCGTGCAGCTCGCGGGCGCGCGCCAGCGCCTGATCCAGGCCGGCGAGCTCGCCATCGACCTGCGCCAGCTCCCGTACCAGGTCCTTGCGTTGCTGATGCTCGCGAGCCAGCCTGACCGTCGCCCGGGCCGCTTCGAAGGCCTTGCGGGCATCGCCGAGCACACGCTCCACGGCCGGCCTGCGCGCATCCTGCGCGGCGAGCGCCTGTTCGGCCGCCTGGCGGTCGGCGGCGCGCCTGTGCAGGTCCTTGCGCTGCGCCTCGAAGCGGCCGAGCAGATCGAGGCTCGTGCGCATGCCGGCTTGGCAGGCCTGCAGCGCCTGCTGGTCGCGCTCCTGCTCGCGCTGCCAGGAGACGACCTCGGCCAGCCGGAGGTCAGCCGCCCTGGCCTGCTGCCGGTAGACCTCCCAGATGCGCTCGGACTCGTCGCGGGCCTGCTCCTCGCGCAGCTGCCCGAGCCGATCCACCTGCTGGCGATACTGCCGGATCCGCCCCTGCAGATCGGCGTGCTCGCGCGCGAGCCGCTCGTGCGCCTCGAGCGCCGCAGCGAAGTCGCCGGTGGGCCGGCCGGTGGCGGTCAGCAGGCGCGCGCGCTCCCGGGTGATCCGGGCGATCAGCTCGTCCCCCGCGGTGCTGGTCACCTCGCCGAGGCTGGCGCCCAGGACGGACTTCAGGTGGCTGCCCGCATGCTCGACCGGCTTGTGGATCTCCTGCCCGGCGCCCTGCTCGATCCACAGCAGGCCGGGGATGCCCCAGTGCTCCGGTCGGCTGGCCCCGCGCCCGGGGAACTCGAAGCCGAGCAGGTCCGCGAGCTTGTCCTCCGCCTCCTCGCCGCTGAACCCCACGCCGTCTACGCTGACATCGCAGCGCTTGCGCTTCAGGAAGCTCTTGACCAGCTTCCAGCGCTTGCCCTGCGACTCGAACTCCAGCTCGACCGTGGGCGCGGCGGCCGAATCGCCCCAGGGCTGCAGATCCTCCACGCTGGAGGACTTGTAGCGCTCGAAGAATGCAGCGCGGATCGCGCGCACCAGGGTGCTCTTGCCGGACTCGTTCGGTCCGGTGAAGAGGTTGATGCCGGGATCGAGATCGCGGATCTCTACGGGCTGCCGGAAGCGGCGCAGCTGTTCGACCTTCAGGCGCAGCAGCCTCATGCCGCAGCTCCCTGGGCCTGCGCCTCGAGCAGCAGCGCGGCGAGGATCGCCAGCGCCTCGCTCGCGACCTCCGCGTTCTCGCCATCCTGCTCCTCGCGCAGCTCGGCGATCACCCGGCCCACGTAGCCGTCTGCGTGCAGGGCGGCGAGATCATCCTCGGTGGGCTGCAGCCGCAGCCCGGAGAGGTCGGCGCGCAGGCTGCGGAACCTCGCCTCCGCCACCGAGAGCGCGGCTTCGAGCCGCTGCCTGCCGAGCAGGTGGATCTCGCCGGACAGGCTCAGGTCGACCACGGCAAGCTCGGGCAAGGCCTCCAGGCGGGCGATCGTGCCCTCGAGATCCGAGGCCACCGCCAGCTTTTCCTCGAGCGCGATCCAGGGGTGCCGGCCCACCGCCCGGACCTCCACTTCCGGCTCGGCCCCGACCGCGGGGATGTCCACGAGCAGCACATTGCCCGGATCGTTGGCCTTGAATCGGTCCTGCTCGGGCGTGCCGCTATACCAGGTGCGCGCATCGATCCGCCGTGTGCCGTGCCAGTCGCCGAGCGCGAGGTAATCCAGCGCGGCGCGGGTGGCGCGGTCGGCGGCGATCGGGTTGGGCGAGTCGATGTCCTCGGCGAGCACGCCCTGGACGCTGCCATGGGCGAGGCCGACGCGGACCAAGCCGGGCGCCGTCTCCGCGTGATCGAACCACGCGGTCTCGTCGGCCGGGGTCTGGCGCTGGGTGAGCGGCGCCGGCAGCACGACGAAACCGCGCTCGGGGAACGCCATCACCTGCGCGCCCAGCGCCAGATGCACATTGGGCGCCACGGCCCCGAGGCGGCGGGCGCGCGACCACACGCTCTCGGCCAGCGCCGCGTCGTGGTTGCCGGGGATCAGCACCCACGGGCCTGCATACGCCCCCATGGCGTTGAACAGCCGGCGGATCGTGCGATCGGACACCGTCTGCGCATCGAAGACATCCCCGGCCACCAGCACCGCATCCACCGCCTCCTGCCGCGCGATGCCCGCCAGGCGCTCCACCGCAGAGAAGCGCGCCTCGGCCAGCGCGAGCGCGTCCTCGGGCGCGAAGCGCGCGTACTGGCGGCCGATCTGCCAATCGGCGGTATGAAGAAAGCGCGGCATCGGTCCGTCCCCTGATCCAGCGGAAAGTCGTGCATGCACGGCCGCCGTCCCGGGGCTCCGATCACCGGACCCGGGCGCATGACCGATGCACATCCCTGTTTGTCACCGGCCGGCATGTTACACGCCGCCCGGCCCTGCGGCAGCCTGCCTCCGCGCCCTGCGCAGCGGCTCGAGCAGCCCGGCCAGATCGTTGTGGTCGAGCTCGTGCATCAGCGCGAGCAACTGGCCCAGCTGCCCTGGCGGGAAACCCTTGCGGGCGAACCACGCGAGGTAGTATCCCGGCAGATCCGCGATCACCCGCCCCTTGTACTTGCCGAAGGGCATCTCGCGCTCGAGCAGCAGCACCAGGTGTTCAGGATTCATCCGTTCGATCCGTTTTTCCGTGCCCATCCGCATTTCCGTGCCCAATTGCGAGCGCGGCCGCGCGCGCCGACGCTCCACTCTCCCACAAGGTGACCCGCTTGAGCCTCCATTCCTCCCCAGGCCTCGTCTTCGACACCCCGCCCATCGAGCTCGAGACCGGACCCGATCCCCGCTACAGCGTCATCTGGATGCACGGCCTGGGCGCGGACGGCAGCGATTTCGAGCCGGTCGTCCCGGCGCTGGCTCTGCCCCGCAGCCCCGCCGTGCGCTTCCTCTTTCCGCACGCCCCCTATCGTGCGGTCACCTGCAACGCCGGCTACGTCATGCGCGCCTGGTACGACATCGTCTCGCTCGCCCCGCACAGCCGCCAGATCGACGAGGCCGGACTGCTCGAATCGCGCACCCTCGTCCGCCAACTGATCCAGCGCGAGGCCGAGCGCGGCGTGCCCGGCGAGCGCGTCATCCTCGCCGGTTTCTCGCAGGGGGGCGCCGTGGCCTATCTGACCGGGCTCACCCACCCCACCCCGCTGGCCGGCATCATCGCGCTGTCGACCTACATCCCGAGCCCCGGGCTGCTGGTCGATGGGTTCGTGGAAGCGAATCGACAGGTTCCGGTCTTCGCCGCGCACGGCACCCACGACGATGTCGTCTCTCCCGCACTCGGAGAGCACGCGGTCGAGGTCCTCCGGCAGCTGGGCATCGAGCCGGAATGGCACCGCTACCCCTTGCCGCACTCGGTGAGCCTCGAGGAGATCGCCGACATCGGTCGGTGGCTGCGCACCCTCGTGCATTGACCGGAAGACCCGGCGAGACCCGCCGGCACGACGGCGCCAATGTCCACACCCATACGGCGGGCAATCGAGGCGCGCACCGCTTGTGCGTCGCGGACTTCGCCCTCGATCGCGCCGCAGCCACTTGCAGCCACCCATCTGCTCGACAGGCTCGCCTGCGGGAAAGCCACGCTCGACGAGTGGCTCAGGCCACACGTGCTGGCAAATGAGCCAAGTGGCGCCCGTCGCCCTTTCGCGCTTGCGGATCGGATCGGCCGTGTCCTTGGCTACTCCGTGATGGCGGCCGGCGCCGTCCCGCACCAGGATGCCACCAACAAGGTGCGCCGCAACATGCCGGACCCTGTACCTGCTGAGTCGCCTCCTACGCGCCCGTCGCCACAATCCGCTCATGACGCGAAGCGGCCTCGCCTAGCGCCTGCTCCAGCGGCATCCCCTCCTCGACACCCTCCATGATCATCCTCTGCAGAATGGCGCCGAGCATGTCGACATTCGCGGCCATCAGCGGCCGGACCTCGCGCAGGAACTCGCAGGTCGGCGGATCGTAGGCGTATGGTTGCAGGAAGTCTTCGAGCGCGCGCCCGGTGGCGAGCGCGTGGCACATGTCGTAGAGCAGGTTGAAGCAGCGCACCTGTTGCAGCGGGTCGCTCTCCCCCAGGTTGATGCGGACCTCCTCGGCCAGGTCGCGGCGGAAGTCCTCAAGCTGGTAGGCCGCATGTGCCTTGACGACATCTTCAGGCGTGAATTCCCATTCCATGGCGTTTTCTCCTCCTCTTTCGGCAAACGTGCCGTGTCAGCCGAAGATGGCCGTGAAGGCGTCCTCGTCGTCGCGGCAGATCGGGCAGCTTTGCTGCGGGGTATGCGAGACGAAATGGCGGTCGCAGCGCGTGCAGCGCTGCTTGGCCATCGACAACAGCACGCGCGGCGTTTGTTCGGGCCGCGCGTCGAAGGACGCATCGGCATCGAGCACGTGCGGCTGGCAGACCTCGAGGCAGACCGCGCAAGCAACACAGCGGTCGGCATCGAACTTGAGCTGATAATCCGCCGGCGACTCCTCGATCTGGATCGCACCCGTCGGACAAACGCGGAAGCAGGCCTCGCAGTTGTTGCATCCGGGCTGCAGCGACAAGGCCATCATCGGGAGCGCATCGTGCAGCGGCACACGGAAAGGCTGGTCGTCCTTGCGCTTGCACACGATCTGCAACAGCTCGCGCCGCTCCGGCAGCGCGTAGGGGCCGGGGCGGATCGCCTTGTCCGGAGTCGATGGCGCCGACGCAGGGGGCTCGAGAGACTGCGCAACCTCCGCCACACCGCGTCCCACCAGGCGGCGGAACCACTGTCGCCGCACAGCCGCAAAGGGCGCAGATCCGCGACTGTCGGCGTTCGCGAAATCGGCCTCGTCCAGTTGCGGAGCGATCCAGTCGGCGGGTTTCTCGATGCTGGCAGCCGCATCCTCAAGTAGCCCGCAGGCATCGAGATTGCTGGCGAGCTGGGCCGCGCCGCGGGGACCGTGCGCGCAGTGCTCGCAATGCGCGGCCCCCCGCAGGGTGACCGGAATCCGGCGCTTGGCCAGATACGCGAGGCTGGCCGCATCCACCGCGCCAAGGCAGGGCACGACAGCGTCTCCGCTCGCGCCCGACGGGGCGCAGGCGATCGTGAAGTGCTCATGCCGGATCGCCTGACGCAGCATGTCCACCGGCTTCAAGGCCTCGCTCGCGAGGGCGTCGGTCGGGCAGGCGGTGACGCAGAGCGCACAGTTCTGGCAACGCGCGGGGTCGATCCTCCCCCCCTCGTCGGTGAGCGCGAGGGCGTCGTGCGGGCAGGCGTCCGCACACCGGCTGCATGCGCTGTAGCGAAAGCGGTAGCGCGTGCAGCGGCTGGCGCGGAGTTCAGGATAGGCCAGGCTCATCGGGGCGCGGTCCGCAGTTGCTGCAGGGCGGGTCCGTGCTCGCAGGTGTTCTTGGGAATCACGAACTGGAACGCGCGGCCGCCCGGCGGCTCGGCGTTGATGCGAGTAAGCACGCGTTGCCAGGCGAGGACACCGCCCTCGACCGCCAGGACCGGGCTGCCGGGATGGGCGGCTGCGATCGAATCGGCCACCGCCAGCGCGGCCTCGTCGGTGTCCGCGACCACCACCACCGTGGCCGTCGGGTTGATCCGTAGATCCTCGCGATAGACGAGGGCCTCGTCCAGCGGCGAGGCCTCGCGCGCGGCCGCGGTGCGCGCATCGACGACGCAACAAGGCGGGCTCACCCGCAGCGCCAGGCCGAGCTGCATCTCGTTGCGCAGGCTCGCTGCTGCGTGGGCCTGTACCGAAGCGGTCAGCAAAAAGACCGCCAGCACACCGCCAACGTAGCGTCGGAATCGCGTGATCATGCTTCCTCCATGTCGGTCATCGGCTCCACGGGGACCAACAGATCACCCAGCAGCACAGCGCGACGCTCAAAAAGCGCCGTCGGCAGCGCAATCCGGGTGACCTTGCCGTAGCGCACCCAGTCAGCCAGCGCCGGTTCGAACTGCCCGCCCGGGGCGATCCAAAAGCCTTCGCCCAGGGCTTCGACCAGCCCGGCACACAGGTTGAGGTCAGTGTCGTCGAGGACATCCACCTGCACCAGCACGGTGGCGATCCCACGCTTCTTCATCTCGCCCAGCCACCAGTCCACGCGGATGCCGGTGGCGCTACCGTCGGCGCGCACAATTTCCCAGCCGGGCTCGCACAGCGACGGCGTCACCACCCGAAAGTCGGCGTTCGACACGGTGTCGAAGGACCACGACACCGCCATGCGGCGAGCAGGCACGAACAGCCCGACGCGATCAAGCCCGAAGCGCGCGGCGAGCCGCAGCGGCAGATCCGCATCGCTCAGCACCGCCTCGCCCAGCAGCACCTGCGGCGCACCGGCTTCGAGCAGGGCGGCGGCACGGGTCTCGTCGCCCTGGCGCAGGATCGCGATACCGCCGTCCTCCACAAGCGGTGCGCACCCAGGCTCATCGAACCGGAACAGCAACTCGACTTCCGCCGACACCTTGGCCCTGTCAGCGGTATCGGCGGTATCGGCAAGGCAGGCGCAGCGGATCATGTCGGCAGCGCTCCGTCGTGCTCGAACTTCGCATACACGAAGGGGAACATCGGGTTTTCGCCATCAGCCGGCAGCGACGCGATCAGCGGGCGCAGCGTTTGAAGGGTGCCGATGATCGGATCGATCTGCACCCCCATGAAACGAGGCCGGTATTTGCCGAGCGCGATGAGCGCATCATCCACCATCAGCAAGGCGCCCTCCTGATTGCGGTTCTGGGTGAAGAACAGCGCCAGCGTGGCAAACGCCAACCCCTGCAGAAACTCGGCCTCGGGGTCGCGCGTGCCCAGCACGCTGTTGCGGATCAGGCGCGACCAGCGCTCATTGAGCAGGTCGTGCAGCACACCGAGCTCGTTCGAGTTCCACAAGGTGGCCACCTCGGACCAGTCGATTTCGGACAGCACCTGGCGGTCGGGCGGCAGGATCGGCCGGGCTTGAAGATCGAGCAGCATGGTCGAAACCTCCTGTGGGTCAGCGCAGATCGTGCAGGGTGTGAACGTTCGCCGCACGCTGTTGCGTGTCCGGAATCGACTCGCAGCCATTGCACACAGGCTCGTCGGGATTGAACTCGACGCGGATCTCGCTCTTCGGGACCACGGCGCGGGCGTGATCTTCGTCGTCGATGCGCAAGCCCATCGCAGCGATCTCCTCGCCGGCAAAGCCCTGGAGGAAGGCGGCCATGCCACGGTAGAAGGAATGCTCGGCGACCTGCTCGACGAGGCGGGCGTAGCCGCGCACCCAGCGCGCGAGATGTTGCGTCCAGAAGCGCTTGAGGTCGCGCTCGATGCGCCGGGCGAGCGCTTCGTCGCCGGCGGCGAGTGCCCCACTGCAACGCTCGAGCAGCTCGGCGACGAACATCAGCTCGACCCCGAGCTGGTCGGGAAACAGCTCGAAGCGCCCCTTGCCCACGACGAAGCCCCACTTCGCGTAGTCCTGGGCGACCTGAAAGTGCGGATCCTGCTTGTAGCGTCCGGTCAGCCGCACCGATTCGACGGGCGGAAAGCCACCGCTGGCCGCGAACAAGGTGGTGTATTCGCAGGCCAGCCGCTCGACCAGGGCGCCCTCCTCCGCGTCGAGGAAATCGGCTTCGAAGCACACGCCCGCGGCGGCCAAGCTCGCGAGCACTTCCGGGCAGCGCAGGGCGCGAACGAAATCAGCATCGGCCTCCTCGACGAACACCCCGGCCAGCAGCCGGCACAGGCTGGCGCGCGCGTCGTACTCGGCACGCCGCTCGGCGATCGGGCGCGGCGGTGGCGCGCGCTCGTCGACGACCACTGCATGCTCGTCGTCGATCGCAAGCAATGTTTTCAGCATGTTGTCTCCGGTTCGATTCCGGGTCGCCATGCGGCCCGGCTGGACGATTCACAGCCGGCGGAAGCGCCGAAATCGGCGCCCCCACCCCCTGGGCTCAGTGCCCGCCCGACGCCTTGGGCTTCACGCTTTCGGGTCCGGCCCACGCCGCCATCTCGGGGTGCATCTTGCGATGCAGGTCACCCGTGTAGGCGTAGCGCATGGTCTCCTTGTAGGCCGCGTAGTGTTTGTCCCAGTCGCCGTGGATATCGCCGTACTTGTCGTTCGGCCCGGCCTTGGTGACCTTCACCACCGTGTCGTACCAGCCCTGGGAGCCGCCGATCGGGTCGGCCACCGCCGGGATGATGGCGTTCGGATGCACGCCCTTGTCGTCCCACCACACGTTGTTCAGGTCCGGATCCTCTTCACCGTGGCTGGCGTCACCCTTCCTGTCCTTGAGCTTCAGGGTGGCAAGCCGGCCGTATTCCCAGTGGCCGAAGCCGGTGGCGATCGAGATCACCTGCGGGTGGATGCCCTCGGTGACGTAGGCCTTGGTCACCAGATAGCCGACCGGGCTCTCGACGCGCACCAGATCACCCGTCTTCACACCGAGCTTCTTCGCCGTCTCCGGGTTCATCCACGCCGGGTTGCTGTGCGCGATCTCGGCCAGCCACTTCACCGCCGCCGTGCGCGACTGCTTGTGCACGTTGAGCTTGAAGGTCGACAGGATCATCTCGTCGTCCTTCATGGTCTCGTGCCAGGGGATGCGCTTGAAGGTCGGCATCGGGTTGAAGCCGTACTCGGCCCATTCATCCACGCGCACGTTGATCACCCGGTTGGGCGTCGGGAAACCCACGTAGTTGCGCCCGTTACGCCGGATGCCGATCGCCTTGCCGTTTTTCGTGATCAGTCCGTGCGCGTCCACCATCGCGCCCTCCATGTCCGCCGCCGACAGTTCCTTCCGGTACAGGCCGTACTCGGCCTGGATCTCGCGTCCGGTCTTGTCGGTGACCTTGCCGGTCTTGGGGTCGAGCGTGCCGTAGATCGGCCACACACCGTGCTTCTTCAGGAAGTCCAGCCCGCCCGCCTCCTTAAGCCCGGGCACGTTGTCGAAGTGATGGCGCATGTAGTCCTCGCCATCCTTGAAGGCCCAGAACTGCTTCATGCCGCGCGAACCGTCCGGGTCGAGCTTCCAGATGATGTCGCGCAGCAGCACGCGGTTCTCGCGCGACTCGCCGAGCGACTTGTGCACCGGCTGGCGGATGCCGAGCCACGGCCACAGCGAGTTGGGCATCGACTCGGGTTCCCAGCGCTCGAGGTAGGGGCAGTCGGGCAGGATGATGTCGGCCAGCGCCGTCTCCTCGCCCATGTGCGAGCTCATCGAGATGAAGTACGGGATCAGTTTCTCGTCGCGGTACAGCTTGCCCCACACCGCCTGCGCACCCGGGTTGGTGTAGACCGGGTTGTCCTGGTAGGTGAAGGCCACGTTGATCTTCTGCCGGCCCTCGGCAATCCAGAACGGCACCAGGTGGCTGACCTTGTGCGAGGCGAGCGGATACTCGGGCGGATGCGCGAGCACGGAATCGTGCTTCGGCCCGGGGGGCTGCGGATTCGGCTGCGGCCAGCCCATGCCGCGCGGCAGGCAGTAGCCGCCGCGCTTTTCCACGTTGCCGGTCATGATCGGCAGCATCATGCAGGCCTTCTCGTTGTACGAGCCGTACAGGTGCTTGGCCGGGCCGCGGTAGGTGAACAGCGTCGCCGGCTTGGTGGTGGCGAACTCGCGCGCGATGCGCTCGATCGTCTGCACCGGCACGCCGGAGATCTTCGACGCCCATTCCGGCGTGTATTGCGCGTAGTGCGCCTTCAGCTCATCCACCGTGACGTTGGTCCAGGTGTCGATGAACGCGCTGTCCTGCAGGTCCTCGCGCAGGATCACGTGGCCGATCGCCAGCGCCACCGCGCCGTCGGTGGCCGGGAACACCGGGATCCACTCGTCCGAGAAACCCGCCGTGTTCGACAGGCGCACGTCGAAGGTGACGATCTTCATGTGGTTGTCGACGCGGCCCTCGGCGATGCGCTGCGACAGCGGGTTGTGGAAGTAGGCCGCCTCGAGGATGTTGGAGCCGAAGTTCAGCACGTACTTGGCGTTGGCGAAGTCGGGCGTCTCGATGTCCGGCCCCCAGGTCGGCTCCTGTCCCACCTTCTTCGACGACTCGCACACCGAGGTGTGGTTGAGCACGGTGGCCGAGCCCAGCGTCTTCATGAAGCGGTCGATCGTGCCGCCGGTGCGGTTGCGCCCGTATTTCAGCATGATCGTGTTGGGGTCTTCCTTGAGCGCAGCGTCGAGCTTCGCCGCCACTTCGGTCAGCGCCTCCTCCCAGGTGATGCGCTTCCACTTGCCTTCGCCGCGTGCGCCGACGCGCTTGAGCGGATACAGGATGCGGTCGGGGTCGTAGCTGTACCACATGCCCGAGTTGCCCTTCGCGCACAGGCGGCCGCGGGTGGAGACGTGCTCCGGATTGCCTTCGAGTTTCACCACGCGGTCGTTCTCGACGTAGGCGATGGCGCCGTCCTGGATGTTGCAGACGTGGCAGTTGACCGGGATCGCCTTGCGCTCGGCAGCGGTGACCGGGCTAAAGTCCTTGCCGCCCAGCTCGTTCTCCATGGCGTGCAGCATGCGCGGCGCGAGCGCGGCGGCGGCAGTCGTGCCGGCACTGGCCTGCAGGAAGGTGCGACGGGTGATTTTCGGGAAGTCCATTTGAAGATCTCCTTGCCTGACCGGTCAGTAGAGGGTCTGCAACTGTTGGGGACCCATCAGCAGCGCATAGCGCAGGGCCGCGCCACCGAGCAGGACGAGCAGCGCAGCCAGCGCGATGCCCACCTGCTGGCGGCCGAAGGGCGCGAGCAGCAGCGCGATCGGCGCCGCGGTGCCGGCGACAATGCCCATGCCGACGAAGATCAGGCCCATCGTGCCGGTGGTGAGGATGAGGAAGGTGAGCTCCTGCGCCGAGCCGCCGTAGCTGGTGGTGCCCAGGATCGAGATCAGCATCACGCCCACCGCCCCGCAGGACCACATCAGGTACTGGCGCAGCACGCGCTGGGCGCCCTCGTTCCCGGCCGCCAGCAAGGCCCCTACCGCCGAGCCCGACGCGATCGCCATGGCGACGAACAGCACCGGGATGACCGGCGTGTTCCACACCGGACGCGACTGATGCACCGTGAGGTCGTAGCCGGTGTAGATCGGCAGGCCCAGCGCGAGCAGCGCGGTGATTGCGGCGAGCAGCTTGCCCCGGCCTTCGTCCCCCTTCTTCAGCGCCAGCAGATACAGCACCGACGCGATGCCGAAGGCGACGATGTTCAGCGCTCCCCAGGCGAGCGGCGACGAGAAGTTGAGGTAGGCCGGATTGAGGATGGCGAGGAAGCGCATCGGCTGCGACAGGTCGCCGATCAGCAGCAGGCCGCCCAGCGCGAGCAGGACGAAGGACACCACCGCCGCCTTGACGCGCAGCGGCCGCAGCTCCGGCGTCACCCACGAGCCGTAGGACAGGAAGGCCAGCCCTGCGCAGATGCCGATCACGAAGAAGTAGATCGCGTAGGTCGCGTGCCACGACACATCGTGGAACCAGACGTAGTCACCCATGGTTTTCTCCTCAGATGTCGAAGTGGCGCTTGAACGCGCTTCGATCGAGCTCCATCACCTCGGGCTTGCGATAGGCATCGCGCCCGAACTCGGTCTGGTTGCGGTCGGCCCCGATGTAGAACACGTGCGGCTTGGTGCCCTCCTCCGGGCGCAGCACCTGGGTGGCGTGGGTCGCGACCAGGTACGAGACCTCGCTGTTCGGATCGTTGAGGTCACCGAACACGCGCGAGCGTCCGATGCAGGTCTGCACGCAGGCCGGCACCAGGTTCTGCGTCACGCGGTGGAAGCAGAAGGTGCACTTGTCCACGACATTGGTGATCGGCGTGTAGCTGCGGTGCGAGGGCAGCATGAAGCGCGCGTTGTAGGGGCACGCCGCCATGCAGCTCCGGCAGCCGATGCAGCGCTCATAGCGCTGCAGCACGAAGCCGCCGTCCTCCACCTTGAAGGTGGCCTCCACCGGGCAGTTGCGCACGCAGGGCGGATCGTCGCAGTGGTTGCACAGCCGCGGCAGGAACTGCTTCCTGACGTTGGGGTACTTGCCGACAACCTTGTACGGCACCCAGGTGCGATTGACGCCGAGCGGCGTGTCGTACTCCGCCTTGCACGCCACCTGACAGGCCATGCAGCCGATGCAGCGCCGCGTGTCGACCACCATCGCGAACCGGCGCTTGCCTGGCGCCTCCCTGGTCTCGATCGGCGAGACCCTGAGTTCTTCACTCATGCCTTCCCCCTCCAATGAATGCAGCGCGCCGCGCCGCGATCGCAGTGGCCTTCGCAGCAGACGGGTCATCGGCGCCCAATCCGCCGGCCCCGTCCGTGTGCATGCGGACCACTTGAGGGGTCCGTCGCAAAAACCAGGCCAGGAACAGGGTTTTTGGCCACGAGTCAGCAACGCCGGGGACGCCAGCCCCGTCGCCATGCGAGATGGGAATCGGGGGTGTTACGGCGGCGTAACATCGGCACCGATTGCTGCAGCGCAAACCGTTACGCCGCCGTAACGCCCCGCCGGCACGGGCTGACAAGGAATCGCCACGATGCCTATCATGGGCAGATGAACAGGGATGCCTCCGCCCGCTCGCCTGCCCCCCAAAGCGACCTCGAACACGCGCCGCGGCGGGGCTTTCTGCGCGCGGTCGGCGCAGCGGTATTGCTGCAAGGACTTCCGGCGCGCGCGGAGGCCATGCCCATTCGCATCGGCCTGACCCCGGTCTTCCTCGACGACCAGATGCGCTTCGTGGGTCAGTGGCGGCAGTGGCTCGAGCGCAAGCTCGGGCGCGCGGTCGTCTTCGTGCAGCGCGGCAGCTACCGCGAGATCGTCGACCTCGTGCGCGCGCACAAGCTCGATTTCGCGTGGGTCTGTGGCTATCCCTTCGTGCGCTACCAGAACGAGATGACGCTGGTGGCGGTGCCGCTCTGGCGCGGTCAGCCAAGCTACCAGTCCTACATCATCGTGCCCGCGGACGACACCCGCAGCACGGCCTTGTCCGAGTTGCGCGGCAAGGTGTTCGCCTACTCCGACCCCGACTCCAACTCCGGCTACCTCTACCCCCGCTATGTGCTGACCACACAGGGCGAGGCGCCGGACAACTTCTTCGCCCGCAGCTTCTTCACCTGGGCGCATCGCAAGGTGGTCGAGGCGGTCGGGGTCGCCCTCGCCGATGGGGGGGCGGTAGACGGCTATGTCTGGGAGACCCTCGCCGAGTCCCACCCCGACCTGACGCGCGCGACCCGGATCATCGATCGCTCGCCCCCGCTGGGCTACCCGCCCTTCGTTGCGCGCGCGGACATCCCGGCCGACGAACTGAACCGGTTCCGCACCGTCCTGCTCGAGATGGCGGACGACCCCGGCGGGCTGGAGCTGCTGCGTCGCCTTCGCCTCGACGGCTTCACCGTCGGCGCACCCACGCTCTACGACGAGATCGCTGACATGGCCGCGCGCGTCAGCCACCCATGAACCGGCTCGCCGATCTCTCCCTGCGCTGGAAGATTCCGCTGCGGGTCGTGGGGGCCGTGCTCGGCACCGCGATCGCGGTGACGGTGGCGCTGGTCGCACGCGACTATGAGATCGTGCGCCAGAACCTCGAAGGCCACGCCCGCAGCATGGGGCGCGTGCTGGCGCACACGCTGGTCATGCCGGTGCTCCATGACGACATCTGGCGCGCGTACGAGATCCTGCAGTCGGCCCATGAACCCAACCCCGCCGCACCGGAGCTGCAGGCCCAGGTGGTGCTCGTCACTGATGCGGACTATCGCGTGTTCGTCTCCACCCGGCCGCGCACCTTTCCGATCGGATCAAGCGCAGCCACCCCGGGGGGTGCCTACGGGCTGCTGCGCGCAGAGCTATCGCACGGCGCCCCCGAGGACCAGCGCCTGCTGGAACCCGCCGACAGCCCGCTCTTCTTCGTGATGACACCGCTGATTTCGGACGGTGTCGCGCTCGGCCACGTCATCCTGGCTTATGCAAAGCCGGCCCTGCTGCCGCGCGTCGCGGGCCTGGTCGGACGGGCGGGCGGGGTGACGGTGCTGGTGCTGATCCTGTTGCTGCCGGTGTCCTGGGCCTGGGCCCAGCGCACCGCACGGCCGCTGCTGCGCCTGGCGGAGGCCATGAAGCAGCTCCCGCTCGAGGTCGAGGCCGCACGGCTGGCCGACCTGCCGGAGAGTCGCGACGAAATCGGCCAGCTCGGCGCGGCCTTCCGGCGCATGGTGGCCGAGATGCGCGTCAAGCAGGAGATGGAGCGCCAGATGCTGAGCTCCGAGCGGCTGGCAGCGATCGGCCGCCTGACCGCCGGCATCGCGCACGAGATCAACAACCCGCTCACCGGCATGCTCACCGCGCTCAACACCCTGCAGCGCCACGGGGGCGACGCCGAACGCACCGAACGCACGCTGTCGCTGCTGCAGCGCGGGCTGAGCCAGATCCGCAACACGGTCTGCGCGCTGCTGGTGGAGGCGAAGATTGCCGATCGGGACTTTGCGCCCGAGGACGTCGACGATCTGCTGATCCTGGTCGAGGCCGAGGCCCATGCGCGCGCGGTGCGCGTCGTCGTCGATGGACGCATCGCCGCGCCGGTCCCGCTACCGGCGACACTGCTGCGCCAGATCGTGCTGAACCTGCTCCTGAACGCGGTGACCGCCGCCGAGGCCGGGGGCATGGTCAGGCTTGACGTGCGCACGGCCGGGCGCGCACTGGCCGTCGCCGTCTTCAACGATGGCGCCCATATCGGCCAGGACGAGATGCCCTACCTGTTCGAGCCCTTCTCCAGCGGGCGCGAGAGCGGCCACGGGCTCGGACTGTGGATCGTGTATCAGATCACCCGCCAGCTCGGCGGAGAGATCCACGTCGAAAGCGCACCCGGCTCCACGACCTTCAGCATCGAGATTCCCTATGGCAACTCCTGACAGTACGCCGCAGCCGCGGATCTGCCTGATCGAGGACGACGAGATCATCGGCGAGTCCTTGTCCGACCGGTTCCGGCTCGAGGGCTTCGACGTGGACTGGTGCCGCACCGGCGCCGAAGCGAGGGATGCGCTCGCCACCCGGCGCCATGCGGTCGTGGTCAGCGACATCCGCCTGCCCGACTGCAACGGTGGCGACCTCTTTATCGAGCTCCTCGCCGAAGCCCCGGCGCTGCCGCCCTTCCTGTTCATGACCGCGTTCGGGGCGATTGAGCGCGCGGTCGCGCTGATCAAGGCAGGCGCCGCCGACTACATCACCAAGCCCTTCGATCCGGACGCTCTGGTCGCCAAGGTCTGTGCGCTCGCCGAGCGCTATGGGGTGGCCCGGACTGCCTCAGGACGCGACGAGCGTCTTGGCGTATCGCCGGCAATGGGCCGGATCGCCGAGAACATGCCTCGCTTGGCCCGGCATACCGAGTCCTTGCTCATCACGGGCGAGTCCGGGGTCGGCAAGGAGCATGTGGCACGCCTGTTCCATTACCATGCCGCCGGCGGCGAGGCGCCCTTCGTCGCGGTCAATTGCGCAGCAATTCCAGAGAGCCTGATCGAGTCCGAGTTGTTCGGCTACGAGAAGGGCGCATTCACCGGCGCGGCCAAGGCCCGGCGCGGTTACTTCGAACAGGCGCAGGGCGGCACGCTGTTCCTGGACGAGATCGGCGACATGCCGCTGTCGATGCAGGCCAAGCTGCTGCGCGTCCTGCAGGAACATCGGCTGCAACGCCTGGGCGGCGAGACGACGATTGCGGTGGACTTCCGCCTCGTCTGCGCCACCCACTGCGACCTCAAGGCGATGGTGGAGGAAGGCCGCTTCCGGGAGGACCTCTACTACCGCATCAACGTCATCCACCTGCGCATTCCGCCGCTGCGCGAACGCAAGGAAGACATCGTCTGGTTCATGCAGCACTTCGTCGAGGCCTTCAACCGCGCCCATCCGGAGGAAGCCCGGCGGATCGATCCGCGCACGCAGGAAGCGCTCGCGCGTTACCCGTGGTCGGGCAATGTGCGCGAACTCAAGCACGCCGTCGAGCGCGCCTGCATCCTGTCGCCGGGCCCGGTCCTCGGCGCCGACGCCTTCTTTGGCGAAGACCAGGACGTCGGCGCCGAAGCGCCGACCTCACGCCCGCTGGCGGATTACCTGATGGACTGCGAGCGCGATTACCTGCGCATGGTCCTCGAGCAGCACGGCGGGCACATGACCCACAGCGCCGAGGCACTCGGCATCACCCGCAAGACCCTGTGGGAAAAGATGCGACGCCTCGGGCTGCAGGCGCGCGACGACGCCTGAAGATGGCATCCCGAGGATCTCAGCCGCCGCACCTGGCCGAAACTTCGCTCAGCCGAAACGCCCGGTGATGTAATCCTCGGTTTCCTTCCTGACCGGCTTGGTGAAGATGTCGCCCGTCACGCCGTACTCGACCAATTCCCCCACGTACATGTAAGCCGTGAAATCCGAAATCCGCGCGGCCTGCTGCATGTTGTGGGTCACGATCAGAATGGTGACCTTTTCGCGCAACTCGGTGATCAGTTCCTCGATGTTCGCGGTCGCGATCGGATCGAGCGCGGAGGTGGGCTCGTCGAACAGCAGCAGCTCCGGATCGGTGGCCAGGCAGCGCGCAATGCAGAGCCGCTGTTGCTGGCCGCCCGACAGCGCGGTGGCGGGCTGCTGGAGGCGATCCTTGACCTCATTCCACAGGGAGGCGCCACGCAGCGCGCTTTCCACACGGCCTTCGATCACGCTGCGACTGCGCTCCCCCCGTACCTTGAGGCCATAGGCCACGTTCTCGAAGATCGACTTGGGAAACGGGTTCGGCTTCTGGAACACCATGCCGATGCGCATGCGAACCTCGATCGGGTCCACCTTGGGATCGACGATATTGGTGTTGTCCGGATGGAAAACGATGGCGCCCTCGTAGCGGTTCCCGGGATACAGATCGTGCATGCGGTTGAACGAGCGCAGCAGGGTCGACTTGCCGCACCCCGAGGGGCCGATGAGCGCGGTCACGCGCTTGTCCAGCACCGGAAGGTTCACCTTCTTGAGAGCGTGAAAGTCACCGTAATAGAAGTTGAAATCGCGGGTTTCCGCCTTCAGTTCGGTTTTCAGTTCAGTTTTGGCCATGAGGGCGTCTCTGGATCAGTTTTCGGAGTCGGGCAGCGTCGCTTACCAAGCGATGCTCTTGCGCAGGCGATAGCGGAGCCAGATCGCAAGTGCATTCATCAGCAGGGTCATCAGCACCAGGATCAGACCTGCCGCGGCCGCGTTCTGCTGGAATGCCTCTTCGGGGCGCGAGGTCCAGTTGAACATCTGGATCGGCATCACGGTGAAGCCCGACCACAGCCAGTCGAAGTTGATGAACGGCGCCGTGGAGGAGATCGGCGACGCGGGCAGGAAGGCGATGAAGGTCAGGGCACCGATCGTGATGATCGGCGCGGTTTCGCCAATCGCTCGCGACAGGCCGATGATCACGCCGGTCATGATGCCGGGAGTCGCGTAAGGCACCAGATGGTCGCTGACCACCTGCCACTGGGTCGCGCCGCAACCATACGCACCTTCGCGCACATGAACCGGAATCGCGCGCAGCGCCTCACGCGTGGCGACGATGATCACGGGCAGGATCAGCAGGCCGAGCGTCAAGCCCGCCGTCAGCACGCTCTGGCCAAAGCCGAACATGTAGACGAACACGCCCAGGGCGAGCAGGCCATAGACGATGGACGGCACGCCGGCGAGGTTGGTCACGTTGATCTCGATGATGTCGGTGACCAGATTCTTCGGTGCGTACTCCTCGAGATAGACGCCTGCCGCCACGCCGAGGGGAACGGCCGACAAGGCGGTCACGAGCATGACCAGCAGCGAGCCGACCCACGCCGACAAGATGCCCGCATTTGCCGCCCGACGCGACGGAAAGCTGGTGAAGAAGTCCGGGTTCAGGCGCTCCCATCCGTTGATCACCATCTGGCCGAACAAGGTCACGAAGGCCAGCACCCCGACCGTCAATGCCAGAAAGCCGGCAACTGCGAAGATCAGATCCCAGCGGCGGTTGCCTCGGATGATGCCGCGGATCGAAGCGATGTCTTGATTGTTCATTCTCAGGAATCCGGTATCAGTAGGCTTCGCGATAACGACGGCGAATCAGGTGCCCCATGATGTTGAAGAACAGGGTCAGCAGCATCAGGCTCAGACCAGCAGCGAAAATCGACTGATATCCGATCGAACCATGCGGCAGGTCGCCCATTGCGACTTGCACGATGTAGGCCGAAATCGTCTGCGCCGGCTGCGTCGGATCCATGGTGAAGTTCGGCTGCATGCCTGCAGCAACCGCCACGATCATAGTCTCGCCGACTGCACGCGAAATCCCGAGGATGTAGGCCGAAAGCACGCCGGAAATCGCGGCCGGCAGGACCACCCTCACGGCAGTCTGGAAGCGCGTGCTGCCCATCGCGTATGCACCCTCGCGCAGGCTCATCGGCACCGCCCGCATCGCATCCTCGGAGAGCGAACTGATGTACGGAACGATCGCGATGCCCATCACGAGACCCGCTGCGAGCATCGAGAAGCCGGGCAGGGACGGAAAGAAGTATTGCAGAACGGGCGAAACGACCGTCAGCGCAAAATAGCCATAAACGATGGTCGGGACACCACCGAGCAACTCGAGAAACGGTTTGACGATCTCACGCACACGAGGTGAGGCAAACTCGGAAATGTAGATGGCGATCACCGTGCCCAGCGGCACCGCGACCGCAAGCGCGACCAGGGACGTGGTTACGGTACCGAGCAGCAAGGGCAGGATGCCGTAGCGCGGCGTCGAGAACAGCGGCGTCCACATCGTGTCGGTGAGGAAATCCCACACCGGGACGTGTTCGAAAAAGTGATACGACTCGAAGATCAGGATCCAGATGATCCCGATGGTCGTCAGGACTGAAACCGAGGCGGCAAGAAAGAGTACGAGTTCGATGGCACGCTCGCGCACATTGCGCGAAAGCTTTCTCGACAGGCGCTCGCTGACCGTAGTGGTGTGCATGGACGACATGTCCATCCTCATGACTCGGGATCCAGGCACGGCTCCCTCCAAGGGTGAAAAACTGCCTGGACGGGACAACCCCCATCCAGGCAGTTCGGAGAATCAAGGATCAGAGCTTGGCTTCGCGCGAGATCAGCTCTTCGATCGTCACGCCCACGTCGGCATGGCCACCGAACACCGTGCCGAGCTTCTTGCTCTTCATGTGCTCCATGTTGGCCTCATAGGCCTTGGCCGGCAGCGGCACGTACTTGACTTCCGAAGTGAGCGCCGGGGCGTTCTTCATGTAGAAATCGACGAACTGGCGCACCTCGGCGCGCTCGAGCGCCTTCGCCGAGACGTAGATGAAGATCGGACGGGCCAGCGGGTTGTACGAACCATCGATCACGCTCTTCTCGGACGGCAGCACTGCGTCGCCCTTGGCATTGACGATCGCCACGGCCTTCAGCTTGCCCTGGTTCTCGGCGTAGTAGGCGTAGCCGAAGTAGCCGATCGCGTTGACATCACGCGACACGCCCTGGACGAGAACGTTGTCGTCCTCGGAGGCGGTGTAGTCGCCCCGGGAAGCCTTGGACTTGCCGTTGATGGCCTCGGTGAAGTAGTCGAACGTACCGGAGTCGGAACCCGCCCCGAAGAGGTTGAGCGGCGCATCCGGGAAGGACGGGTCGACCTGGTTCCAGTTCGAGACCTTGCCCTGGGCATCCGGCTCCCACATCTTCTTGAGCTGCGCGACGCTGAGCTGGGTGATCTTGCTGTTCGGATTGACGACGACGGTCAGGGCATCGAAGGCCACCGGCAGTTCGTAGTAGGTGATCCCTTCCTTGGCGCAGTCTTCCATTTCCTTCTTCAGGATCGGGCGGGATGCGTTGGCGACGTCGATCTCACCGCGGCAGAACTTCTTGAAACCGCCACCGGTCCCGGAAATGCCCACGGTGACCTTGATCTCGCCCTTGACCGACTTCTGGAAATCTTCCGCGACGGCCTCGGTGACCGGGTACACGGTGCTGGAGCCGTCAACCTTGACCAGCGATTCGGCTTGGACCGACGTCGCGGCGAGCGCGAGGAATGCAGAAGCAAGAACGGTTCGTTTCATCGATTTCTCCGAAAGTTATGCACGAGGCCAGGCGCAAGAAACGGCACCTGTAGCACCACGCCGAATGCTAGCGGCGCAATGTTTCAGAAAAATGAATCGTCACAAACACTGCAATCATGGGCGTCGCGGGAGAGGCTCGATCGAGCACGAGGATGACTCGGCGAGCCGATTCGGGCGCGTGCCCGGGCGGCTTCGAAGCGCACACTGAGCGCAACGCGGTCGGAGAAGCAGCCATGCGCCGCGGGCATTCACGGCAGTTGGTGTCAAGCGACACGAAGATTTAACCCCCTGACGACATCTGGAATTGACCCCCTGGGTTAATCAACTCTCCGACGTGATCGGGGTGGGGGCAGCGGCCTTCTGCAGAAGGCCGCTGCGGCGCTTGTCGCGCAGCCGGTAGCTGTCGCCCCTAATTGTGATGACCTGGCTGTGATGCAGCAGCCGATCGAGGATGGCGGTAGCGGCCACCGCGTCGCCGAACACCTGCCCCCACTCGCCAACGGGCCGGTTGCTGGTGATCAGCATGCTGGCCCGCTCGTAGCGTCGCGACACCAGCTGGAAGAACAGGTGCGCAGCGGCCGGCTCGAGCGGCAGGTAGCCCAGCTCATCGATGATCAGCAGCTTGGGCTTGGAGAGCTGCAGCAGCTTCTCCTCGAGCCGTCCGTCGGCGTGCGCCTTCGTGAGCCCGGCCATCAGCGCCGCTGCCGAGGTGAAGAGCACCGTGTAGCCGCGATCCACCGCTTCGCGCCCGAGGGCGACCGCCAGGTGCGTCTTGCCTACGCCCGGCGGACCGAGCAGCAGCAGGGCCTGACCGTGCCCGATCCAGCGACCGGAGGACAGATCCCGGATCTGCCCTGGATCGATCGAGGGCTGCGCGTCGAAGTCGAAGCCTTCGAGCGTGCGCACGCACGGGAAACGGGCGAGCTTCATGCCCATCTGGATGCGTCGGGTGTCGCGCCGGGCGACCTCGCGCTCGGCCAGGAAGAGCAGCGCTTCGCGCAGTGTCATCTGCGCCCGGCTGGCTTCGTCGAGCAGGCTGTCGAGCTGGTCGCGGATCGCCGTGAGCCGCAGCCGGGTGAGCAGTTCGTCGAGTCGGTCGGCATCGATCATCACCAGCCTCCTCCGACGAGCGCTTCGTACTCGGCCAGCGGACGCAGCAGCGCATCGGTGGGCGGCGGCGCCTCGATCTGGGCCGGCGGCAGCGACCCACCCAGCAGGTGGCTGCGCTCGATGCTGCGACCGCGACTGCCGGCGAGCTCCGCATGGCGGGCGACTTCCTCGCCGGCGTACTCGACCACCACGGTGTCGGCGCTGACCACGACCGTCACCGTCTCGCCAATCAGCCGCCACGGCACGCTGTAGGCGTTGGTGTCGAGCTCGATGCAGCCCTCCGCATTGACTCGGCGCACGAGCTCGCGCACCTGCAGGAAGGGGGCGATCCCGGCAACCGGACGCAGGTGTTCACGCTCCAAGTCGAAGCGCTCAGCGGGCGTGACACCGGTCGTACCGTGGATGCGCACATCGGCCACCTCGCGCTGCCAGCGCGCCAGGTGCGCCTCCATCGCCGTCCAGCTCTCGAAAGCATGGCCGGCGATGGCGTTCTTCTTCACGTAGCCCACGCCGTTCTCGGTCTTGCCCTTGGTGCGCGCGCGAAACGGCGCGCACGCCTTGGCACGGATATCCCAGTGCCGGCAGAACGCCTCGAAGCGGCTGTTGAGTCGGACCTGGCGCGTCTGCGTGTCGTGTTTGTCGACCAGCGCCTTGGCGTTGTCGATGAGCAGCGTCTGCGGCCGTCCGCCGAAGTGGACAAACGCCGCCTCGATCCCAGCGAACCACGCACTCTGGCGCTCGTGCCGGAACGCGCACGCAAATCCCCGGCGCGAATAGCCCAGCGTCGCCACGAACAGGAACACTCGCACCGACTCGCCGCCGATCAGCACACGTGTCTGGCCGAAGTCGATCTGCATCTGTTCGCCCGGTCCGGTCTCGAAGCGGATCGTCGCACGGCGACTCGCCTCCAGTTCCTGGCGGAACCCTCGACACGCGCGCTCGACCGTGCGCAGGCTCGTCTCGATCCCCAATTCCTTGCTCAACTGCTGACGCACCACGTCGCAGTTGCCCCGGTGCTGCAGGAAACGCTCCCGCAGCCATGCGTCGTGACCGCCCAGCACGCTGGCACGCTGCGGCTGCCGGTACGCCACCGGCCCGCCCGCGTTCAGATACCGCCGCACCGTGTTGCGCGCGATGCCCAGCGCCTTCGCAATCCGCTTCGCACCCCAGCCCGATTGCCCCAACCGAACGATCGTCGTGACCGCCTCCGGCTCCAACATCTCCTGCACTCCGCAAACCAGACGGCGTACAGGATTCACCTCGATGTGCTTCGTTTCCAATGATGGCCTCCTCGCGAACGAGGGGGTCAGTTCCTCGTGTCGCTAGGGGGTCAATTTACGGTGTCGCCTGACAGTTGGAAACTGGAACCTGGCCACCCCGGGGACTGCAGATCGAACTGAAGCTGGCACAGGACGCACGAGCCCCGACAGCTCGGTCACGGAAGGCAACGCTCGAACGGGAGCGAGGACGGGCTGAGCTCACACCGGCTCGGTCACAGCGTGGTCGCGGTTCGGCCACGGGATGAGCACAAAACAAAACGGGCCAGGTCCGCAAAGACCTGACCCATTGAATTGTTTGGCGCGCCCGAGACGATTCGAACGTCCGACCCCTGCCTTCGGAGGGCTTGCCACGTAGGCGTGGCAATGCTCCGCTAGACGGCTCTATCCGACAAATCTCTCGGAAATCAGGCCATTAGCACAGTATTTCGCTCAACTCAGAGCAAACACAATACCTTGTTTTATAACACTTAACACCGTTGTACGGGTCTACCTAGCCACATGCTCAGGTCTCCTGCAATGACCCTTTCCCGCCGTTTGTCTCAACGATACAGCATCTTTGCTCCGCGTACCCGAGGTATAGTTCTCTATGTTCCATAATGGAACGTGACGGAGCTCGAAAGCCAAGGATCAGGCAGTCCTTCGATCAATTCGTCAAAGCAAAGACACGCCCATCTGACAAACGTCGGCCACGCACGACCCCCCCCCCC